>JBDKSR010000134.1:0-3912 GCA_039680545.1 Bryobacteraceae bacterium | reverse complement strand
ATGCCCAATTGAAGCGCGTACGCAGGCCGGGGCGCAGAAAAGCCTCGTCCCAACGATGGAACTGGCGTCCGTCACGGCTCGTCATGAGCAGCGAATCCGTAACGGCCGTGCCGAAACGCGTACTCGCCTTTGCCCGCTCCTGTCGCAGGCCGTACTCAGGCAGCAACTTCGTGTATTCCGTCCAGCCGCGGTCCACGTAGCGCGCCGGGAAGCCGATGTAGAGATGGGGCGCGCGGTCGTATGGCCTGATCTGGTTGGTGTAAAGCTGTTCCTGCGGCGCTCCGCAATAGGTCAGCCATTCCGGAGTGGTCCAATGCAGGAAGTCATCTGAGACTGCGGTCTTGATGTCCCGCCGGCCCTCCTGGAAATCCCGGATGTACACACGGTACTTGCCGATCAATCCATCCCAAAACGCAATGTTCTGGGTGTCGAACTTGCCCTCGGTGATGACTGGCTGGTCGCTCATCAAACGCCACTCGATGCCGTCCGCCGATTTCAAAGCGTACAGCCCGTGCGGCTTGGCATAGCCTACGGCCTTATAGCGGGCGCCGGCCGAAACGGCGGGGTTGCGATCCACGAACGGCGAGAAATCGTGGGCGTAATTGCCATGCGTGTTGTCGAGAATGATGTTGTTCTTCTTTGAACCCTTGAAGGCGACAAGTCCGAGGTTGGGCTTTTCCCAATGAATGCCGTCGCGACTCTCGGCGTAAGCAATCACGAGAGGGTGCGCCGCTCCTTTGTCGAAATCATGTGCCCATGCCTTGTAATACATACGGTAACGGCCGCCGTCTTGAAATACCGTGTGATAGCCAGTCCCGCAACCTTCCCATGGCGCGTCATGAACAATCGCGATCTCTCTGCGCTCAGGATGATGAAGCCGTAACTGCGCGCCTCCCGTGAAACGCTCCACGAGATAATCGTCAATGAAAAGTTCCCGGCGCGAGCCGATCCGGATGCCGCCGCCTTGAGTGGCGGCCCGCAAGAATGGCGCCACGGTCCCGCTCGCAAGGCCCTTCGCAAAGTCTCTTCGATTCATGTCGTCTTCTTCCGGCGGATAACAACAGCAATGCTGCTGGCAGACACTATAGCGTATTTGCCGGTGGTCCCATGAGAACGATTCTTCGGGTGATTTTATTTTGGCTGCGGACTTCAGTCAAGATGCCATGGGCGAACGTCGCGGCAATACGCCGCTCGATGAACCGGTCTGGCCGGAAATGGGCACCGTCTTCGCGAATCTCGATACGATAGTGGACTAGGGGTATCTGCAAACATGCGCGTCGGAGTAGCGGCCGTTGATTACACTCCCAAGCCCGGCCTGCCTTTGATGGGGAATTACCGCACGGATTACGCAGCGAGGGGTGAGCACGACCCGCTCTGCGCCCGGGCTCTCGTTTTTGAAGATGCCGCCGGGCACAAGGCTGCGCTGCTCTCCGTGGACATCTGCATGATGGACCGCGCGAACGTCGCATTGATTCGCGACGTCGCCGCCCGCGGCTGCAGCGTGCCTCCGTCGAACCTCTTGGTCGCATCCACCCACACACACAGCGGCCCGGCTTCGATGGGACTGGGGGCCCTGCCCAAAGCCGCAGACTCCGACGTAGAGCAGTTCCTGACCAAAGCGGCCCAAGCAGTGATCCGCGCGGACTCCGGCCTTCGCCCTGCCACACTCCGTGCCGGATCTGCCGAAGAAACGCGTGTGTCCTTCAACCGCCGCCTGCTGTGTAGGGACGGCCAGACGCACATGAACTGGGAGAATCTGGACCCGGACTTCGTAGTGCGGCCTCTTGGCCCGATCGACTCTCATCTCTCGACGCTGGTGGTTGAGGAGGACGGCGCCCCGCGTGCCGCAGCCGTCAACTTTCCGCTGCACGCCGCAGTTCTCGCCGGTGACAATTGGCTGTACTCGGCGGACTGGCCGGGCTATCTCTACGCCGGGATGTCGCAGCTATACGGCGACAGCTTCGTGACTGCGTTTTTCAATGGATGCGCCGGAAATATTAATCAGCTTGATTACACCGATCCCAAGCAGGGGCGTGGTTTCAAGATGAACGAACGGATCGGCTCTATGCTGGCGCTGGACGCCGCGCAAGCCCTGACGGCATCGACGCCGGTCGAGGGTGACCGTTTGGCCGTCTCCAGCGAGCGCGTGACACTGCCGCGCATTCCCATCTCAGAAGAAGAGCGCCGCTGGTGCGAGGAAGTCATTGAGCGGCAGCACAGCTCTCCTGAACCCGGCCAAGTGGACGGACTTCCCGACGCGTATTGGGCTATTACGCGCCTCGGCATGTACCAGAAACAAGGTGCCGACGACCGGGTTGAGGTCATGGTGCTGCGCGTCGGGGACGTGGGTATCGTGGGGCTACCGGGCGAAATATTCTGCGAATTTGGCATGGACATCCGCAACTCTTCGCCGGCCCGCCACACGCTGGTTGTCGAACTCGCGAACGATGCAATCGGCTACATCCCCACCCGGCCGTCATTCGACCAGGGTGGATATGAGCCAACTCCAGGCGCGACCTTTTACTTGCCGGGCGCGGGTGACCGTTTGGCCGACTCGGCGCTGCGGCAATTGCGGACCTTGTTCAAGGACTAAGTCATGGAAAAGCGAATTATGCGCCGGACGGCGGCCGACAATGCATACCGCCACCCTGACTTTCACGGCGCGCTCAGCAACGGTATCGAGTATCTGGACCGCACCTACGGTCCGGAAGCGGTGCGCGAGTACCTATGGCAATTCTCGAGCGCCTTCTACGCTCCCCTGAAGAAAAAGATCGCCGAGCGCGGACTCGACGCGCTGCGCGAGTATCTCGAAGATCTATACGGCTCCGAGGGCGGCCGGATCCATGTGCGCGCCACGGACGACGAGTTGCGTGTGGAGGTCGAGAGTTCGCCCGACGTGATGCACATGCGAAACACGGGGTATCACGTCGCCCGGTTGTTCCGCGAGGTAACGAGTACGGTGAACGAGGCCATCTGCGCGGGCACGCCGTTCAGAGCGGAACTCCTCGAGTACGACGAACAGACCGGCCGGAGCGTACAGCGCTTCACGCGGAGGGACGCATGATCGCCTGCACCGATTTCATCCCTGCTTACAGCGAGCTGTTCAAGTATCTGCATGCGCGGGGAGGTGAGGATGCCGTCCTCGACTTCTGGAATTATCTTTCGGACAACTTTCTGGGCAATCTCAAGGAACTGGTCGAGAGGAACGGCATCCTCGGCTGTTGGCTTTATTGGAGCCACACCCTGAACGAAGAGGCCGCCGACTTCACGATGGAGTTGGACGAAGACGCGGGCGTTTTCCGCATCGATATGCACAAGTGCCCTTCCATGACGCGGCTTCTCGAGACCAGGCACATGGAACCGTATCCCGACTACTGCGGGCATTGTGACGTGTTGTACCGCCGGGTCCTCGAACGGCTGGGCTATAGCTGCGAGACGGATTTATCCCGCTGCAAAGAGGCCAGATGCAATATGGTCGTCATCGATAGGCGGCGATCTTCGTAAGCAGGCAGACTGCGCGGCGCAGGCCTGATTAGCGTTGTTTCGCGATTTTCGCCACTTCTTCACGTACCATTCGAAGTGTCAGCCCGGTTTGCCCGAGCGCGAAGAGCCCGATAACCCAAAGCGGAATCGTCAGTATCAGGAAGACCGCCACTGAAAAGCCCGCTGCGACGGTCTTGTCCACATCAAAAAGCATGAGCCCGAGCACCGTGAAGAACTGGTACGTACCGACGTTGGACGGCGCGTTCGGCACCATCGTCCCAAGGTGGACGATGAGAAACACGGCTGCTCCATGCCAGATGGAAAGCGGCATGCCATATGCCCGCATCACGAGCCAGAAGGAGAGCACTTGCAAAGCGAGCAGAAGGCTGGACAACGCAGCCGCGCCATAGAAGGACCGTGCGCTGCCGA
>JBDKSR010000133.1:0-3196 GCA_039680545.1 Bryobacteraceae bacterium | reverse complement strand
AAAACTGCTCGGCGTGCGCCTTCAGGAGAAACCCCAACGATCGGGCTGTTTCGAGATAACGGCGGGCATCGTCCAACCCGAATGCGCCACGTTCAATGTAGACGTCAACGAATCGCGCCAGGCGCCGCCGCGAGATGTTGGGCAGGATGTTAGAACACACCCAATCGATGTATTCGTCCGGAAAACCCGCGTACTCGGGTGGAACAACGTGCGCACCAAGATACGTGGGATGGATGTCGAGCGGATTGCCATCAAGGCCCGCCAGTACTCGCAAGCACTTCAACTCGTTCGACTCATCAAGCCCGTAACCCGATTTCGCCTCGATGGTTGTTGTCCCGTGGCGAACGAAGGCATCCACGCGGCGGCGGGTCTCACGCAGAAGGGCCCGGGAGGAAGTAGTACGAACGGCCCGGACGCTAGAGAGAATGCCTCCCCCGGCAGCCGCGATCTCGTGATAGTCCTTCCCCGCGAGCCGCATTTCGTAATCGTCGAGACGAGGGGGGCCGAAGACGAGGTGCGTGTGGCTATCCACAAAACCTGGCATCACCACACGGCCAGTGGCGTCGATCTCACGGGCGTCACGTGCTTCGGCTAGATTCTCAATGCGGCGCGTTGTACCGACCGCGGCAACCTTCCCGTCGCGAATGATCAGGGAGCCATCCTCAATGAGACCCAGTTGGCGCAGGGAGGCGCCTCGCCGCGCAGCGTCGGATCCACGCAACGTCAACAACTGTCTGGCACCTCGCACCAGGATCGCGCTCGTCATACGGCTGGGTTGTGCCCCTGTTTCATGGGAATGCGTAGTCCCGAGGCGGTGGAGAATCGCACGGCCTCGTCGTAACCGGCGTCAGCGTGGCGCAAGACGCCAATTCCAGGGTCGCACGTCATGACGCGTTCGAGACAGCGGGCCGATGAGAGAGTGCCGTCGGCCACCGTGACGTGACCGGCGTGAAAAGAGTAACCGATGCCGACGCCGCCACCGTTATGCACGGAAACCCAACTGGCGCCCGCCGCCGTATTGAGGAGCGCGTTCAGGATCGGCCAGTCCGCCACGGCATCGCTCCCGTCCTTCATGTTCTCGGTTTCCCTATATGGCGAGGCCACAGAGCCGCAGTCCAGATGATCGCGTCCGATCACGATAGGTGCTTTCAGTTCCCCGGAAGCCACCATGCGGTTGATCTCCAGCGCAAAGCGGGCGCGTTCGCCATAGCCAAGCCAGCAAATCCGCGCCGGGAGACCCTGAAACCGGATCTGCTTTCTCGCCAGAGAAATCCAGCGTGAAAGCGTCTCATTCGCCGGAAAGAGCCGGCAGACGAGATCGTCGGTAGCAGCAATATCAGAGGGCTCACCGGACAGGGCCACCCAACGGAAGGGACCGCGTCCCTCCATGAACATCGGGCGTATGTATTCGGGCACAAAGCCGGGGATCGAGAAGGCATCCTCGACACCACGGTCAGCCGCCATCCGCCGGATGTTGTTTCCGTAATCGAAGACGACCGAGCCGCGCTTCTGCATATCGAGCATGGCGCGCACGTGAACGGCGATCGAATCCATTGACCGGCGCAGGTACTCCTTTGTGTCCGATGCGCGGAGCGCCGCGGCCTGTGCTACGGAAAGCCCGGCGGGGATGTATCCGTTCAGCGGGTCGTGCGCACTGGTCTGGTCCGTCAGAAGATCGGGAACGATACCCCGCCGGACCATCTCCGGAAGCACCTCGGCACAATTGCCAACCAGGCCCACCGAGATGGCTTGTTTTTCGCGGAGGGCGTCCTCCAGAATGAGCATCGCCTCGTCGAGATCGGCCGCCATCATGTTGCAATAGCCGGTCTTCAGGCGGCGTTCGATGCGCTCCGGATCGGCCTCGATGCCAAGGAAGACAGCCCCGTTCATCGTAGCGGCCAGGGGCTGGGCTCCGCCCATGCCGCCCATGCCACCGGAAACGATCAACTTGCCTTCCAGTGAGCCACCGAAATGCTTGCGCCCGGCGGCGGCGAACGTCTCGTAAGTGCCTTGGACAATCCCCTGCGATCCGATGTAGATCCAGCTTCCGGCCGTCATCTGGCCATACATCATGAGTCCCAACCGCTCCAGCGCGCGGAAATGCTCCCAGTTCGACCAATGGCCCACGAGGTTGGCATTAGCAATCAGCACGCGCGGGGCTTCCTCATGAGTGCGAAATACACCCACGGGCTTTCCCGACTGCACCAGCAGCGTCTCGTCGTCCTCGAGCACCGTCAGTTCGCGCACGAGGGCGTGGTAACACTCCCAGTTGCGGGCCGCCTTCCCCGCTCCGCCGTACACCACGAGGTCCTGGGGACGCTCCGCAACCTCAGGATCGAGATTGTTCATCAACATGCGCAGCGCCGCTTCCTGCTTCCATCCCCTCGCGCGAAGGCCGGCGCCGCGCGGTGCCCGGATGGGTGCGTTCATGACACTACTGTAACGCCGGTTAATTGCAAAAGTTCTATTTTCTGAGCTATTTGTGGGGCGCACGCGGCGGTTATAATCAAGGCTTCCATGGGGATCGACTGGTTTCCTTTGTGGCTGAGCCTTCGCGTCGCAGCACTCGCCACGGTGGCCGCCGTGGCCATCGGATTGTGGCTCGCTTACCTGCTGGCGAACCGGCAGTTCCGGGGAAAGGAATTGCTGGATGCAGCCGTCACGCTGCCGCTGATCCTTCCTCCGACCGTGCTTGCCTACTACCTCCTCGTGTTGGCCGGACACGCGAGCCCGTTGGGGCAGTTCTATGAGTGGATCTTCGGCAGCCCGCTCATGTTCACATGGCCGGCGGCGGTGATAGCAGCAATCATTTACGCAACGCCATTGCTCGTAAAGTCGGCGAGAGCGGCTTTAGAGAGCGTGGACAGGGACTACGAACGGGCTGCCCGTACGCTGGGCGCATCGGAATGGCGAATTTTCTGGCAGGTGTCGCTGCCGCTGGCGCGCCGCTCGGTCCTCGCCGCCGTGGTGCTGTGCTTTGCGCGTGCGCTTTGTGATTTCGGAATCACGATCATGATCGCAGGCAACATTCCGGGCCGCACGCAGACACTATCGGTAGCCGTATACGAAGCCGTTCAGACCGGCAACGGGGCCACGGCGCGAGTCCTGGTGCTTGTCATCTCAGTCACAGCAATGGCCATCCTTTTCCTCGCAAACCGGCTGGCTCCTAGGCGGGCAGCATGATCACGGCCAGGAT
>JBDKSR010000132.1:0-8789 GCA_039680545.1 Bryobacteraceae bacterium | reverse complement strand
GCGGCCTCGCGGATCACAACGGAGCCGTGCTGGAGCAGTTCGGGCGGGACCGGCGCGTCGGGCGGCAGTGGGAAGCCGCTGGCGAAGACCTTTAGGACGCGAGCTTCGAATGCTGGATTCATGAGTTTGCCTTTCCCGCCTGTGCGTCTCGGAATCTGCGGCCGTAGTCGCACGAGCAGAAGGCGCTGAACATCTCGACGGTCTGGTTCTCGCCGTCCACCTGGCCTGCCAGCCGCGGCCAAGTCAGCAGCCAGATGTTCGGGTCACCCTCGATCGGGATCTCCTCGACCCGGCGCCGCTTGATGCGTCCAGAATCCGGCCAGCGTTCGACGGTCACGAGCCCCCAGAACGATCGGCGGCCGCTGCCGCTGCAGTCCGGGCAGTTGCCCGATGGCGATGAATCGTTCCGGTTGCCGGCGATCAGCCCCAGCAGGTCGGACGGTGACGGCACGAACATCTCGGTTCTCAGCCACTCGGAGATCGCCGCGGCCAACTCCATCTGCGTCCTGCAGGCCGGCGCCAGAATCCGGGTGAACTCGGCTTTGCCGGCGGCGTCGATGTTTTTCCAGGTCGTCAGGACGGACAGCCGTTTGAGTTCCTGCCAGGCGGATGCTTCGGTGATCATGCCGTGCTCCGTTTCCGGATGATCGCCATGACCTCGTCGTCATCGCTCTGGGCTTCGGGTGGCTCGGTCATCCAGTGGCCCTCCCGCGGATCGAGGAACTTGAGCAAGTGCGGGACGTACCGGCCACCCTCCCGCGTCCACTCAGCCGACGACACCCAGCCGCCGTGTCGGTCGGCGATGCCTTGAGCCGTGGCGAGTGGGCTTGGCGTGTCCATCGCCAGGACATCCAAAGCGCGTTCGGCCGCGACGAGTTTCGGGCGTCGGTGCTTCGGGTGATTCGACCAGATCAGCGAGGCGAGGTCGGAGAGGTCAGTCGGTAATGGTGCGTCCGTCTCCACCCCCGGAAAGGGGGTAGGGGGAGAGTGCTCTGTCTCTGGCTCTGGCTCTGTCTCTGGCTGTGGACTTTTTCTTGAAGATAAACTCAAGTCTCTGGAGTTTTTCTGGAGTTTATACTTCCGAGGAGGAGAGCCATCCCACCACGTAAGTCCTGCATCCTGAAGGTTTTGCCTCCAAGTATTAGTGGCGTGATCTTTGATATCGTGAATCACTAGCCGCGCGGGTCCGTCTACGATATCCAGCCATCTCGACTCGATCAGCGCAGATACTAATTCATCAGGATTCCATCTCCACTCAATCGCCTGCGCTATTACCGCATTCGGCCACTTCCCGATGTCGCCTCGGATGGCGTATTTGGAGCACCATTCCCATAAGACTTCCAAGATGCCAATGGCTTCAGCCCTGCCCCCAAATTGGGACTTGCGCCGATGTTTAGCGTAGATCTCTTCTAGCGCCATCGTGAGCATAATTGTTTTCGGGTGGTCGGGTGTCCCGCGCTTCATTTGGTTGGCTCCATCCCTTTTAACTTGAGTTGCCGACTATCAACCTTCGCCGGTCGCTTCTCGCGCCTCTCCACCGGCCGTCCCTGCCGCATGACCCTGCTGTAGGCCATCGCCAGGGCCAGGACTCGAACGTCGCGGGAGCGGAGGTAGGCGAGGGGTTTAGTCATCCGATCCTCCGAAGTAACTCTCTAACTGCCACCGCAGCCTGGAGAGGGTGTCATCGCTTGGCATAGTTGCGATACCCCTTTGCAACAGCACTGATAGTCCCAGAAGAAACGCCGAAATCGGCTGCAATGGATGTGAGAAGTTCACCAACGCCCCGTCTTCCATGCGCTGCGCAAGGACGCGGGCCGCGGACAGTTCCCGCTCAACGTAACAGAGATGGCGCAATCCGCCCAGTGCGAGGCCGACGCCGATGTCGAGTCCGCCGACTCCAGAACACAAACTGATGGAACGTAGAGCCACATTCACGCCCCATCCTCCAGGCGCATCTGATCGCTCTCACGCGCCAACCCTCGCGCGTCGTATCCGTTGCTCACCCACGCATCCCACGGGATGCGCTTGTCATAGGCCCCCACGACCCACCGCTGAAAACCAACCAACTCGCGCGTCCGCTGGTACGGCATCGGATAGGGCCGCGCCCCGAACTCTCTGAGCCTCGCCCGCCTGTGATCCCGATCCGCGTGAGACTCACCAAACCAGTAACCGCAGAGCATGTAGACCATGATGTGATCGGGCTTGACGCCGTATCGCACCAGCCGATTCAAACCTCGGAAAAGCGCCTCCTCGTCGTCCCGGTTGTCCCAGGCTGTATAGATCCGGCGCGTCGTCATGCGGTCGTTGTAGTACCGCACGGACGCAATCGCTTCGGCTGCTTCGTCGGTCAAGCATCGAGCGTTGATCCCCTGTGTGAAACTAGCCTTAAAGCCACCCTCCACCAGCTCTCGGACCCGCGCCCTCCAAACCTGCGGAGGTTGCCCAAAAAAGTCGTTGTCGAGCAAAACCAACTCCTTGGGCCATTCACCACCGCGCCAAATATCGGCGATGGTTTGCTCTGGCTGTACCCGCCCCTCCTTTTCAGGGACCACGCAAAACTCGCACTTCAGCCGACAGCCGCGCTGAGTGAACCCGATCGACTGCTGGAAGTCAGGGTAGATCGAATAGTCCGCCGCCCTTGTTGTGATCCCGGCGGATTCCAAGGTCGCGGTGACGCTCCAGCCTGTGCCACCGATCATTGCTTGCGGATACATTGCCTTGACGCGCCTAGCCAGCGGTAGAGAGGACTGGAAAACGGCAGACGCATAGACCCGATCCGGCACGTCCGACCAGAGGCGCGGTTGCGGGTTGCCAATCCTCAACTCGATGTCATCGCCAAGTGAGCGGTGGTGTGCGGCAATGCGCATCAACGCTAGGTTTGGCAGGCGCCCATCGAGGTGTAGGAGCAAAACCCTCATGCTATCGCCCTCCCCGCGCATCGCAGGTACGACGCTCTCCGCTGCGCCCGCTTCCGCTCCAGCGCCCAGGCCTTGAAGTCGGGCAGGAACTGGCACAGCGGGTAGGCCAGCATCGGGCGGGCGGAATGGTTGTAGTAGACCCGCGTGCAGCCGCGCCAGTTGCAGACGTGCTGGCGGGGAATCATGAGGAGCGGAGGCTTGGTCATGCGTCCCTCCGCCTCAACACGTCCCACATCTCGGTCTGCAGCTTCCGCCGCGCCCGCGCATCGGCGATGTGGCTGTCGATGTCGGCCGGCACCGGCACGCAGGACTGGACGCCCCGGATCATGAGAATGGCGTCCTGGATTGCCTTGCCGTCGTCTTCAATGCGCAGGTCCGTTTCGAGGACCACGAGGTAGCCTTTGGCTCTGTCGCTCATACGTACATCTCCTCTTGACTGAATTGTGTAGCCGTCATGGGGTTAGACCTCCAGCCTCAGTTGGCCTTCGACGCCGTACCGGGATTCTCGAATGAGTTGTTGCCTGAGTTTCGCGGAAGTGGATCGTTTGGGATCCGGTTGGTTCAGCAATCTGCTTTCAGGCCATCCATGGGCCAAGCGATAGCCGAGTTGATTCTGCCGGATTCCTGTTAGGTGGGACCATTCAGCGATGGTATGAGAGATTCCACCGACGCTGACATATCGGTTGCCGCGCCGGTTGTTTTGCTGTTCGCTCCAGGTCGCCCAATAACAATTCCCTGGGTCATACCCCAGTGCGTTGTCGCGTCTTTCAAGAGTCATCCCGCTGGGCCTCGGCCCCATGTCGGAAAGAAAGTTTTCAAATGCCATCCACCGATCACAGATGGAGATCCCGCGAGCGCCGTACCATTTGAAGGCGCGGTTATTCGGGTTCAGGCATCGAGTCTTCATGTTCGTCCAGACCATATATTCCGTTGAATGAGCCTTGCTCTTAGCGTGGCCGTGCTTGTAGGCCGGGTTGTCCGAACTTTGTCTACTCATTTGATGTGCAACCTCATCTGCCCCTCTTTGCCAAACCGCTCTTCATACCAAGCGAAAAAGCTATCGATGTCTCTGCATACAACGACGGTTGCTCCCCTGCGCCTCTCCGCTTCAATCCACGATTGCTGTTTTGGCCCCAATCTTCCATTCGGCGATTTCATTTCCACCCAAAAACAGAGATTGCGCTGATAGTGCAGGAACAGATAGTCCGGCATGCCATTGGCCCCGAAGGGCCCGGCGTTGATGCGGACCGGCCGCCAGCCGCGAAGTTCCAGGTAGTCGCGAACCGTGCGCGTGATGTCGCGCTCTTTGAGGGCAGGGGCGGTCATGCTCCCGCCTTTCGTGCCGCGTCGATGGCCGCGCGGGGTCTGTTGTCCCCAGAGTTGGATGCGTCTGTTACAAGTTGCGGGCAGCGAGAGTAGGCGTCGTTTAGTGCCGCCGTTAGTTCGGCCACCTGGGCTTCGAGGGCGGCGATGCGCTGGTCCTTGATCTCACAGGCGAAATCAATGCCGATCTTCGTCAACCTAAGCGTTTCGTCGTATCTCATCCCTTACCTCCGATTAGTTTCCGCAGTTCCTCGGTCTCATTCCAGCTGAACTGGTATTCGATGTACCGCAGGCCGGGTATCGCCCGCGTCTCCCAAGCGTGGTCGATGTCGGCGAGCAGGTTGCACAGGTAGACTTCCAATTCGTCGATGCGCATTTTGAGGCTTGCCGCGTCGTCGGCCATCATTCGTGCCATCCCGGATGGAATCTGAATGCGCTTTCCTGCTAACCCGGTCGTCAGTTGCTCGATCTTGCCCACGGTGATGTCGCTCATGGCCTGCCTCCCAGGTCGCGGATGGCGGCCACGCAATCCGCCGTGCCCTCGATGCCCTGACCCATGACGCGGCGGATCGCGGTAATCGCCCTCTCCACGGCGGCGTCTTCGATGATGAAGCGGTCAGGCATACTCTACTCCCATGGCAATCAAATTCCCTTCGCCGTCAAGGCGGAAGCATAGCGGTTCTGTCACCGCACACATATCCCGGAGCACAGGCGACAGGGGCACTGGGTCGTGGCCCTCCCACCAGCAGCGGTACCGTGGATAGCTCCTACTCACGCCGCTTGGGAGCCTGTCCGGTGGGCAAAGCCAAACGATGTAGGTCGGGCCATCCACCGTCATCCGCATCATCGCCCGAAGTTTCGGATGCCAGTGATACCCCAAACGCGCTCCCCTGAGAGTTTGACCAAATGTCACCCGTTCGGAGGTTGTGCGGTGGTCAGGCATCGCGGCCCTCCAGCGCTTCAATTCGTCTCCGTAGTTCCATCACGCACAGGCGGAAATTTGGGGTTTCGTCCCATCGGGAGACGGCCAGACAATGCACTGCCCGCTGTTCCCACACAACATAGTCCTTGAAGAGTTGATTTACGTGTTGAACAGCTAACAAGTACTGTTCGCCGCCGCAGATGGGGCAGGGATCGAGCATCTTCTTGTCGCCGGGATTAGGCACGGTCGGCCTCCCCCGGTTCGTAGTGCTCACGCTCTGCCGTGTCTCCGATGTAGTCTCCGTCGTAGTCGCCATGCACTTCGCCCTCGCCCTCGCACGTATCGCAAACCACTTCGCCGTCGCCGTGGATGCACTCACCGCTGCCGATGCAAATGTCATCGCAGCAGTTGATGATGAACCCATTCCCACCGCAATCAGGACACGTCATCGCGACCCTCCAGGATTGCCTGGGCCTCACCGAGCGTCTCATCGGCGACGAGGCCCATCGTTTCATCCATCGACTCACGCGACATGCGCTCTACGGCTTCCACTAAAACCCTCATCGCTGCCACGAGCCGGGGGACGTTGGCGCGGGCATGGGCGATGAGGTCTGCGTTGTCGGCACACGCTGGCGCTGGCAATACCGCCGCCACATTCACGCTTGGGAGCCCACCATCCCAGGCTTCAACAAGTGACCCGACTACGCCAGAAACGGGGCTTCTCGTCCACGGCCCCTTCGTCGCCGCGTCCGCCTCTGCCTGGATGCGGTCGAGGATGTCGGTGATGTCAGCCACGGTCGGCCTCCCCCGCGAGGTCACGGTTCGTCAATTCGTTTCTGGAGACAAAAAAGTTAGGTGTGTCCCCATCTACGTTGGCAGGGTGGATATAGAACGTGATCCGCCCATCTGGGAGCCTCTCGGCCCTCAGCGAATGGTCAATCACTGGCACGATTCGATTCAGGCATCCGGCGAGATAGTCTTCAAAACTGACTGGCATATGGTCTCCTATAGGACAAGTTTCGTGGTGTGATCCACGCTTCGTGCGGTAGTATTTCTCGCCCCTTGCGATGCGGCAATGGCAGCGAGTACAGGTCATTTGACGGCCTCCTCCGCGAGGGGCGCGTGTCGGGCGAGGACGGCATCAATACGATCATCCAGTTCTTTCCATGCCGCCTTAGACCTCGCCGTCAACGCCTTGTCTGCGATGCCCGAGGAACCAAACACATCGGTGTCTGGTTCTAGAGACGCTGCCGCTGCAAGTTCGCAGTTTGCTGCTTTCGCAGCCAATCCACTCACGTCTCTTAGCGCCTCCCGCGTCTCGCGGAGGGCGGCAATGGTAACGGTGATCCTCTCGCCCCTACAGTTAACTTCTTCGGAGAACTCAACAACTTGTCTGCCAAGTTTTCCGTTCGCCCATTCGAGAAGGTTAACTTTCTCCAGCGCTGCGTCTCGTTGGACTTTCAGCCGCTCGATCTCGGCGTTTAAGGCAGCCAACATGGGGCGACATAAATGCTGCCGGTCATCCAACTTACCCGCCCCGCAGTGCTCACACACCCCGTATGCTGGCATCACTGGCCTCCTTCCGCCTTGAGCGCGGCGATGCGAGCAGTGAGGTAGTCCGCCAGCGGCTCGTAACAGTCAGCGCCACGCCCGTCGTCAAGCGTTACTCTCACGGCTCGGGTAGCTCCAGACCCAACCCAGTCGATACCCAGCGTCTCCAGCGCCTCCACCTTCGCCGCCCTGCTCACCTCGGCGTCGTGGGCGGCGCGGATAGCCGGAGCCATCCTTCCACCGTGGCAATCGTTCAAGTATTCCCAGACGCGAGGGTGGTCCAAGGCAGTCGCCAGGGTCGCCTCTCGCTCCCGGCTGGCCTTGAGGTCGGCCAGAATCTCCCGGCCCCGCGTAATCCCGGCCATAACTGAAAACGCTGGCTGGTCTGGACTGTCGTACTGATCGCACGCCCACGCCGCTATGGCGTCGCGTTCAGCCTCAAGCGTGGCGATGCGCTGCCGTAACTCGTCTGCCTCGTTGGAGCCAGTCAGCGCGCTTCTTAAGTCAATCGGCATCGGCCACCTCCCGCGCTGCCGAGTCTCGCCATGCGTCCACCGTTCGCGCGAACTGGTCCTGCGCCGCGTGTAGCGCGTCCGACTCGGCCCGTGCCAGCATCGCCCGCCTGTCCATCCATTCGGCGCTCCACGGGGCCAGCGCAAGCCGCGCCAGCCCCCGGATGACCGCGTAGCCGATGATGGCGAGGATGACACCAAGAACGACTCCCTGGGTCATCTACATGACCTCCGTGCTGATGTGATGCGGAGTGCCCTCTGCGATCTCTTCAGCCGTCCGCCACTCAGGCGCGCCGGGATCCTGCGGGATCGGCCCTCGACGTCCGCGCTTTTGCTTGCGGAGTTCCGCCGTCGTGCCGGCCATCTGAGTCACGGAAGGCAGCGGGGCGTCGATCTGCGGGCTGTTGATCGGCAGGCCGTCCTCGATGCCCGCGAGTTCTTCCTGTTTTTCGTCCTCATTTGAGGCGTCGTTTGAGGAAGTGGACTCGCCAGCGAAGTCCAACTTGGACTGCTCCTCGTACGTGATGGCCAGCATGGCCATGGCGGACCCGACGACGCGGCGGTACTGCTCCACCTTGGCGATCGCTCCGACCTCAACCGATCGGGCGATGAAGTTCAATCTGTGCCCGGTGACGTTGCCTTCTTCGTCCTTCTCGGGGACCGCGGCGAAGTCGCTGACGTCGGTGCACTCCATCTGGATCTCATGGTTCCGGAGCGCCTTGTCGGTCGGCGTCAGGACCAGGTTGTGGCCAGTCAACCGCCCGGTCAGTTTCGCCGTCGAGCAGCACTCGGGAATGGACTCCCATTCCATCGAGTCGCTGACCGGTTGGCTCAGGTCGGCTTGTAAATGCAAGCGGCAGGAGATGCCGCCTTCGGTTTCTGGTCGTAGGTCGGCGTAGCGGATGACCGCGCCGCGGAAAAGAATGCTGCTCACTGTGCATCTCCCTTCTGAAGTTCGTCGATCATCTTTTCGTAGTCAGCCTTCCGCACGTCCTTGCTGTGCTCGTAGCCGAAGGACTTCAGGAACGCGCGGTAGCCCGGCTCATCCAACCCGGCTTCGCTCTTGGCAATAGCGTACATTCGCTTCATTTGGCCTTCGCTGATGACGTCGCCGTTGGCCGCGGGCGGCGGCTGCTGGCTCCTGCGCTGCGGAGGCGGCGGGGCCTGCGGCGTGTCGTCGTACTCGTGGCCGGTCATCTCCTCAGCCGGCGTGCCCTGGTAGCCCTTCATCCGGGCCACCCACTTGAACAGGTTCGACAGCACCTTTGAGCAAGCCCGCGTCTGCGCCATACTGCGGAGCTGCTGGAGCGGCGTCGCCACGTAGCCCGTCGCCGTGCGCTTGCCGTCGATGTACTCGTACTTGGTGCGCGGCCCCCACTTCTCTTCGTCGTTGAGGCACATCGCCTCAGCGGTGGAGATCACTTGGCCGGTGGGCATGTGGTACGCCTCGGCGATGCACTCGTAGCCCTTGACCTCTCCCATGTCCACAAACCGCGTTTCCTTGACGCGGGCGGTCACGCGGTACATCGCAGCGAGCATCTGCCAAGCCTCAATGTAGAGGTG
>JBDKSR010000131.1:0-2085 GCA_039680545.1 Bryobacteraceae bacterium | reverse complement strand
GATGTTGCGCCGCCTCTCGGGGCGGGAGCACTTCGTGCTGACGGGCATCTGCCTGCGCAGCCGGGATGCCGAGGTGGTCGATGTCGAGTCGACCCGCGTGCATTTTGTGCCGCTTACGGACGATGACATCCGCGCCTATGTAGCGAGTGGCGAACCGGACGATAAAGCGGGGGCGTACGCTATTCAAGGACTGGCCTCCCGCTTCATCGACCGGATCGAAGGATGCTATTTCAACGTGGTCGGCCTGCCTATCTCTTTGGTTTATAGGCGGCTTAAGGAGCTCTCGGTACCATTGGGCTAGACCCGATTTGGGAAGCCGTGTTGCGCACTCGTCCAAATAGGCGGGTAATCCCCGGAACCTGTTGTACAATAAAGGCTGCTTGCCGATAAGAACAAGTGTTAATTCGCGCGGTAATCGGCAAAATCCGGAGGAATTCTTGGCACATCTGGGGACGTGTTCGCAGAGGCGAATTCTGTTGAAATGTTCGGGAATAGCTCTGTTCTGCTCATTCCTCCTGCCTTTTGCCGCCCTCGCGCAGGAAAGTCAACAGAAAACACAGAAGACAGAGACGCAGGCACCCGCCAAGACCCCCGCTAGCGAGGCGTTGCGGAGTGCGGTCGGCGCTCCGGTGGACCCCACAACGTATCTGATTGGAGCCGAAGACGTTCTGACAATTCGTGTGTGGAGAGAACCGGAACTGTCGGGTCCTGTTGGGGTAAGGCCGGACGGGAAGATCTCGATGCCGTTGATCGGTGACGTGCAGGCTGTGGGCATCACTCCGGAGAAACTCGCGAAAAACATCACCGAAGGCCTTTCGAAGTTCGTGACGAATCCCGAGGTCATGGTCTCGGTGGCGGAAGTCAACAGTAAGAAGTACTTCATCAGCGGAGAGATCGTGCGACCCGGGTCCTACCCGCTTGTCGTCCCCACGACCGTTCTCGAAGCGCTGGCGATCGCCGGTGGTTTTCGAGATTACGCCGACAAGAAGGGCATTGTCGTCCTCCGCGGTTCTAAGAGGCTGAAATTCAATTACAAAGATGTTATCCATGGTAAGAACTCGCAGCAGAACGTCCAGTTGGAAAGCGGCGACCACATTATTGTTCCCTGATTTAGTGCCAGTTCTAACCAGAGGAGTGACCCATGCAGCCGGTGCCCGAATCCTATAGTTTCCAGCGGCGTCCGATGGACGTCGAGGATTATGTGGATGTCGTTCGCAGGCACAAGGGCTGGATTGTGGGCCCAACGTTCGCCGCGCTCGTCATCTCGGTAGTCGTGGCATTCCTGTGGCCCGATACGTACGTGTCGGAATCCGTGATCCGAGTCGTGCCGCCGCAAGTGCCTGAGAAGTATGTCGCTACGAACGTCAATACGGAGATGGCAGGCCGCGTCTCCGCGATGGCCCAATCGATCACGAGTCGCGCCCGGCTGACGGACATGATCAATGCGCACGGGCTCTATCCGCGGCTTCGGAATCGGGTGCCGATGGAAGACGTCATCGAGGTGATGCGCAACTCCATCAAGATCGATCCGGTCTTCAGTCTCAAAGATCAGGCGATTCCGGGCCGGCCGCCATCGTCGTCGTTCAGGATCAAGTACTCATACGAAAACCGCTACCTTGCACAAAAGGTCGTGCAAGAGCTCGTGAGCCGGTTCATCGATGAGAGTATCAGCACGCGTGCGGGTCAGTCGACGATGACGACCGAGTTCCTCAACGACAGGTTGACCGAGGCGAAAAAGCAGCTCGACGAGATCGAGAACCGGCTGACGACCTTCAAGCTTAGAAACGTCGGGCGTTTGCCCGAGCAGCGCGATTCGAATCTCCAGCAGATGCGGACGCTTGAAACTCAGCTTTCCGCCGTGAGTTCATCGCTCAACCGTGCAACGCAGGAGAAGCTCCTGTTGGAGTCCCAATTGCGCTCATTGCGGGATCAGCACCAGAAGGTGGGCGCCACGGAGGTCGCTGTCGAGACGGTTGCCAAGTCCGAGCGGCTGCTGCAGATGGAGAAGCAGGTGGTCGAGCTTGAAGCGCAGTTGTCGGGCATGCGCGAGCAGTACAAGGATTCCCACCCGGACGTGAGGCGAGC
>JBDKSR010000130.1:0-11464 GCA_039680545.1 Bryobacteraceae bacterium | reverse complement strand
TCTTGTTCAGCGGCAACTACCTGGACACGTTCAGCGATCTGCCGCTCGATGTCGATGGCGACGGCCGGGTCGATGTAGCGAGCGTCGCGTGGTTCAGCAAAAAGATCACCTGGTGGCGGAATCCGGGGCCCAGGGGCGGCGCGTGGGAGCAGCAGGTCGTCGAGGACGGCCATTCCACGGAATTTGCTTTCCTGGCCGATCTCGACAACGACGGCAAAGCCCACGAGATTCTGCCGCAATTCGGTAGCGGACCGATTGCCTGGTACGGCATCAAGGACGGCAAGTGGGTCCGCCACATCGTCGCACCCAGAGTTCACGGGCATGGAATCGGGGCTGGAGATTTCAACGGTGACGGCCGGACCGACATCATCACCCCTCTCGGAATCATCACTGCCCCGGCCGATCCCGAAAACGGCACGTGGAAGTTCGAACCGGAGTTCAGCCTCGGCTCCACGGGCTTCATTCACGTCCTTGACGTCAACGGCGACGGGCGCAAAGACCTTCTCACGTCACTCGCTCACGATTACGGCATCCTCTGGCTGGAGAAGACAGAAGACGGCCAATGGAAGAAACACATCATCGACGATAGCTGGTCACAAGCCCATGCTGTCGTGCTGACGGACCTGAACGGGGACGGCCGCATCGACATTCTCACCGGGAAGCGCTACATGGCGCACAACGGCAAGGACCCGGGCGAGCGCGAACCCCTCGGCATCTACTGGTACGAGTCCCGCGTCGATGAAAAGGGCCAGGTGGAATGGTTCAGGCACATCATCGACTACAGCACTCGGGCTGGAGGCGGGATGCAGATCGCGGTTGCGGACATTGATGGCGACGGCGACACAGATTTCGCGGTGGGAGGAAAGAGCGGATCCTTCCTGTTCGTGAACAAAACCAAGTAAAGTGCTGCCCGCGGCTCTCTGTGGGCCGCGGGCAACACCTTGGGGGCCTAGGCTACTACCGGTTCAAAGTACCCGTGCGCCAACTCCGGCTTGATCTCTAACGCGCGGCGCCATAGCGACCGTGCCTCGTCCTCCTGGCCCAGCGCCTTGAGAGCGTGGCCGAGGTTGAGTGCCGCTTCCGCGAAATCGGGCTGGACGGCCAGAGCCTCGCGATAGAGCCGGACTGCTTCGTTCAGCTCGCCTGCCTTCTGCATCAACAGGCCGGTATTGTAGAAAAGCTCAGGGCTGCGAACACCCAGTTCAATCAGCCGGCCATGCAAGCGAAGCGCGGCATCGGTGTCGTCGGCTTCGAGCGCCATCGCGGCGAGGCCGCGCAGCGCATCGATCGAGTCAGGCTGCAACGTCAACACATTTTCGAAGGACACCTTGGCATTTTCGGTCCTACCGAGTTTCCAATACGCGATGCCGAGATTCAACAAAGCCTCGGGCCACCGCTCGCGCTGCTTCAGGCAGGCTTCGAACGCTGCGGCGCTGCTCTCGAAGTCACCTCGCTGGAGTCTCAGATATCCCATGCGGAACCGCGCATCTGCCCAATCGGGATTCCCTTCCAGCAGCTTCGCGTACATTGCATCGGCCCCATCCGGATCACCGGTGAGCTCAAGGACAAGCGCCAGGTTCCAGCACGCAGCGGTCTGGCTGGAATCAAGCTGCAAGGCACGCTCGTACGACTTGCGCGCAGCCTGCATGTCACCTAGTTCCTGCAAAACGATGCCCTGGTTGACATGCACCTGCGGAAAATCGGGGCGAAGCCGAACGGCTTCCCCGTAAGATTTCGCGGCATCCTGGAAGCGGCCGGCCTTCTGATGCGCCACACCCAGGTTGAACCACGCCTCGAAATGATTCGGAACGGTCTCGACGATCTTGGCGCAGAAACGCGCGGCAGCCTCGTGATCGCCGGCGGCGAAAGCCGACGCAGCCAGCCCTTCGAGAGCAGTCTGGGAATTGGGGCGAACGGTGAGAAGCTGCTCGGCGGTCTCCCGGACGCGATCGGAATCCTTGCGCGCCATGTCGACGGAGATCAGGTTTACCAGCGAATCCTCGGAATTCGGGTTCCGCTGGAGAATCTTGCGGTACTGGTCGCCTGCCTCGTCGAATCGCCCGGCAAGCTGGAGAGCCACGGCCTTGCCGAACATGGCGGCTTCCTGCGTGGGCATCTGGTTCAGGCAGTGGTCAAAAGCCTCGAGCGCGGGCTCGAGCGCACCCAACTGCAAATGACAGATACCCATACCGAGATATGCTTCGCTCCGGCCCGGGTCCACCTCCAGAGACCGCTGGAAGCGCTCAATCGCCTCTTGCCAGCGGCCCTGCTTCTCGAAACACACAGCGAGGTTGAATGAGGCGGTTCGGTGAGAGGGTTCAAGCTGTAAGAGCTTCCAATAGCTTGTAGTCGCCTCTTCGTACTGCTCAAGCTGAAAGTGAATATGCCCGAGAGCTGAATAAAGCTCCGCATCCCGCTCTCCGCTGTCTACAGCAGCGTAGAGTTCGTTCAGCGCCTCCTGCGGCTTTCCCTCTAGGTGGAGCGAAACGGCCTTGGCGAGTGCGTGCGATGCGCCCCGTCTCTCAGGCCTTCCCTCGGAACCGTTTCCCGCAGAGCCACCTCCATGGCCCTGGGTATAATTGGCCGCTGGTTTCTTTTGACTCATGGCAAATTCCCACTCCTTAACATAATCGGATTCGGGTACATATACGAGCAGAGCCTGCCCACAAAGTCGTCCTGGTGTGAAAGCTTCACCCAGTAAAGACGCGCCCGCTCACCCGCTTCGGCGTAAAAGCCAACGCCGCCTTTTTCGAGACGGTCATCACGCCAATGATCCACCAACTGCCCTTCAATCGACGTGCTGAAATCCGTCCCCTTCACTGCTACTCGTACCTTATACGGGGTGCCATTCTGCATCAATAATCGTATCGGCACCTCTGTGTGCGGCCCCTCAACACCATTGACGACGGCGTATCGCACCAAGGCGACTTCAGGGGCCGGTCCCGACTTCACAACCGTCAATTTAGCCGCGTAATAGTTCATCTGATCGGCCGCGCGGTAGACCCAACTTACGGCCTTCCGGTCGATCTGCGCCAGAAACTCGACGTGATAATCCTGCATATCGACGGACGGAGTGTAAATGGCTAGCTTGCCGGGCCGGATGTAGCCCGCATCAGAGAAGGTCCAGGAATTAGCCCACTCGCCTGTCCCTTCCCAGCCCGCCAGGCTTCCGCCTTCGAACCTGTCAACCAGTTCCACTGCTGCCCGGTTCTGAATCGAGGTCCGGACCACCGCCCATTGATTTTCAACTACTGTGCCAACCCGGGTGGGGTTCGCGGCCAGGACAAGAATCATGAGGCAAGCGCTGACAGCAGCCAGCCGCAGATAGGCTGGTGTATTTCTCCACAAGCGCAATAGAGCATTGAATGGTTCGAGCCCCGGCTTATCAAGAGGCCGCAGGTATTCGAATGTCTCAATGATGCGAAGAGAGCTATTCCGCGGGATGGCCGGCGCCCGTACCGGCATCGCCAGCTCCATGTACGCCAGCGGAGACCGGGGCTGATCCTTCGGCCGGATTCCGTCGAAGCTCATCGCCACCCCGCGGCGTACATTTTCCACGCGCGCGTAACGGAATAGCGACGTCAGGGATGGCAGCAACGAGGAACTCGCGGCCACAGGCGCGGCCTGCGAAGCACGAATCGGATCGGCGGCGGCGTCCAACCCTTGCAGTTCTTCATGCTGCGTGGCGCCAAAGCACAGAATCTGCCGGGCATGTGCGATCTGCAGGTTCGGATATCGCAACGTCGAAGCAGCAAACGGCGCCGGTTCGGCGCTGCGTGCGTCAACTCGGACGGAGCCGTCCACCGGTTTCATGCCGATCCGCGCCAACCCAGCCATCGGTAACGGCGAGAGCTCTGCGCCAAACCCGATCGGCGGAACAGCCTCGTGAGCAGCCGGTTTGACCGTCCGGCCGAGGGCAGGCGCACCCGCAGCCCGGATAGCCGACGCGATCGCCCTTCCGGCTGCCGCCGCAAAAGGAGGAGCCGCAAAAGACGACGGCTCGCTCACCGTCCTGGCAGCGAGCTTCGGGAACACAAGCTGCGGCGCCTCGGTGATGGGCTCGGCGGATCTTAACGGCTCTGCAATACACTGGCGTGCCGCCAGCGGAAGTGCCTGGAGCCCGGCTTCTGACACACCACAGGCGAGATCCAGCACGCTATGCAAAGCGGACATCGCCGGAGTCTTGGCCCAACTCTTCCACTCGACCCCGGTCATCGGCCTGCAGGACGCCAACGCCGCCTGCGGAACGGGCGACAATGGAAGAGCGTGCTCGAAAGCCCGCTGGCTGACCATCTCCACTTCCTCGAGCGGCAGACCTGAAGTCTCCAACTTGAGCAAATGCGAGTGCCGCCAGGCCGCCCAGATCGAGAACGGGACCAACTTGGGCTCAACGCGTAGAATTGCCGATGAAATACTGACCGGAACAGGTGCGTCCGCATGGGGAACAGACTCGGCCAGCGGAATCGAAGGCAGCTCCATCAAACTCGGAGCAGCCGGCATGGCAGGTGCGCGGAGTGGCTCAAGCAGCGGCTGGACGCATGCATCATCACGAAGAGATAACGCCGGATATGGTTCAGCGGGAGCAGGTTGCAGCGGAGAAAAGTTCGCTTCGTGAAGGAGAGGAAGTCTCACACTCAGCGGCGCACTAGCCAGAGAGCCTAGACTTGGCGACGAACTCGGCAGCTCGCTCGGGGTGAGTGAGAATCCCGGAGCGAGACAGGGGAAAGCGGGTAGTGCGGGTTCGAGATTGGACCAGATGGGAGCTGCGTTGCCAAGACTGGGTAAGATGGGGCTGCAAGAAAACGCTGGTAGTGCTGGAGCAAGGGCTGGAGGAGTAATGGTTTCGCCAACGGCCTGCGGAACCAGCGGCATCGGCTTGGGTCGAGGGAAATGGCGATAGATGCCGGAATACTCCCGTGTTTCCTTCTTAGCCGGGAAGAGGATGGACGAGATGGAAGGTCGCGCCGGAGGCGGCGTAATCGGTTCAACTAATTCCGGGTTACCCGCGGCGGCTTCCGCGTGCGTCTCAATCAAACGGGCGAGGGCCAGCTTGGTGAGTTTCTTATAGCGTTGCCTATGCTCGCCACAGCAGAATTCCCCGTCGGTGAGTTCCTTGAGGAATCCCAGTGGCTTTCCGCAGAACAGACAATGCATTCTAGACGCTCATCCCCTCGGGGCGCATCACCTGCCCCCGAAAGCTACCTACTCACAACACTGTCCGGTTCCGGCCCCGCAGGCCGGCTCTATATCACGCACGAGGGAGACAGATCCCCCATGTTGTCATGTATCTCAACCCGTGGCCTTAACTGTAAGGGTTTTGCCGGATCGAGATCAAGACCGAAATTGGGTATCATTCTCCTGTTTACCAAGGTTAATCATAACTCTATTGGGACTTCCATTCCATACCAAATAAAGGGAGTTAGCACTAGTACGGGAGTCCCAGCGGCTTAAGGCGGAAGCCCGTGACGGCTAGGGCGAAATCGCTGAGAGTACCATCTAAAGTGGTGGGGGAAGAGTCAGCGACGACTTGGCGAGCGCCTTTTCGAGCAAATCGATGACTGCGGCCTCTGGAATGCTTCGGGAGATCGACAGTTCCGTTATCAGCATGTGCCGCGCCCGGTCGAGCATCTTCTTCTCGCGGAACGAGAGAGGCTTGGCAAGTTGAAGAGTCAGCAGGCTTTTCAGCACTTCAGCGATCTGCAGCAGATCGCCCGCCCGCATTTTTTCGGAATTTTCCTTGAACCGGTCCTTCCAGTCACCGGCGCACCGGCACGTCCCGCAGGATAGGAAGTCCAGAACCTTGGCAACCTGCCCGTTCCGGGTGACCTTACGCAGTCCGACCTCCTCCACGTGCGAGAAGGGGACCATAACCGTCATGCTGCTGCAAAGTAGCCGGAGCAAGTAGAAGCGCTCGGCTTGGGTTCCGAACGCCCGGATGCTGATGTTCTCAATCGTGGCAACGCCTTGATTGGGGTATACGACCTTCTCACCGATCTGAAAGAGCATGCTTAGCCTGCCGGTGCGTTCGTACCTTTGCTCTGGTATTTATTTACACTTGAAAAAAACCGAAGAACGATATTAAACGGAATCTGAGGCGGGTGTCAACCCAAAAGTCGTCCGAAGGCCCGAAAGACGGGCCTTCCAAAGCATACTCACATAGCTGTCAGCTATTCCTTATTTCTTTCACCAAACCTATGATGTAAAGCAAGTTCCGGCGCATGTCGCCCTCGACCGAACCCGAGGGACAGGCCGTTTCGAGGTCAATAAATCCTGCATACTGGATGTGGGCAATTGCACGCATCACGGCACTGAAATTAATCTTCCCCGCCCCGAGATAGCCCCGGCCGTCCTTCAGATGGATCTGGCAGATGCGGTCTTTGCCCAGCCAGCGGATCTCCTTAACAACGTTGAATCCGGCATTCGTTGAATTCCCCACATCATAGTAGACAAGCACGGCTTTGGACCGGGCGCGCTTCATGATTCGGACGTTGTCCTTTGCAGAAAGCGTGTTTTCCAATCCAAGTACAACATTGGCCTTCTCCGCAGCCGGCGCCAGTTCCCGAAGGACGTCGCCGACGTAATCCATTTCGGCGCGCGTCGTCAGTGCCCCTTTCCCAAAGAAAGGAAGGAGCATGATGGGCGCACCCAATTTCCGTGTGATTTCTATGCCCTCGGCCACCCATCTCTGTCCAAGCTTGTCATTCTTAAGGTAGTTCGTGTGAAGGATGTCGAGGCAGGTGGAGTCGATGGCGACTCTATATTTCTTTGCACCGGCGATGTAACGGTCCTGGAGTTCCACATTGGCGAGCGGCAGTCTGCCGTGCTGAATGGACCGGCCCAAGCTCACCTCGACGCCCGCGAATCCAATGCGGGCAGCGAGCGCGAGCGCATCCGGCTTCCCCGGCAAACGGAGGTTCCAATCGGTGACGCCGAACTTGACCCCGCTCAGTTTCTCCTTGCGGGCGAACAGGAAAGAGGGTGCGATGCCAAACGCTCCCGCGGTTTGAAGGAAATGTCGTCGTGTTGTCATGGTAAGAACCCTGCCGGGCGGCAAGGCCTTTATAGTGTGGGAGGGGCGGGAGATTATTCTCAGTGGTCCCGGCCAGTGACGAGTTCCGTGAGGGCCAACAGGGCGCGCTGATAGTTTGAATCGGGGAAGGATCCGATCAGTTCACGCGACTTTTCGGTGAACTGCTCGGCACGGGCCATCGCGCGTTCGATGCCACGATACCGCTCCATCAGAGCGGTCACGGAAGAGAACGGCACGCTGTCGTAACTGGCATCCCGGAGGATCGTCTCGATCCCGGCCCGCTCGCTCGCATCAGCCTTTTCCAGCGCGTAGATAAGCGGAAGCGTGACTTTCCCTTCGCGCAGATCGCTGCCCACGGGCTTTCCGAGCACCGATTCGTCCGCCGTAAAGTCGAGCACGTCGTCGACAAGCTGGAACGCCATCCCGAGGTTCCACGCGTAATCGCCGAGCAGCGATTCTGTTTCCTCACCGGCGCCCGCGCTGAGCGCGCCCAGTCTGGCGCACGCCGAAAACAGGCTCGCCGTCTTGCGGTGAACCAGGTCCATGTAGTCGGCCTCGGTCACCTCGATGGAACCGATGCGCTCCAGTTGGATGAGTTCGCCTTCCACCATCATCTGCGTCAGCCCGATGAGGATGTCGAGCATACGGAAATTCCGCTCACGCAGGGCGACCTGAAACGCCTGCATGTACAGCCAGTCACCGGCCAATACGGATGTGTGATTGCCCCACAGGACGTTGGTGGACGGCCGCCCCCGGCGGGTCTCCGCGACATCGATCACGTCGTCGTGGACGAGGGTCGCGGCATGGGTCATCTCCACGACGGCAGCCAGCCGGATGGCACTTTGGCCGCCACCGCCCGCCAATCGCGAGGCCAGCAAAAGAAGGGTCGGGCGAAGCCGTTTGCCGCCACTCGAATGCAGGTAACGTCCGATCGCCGTGATCGCCTCAACGGAGGCAACCGACTGCAATCTGATCTCTTCCTCGACAAGTTGGAGATCCGGCTGGATCAGCTCCAGTACGTCCCTGGCGGCAGAGGTCAGTCCCAGCTTGCTTAACTCCATGGAAACGTTCCAGTTTACCTGCTATAGTTCACCGCTGCAAACACAGCCTCATGAAATTCCCTGTCGTCACTGCTGCAATCTCATCGAGCGGCGTCTCTTTCAGCTCGGCTACCTTACGGGCCGTCCCGATCATGAACAGCGGTTCATTGCGCTGTCCCCGGTGTGGGACGGGCGCAAGATACGGCGCATCGGTCTCGAGAAGCAACCGGTCGAGGGGTATGCGCCGCACAGCCTCCTGCAATTCCACCGAACGGGAGAACGTGACGACTCCCCCGATCCCGAGGTAGAATCCCATCTCCACCAGTCGCTCTGCCTCTTCCGGGCCACCCGAAAAGCAGTGAATGATCCCCGCGCTGCCCGTGACGTCCCGCAGGATGCGAAACGTGTCGTCCCAAGCGTCCCGCGTGTGAATCACTACCGGCTTGCCAACCTCGCGGGCGAGTTCCAACTGGTCACGAAACGCTGTCTGCTGCACGTCGCGAGGCGAGTTGTCATAGAAGTAATCGAGTCCGATCTCGCCGACCGCCACCACCTTCGGGTGAGCGGCAAGTTCGCGCATTCGCTGCCACGTCGCGGCGTCCGCCTTCCGCGCGTCGTGCGGGTGTACGCCGATGGTCGCGAGAATCCCGGCGTGGCTCTCCGCCAAATGGATTGCCACGTCGATATCTTCAGGACCGGCGCCGGTTCCCACGGCGAGAAGCGTTTCTATGCCCGCCTCAGCGGCCCGCTTGATTACAAGTTCCCGGTCTTCATCGAACCGGGCATCGTCCAGATGGCAGTGGGAGTCGACCAGCGTCACTTCAGCCGTGACCCCACGGGCACATCCTCCAAAAATGCCGCGAGGACTGGCTTGTCACCTTCAAGAGAAGCCGCCACAATCATCCCATCCGAGGGGATTCCGCGCAGCTTGCGCGGCTGCAGGTTCGCCACGATGACGACCTTCCGGCCGGGAAGCTCCTCGGGGTTGTATGCTTCCGCAATCCCCGCCACGATGCTGCGAGGCTGCGGCTCTCCGATATCGACCGACATATGCAGCAGCTTGTCCGCGCCTTTGACCCGCTCCGCTGTCAGAATGCGGCCCACCCGCATATCGACTTTCACGAAATCGTCAATTGAAATCTTCGGCGAAGGCGGAGCCACAGCCGACGGCGCGGGGCGCTTGCCGAGCAAAATTTCCTGCCGGGTCGCTTCCTCCTGTTCCAATTCGCGCAATTTCGCGACGGACTGCTTGACGTCCAGCCTCGGGAAGACCGGCGCAACTTCTCCAATCTTCTGCCCTGCCTTGAGTTGACCCCAGGCAAGACCGCCAATCTGCACCTCACCGAGAGGCTCTTCCATGCCGAGCTGCGACCAGATCTTGGAGATCGACTGCGGAATCGCGGGCGCAAGCAGCATACAGGAGATGCGCAACACCTCGGCCGCCGTGTAAAGCGTCTCGTCGAGCGCGGACTGGCTTTCCGCATCCTTCTTCGTGGCAAGCTTCCAGGGCGCCTGCGCGACGATGTACTTGTCGGCCGCTCCGAGCAGCGCCCATATCGCCTCAAGAGCTTTCGAGAACTCGAAGTTGTCGTAGGCTTCGATGGCGGCGCGTATCGTTTCCCCGGCGACGGTGGCGATTTCAGGGCTGCCCTTCGACGCGGGGATCAAGTTCTCGCGGTATTGCCGGATCATCGTCAACGTGCGGCTTGCGAGGTTGCCGAGCCCATTGGCGAGGTCCGCGTTGTAACGCTGGATGAGAGCGTCGTAGCTGAAATTGCCGTCCTGCCCGAAAACGATCTCGCGAAGCAGGAAATAGCGCAGGCAATCGGCTCCCGCGACTTCCTTGATCGGCGTGGCGCGCACGATGTTACCGCGCGACTTGCTCATCTTGTCCTGTTCGAACAGGAGCCAGCCATGCGCGAAGATCCGCTTCGGCAGCGGCAGACCGGCAGCCATCAGGAAGGCCGGCCAATAGACGGCGTGGAACCGCAGGATCTCCTTGCCGATCAGGTGCAGGTCGGCGGGCCACCGGCCCTCGTTCTCGACGGCGCTCATATACGTCGACAACGCGTCGAACCAGACATAGAAGACGTGATTGCCTTCGGCCGGAACCGGGATTCCCCATTTGATCGTTGTGCGGCTGATCGACAGGTCGCTGAGGCCCTTGCTGACGAACGAAAGGACTTCGTTCCGGCGCGCTTCCGGCCCGATGAACTCCGGATGCTCCGCGTACAACTTCATCAGAGGTTCCTGGAACGCGGAGAGCTTGAAGAAGTAATTCTCTTCCGTGACCGTCTCGGTGGGCCTGCCGCAATCCGGGCAGGGATCGCCGGGCTTCGCATCGGACACGTACAGTTCGTCGTAAACGCAGTATTGTCCCGTGTAGGAACCCTTGTAGATGTAGCCGTTTTCGAGGCAACGGCGGAACAGGTCCTGGACGACCTTGTGGTGCTGCGGGTTGGACGTCCGCTGAAACCGGTCAATCTCCAGTCCCAGGATCTCCCACTGCTTCTTGAATTCCGCAGAGATGAGATTCGTAAACTCGATCGGGCTCTTACCCGTGGATTTGGCGGCGCGCTCAACCTTCTGGCCGTGCTCATCCGTGCCCGTCGTCAACACGACGTCGTAACCTTGCATCCGCTTAAGACGCCGGATCGTGTCGGCCACGATGGTCGTATAGGCATGCCCGATATGGGGAGCCGCATTCACGTAATAGATCGGGGTAGTCAGATAGTATTTCGGTTTCATTGCTGCATTCTCAGATAGGCTTGGTTGGCCGCCGCAAAAACTTTCTTCAATGCTATGCCGGATTCCCGCGCCAGCCGCCGGCAGTCTTCGTACTCCGGTGCGTAAGCGCCGTAATCTCCGACCTTCATCCGCACCTTCCCGTACTCGGTCTCCACCTCAACCATGTGGCGGGCCTGTATACGCCGCTCGGCGGTGAAGATCCTGAGTCCCAAGGTCGAGGTTTCAGCGAACAAAATGGCAGCAAAGCGCTCGCGATCCTCGGGACGGGCTATGACGCGGATCATCGTCCCCGGCCGGTTCTTCTTCATGTAGAGGGGGCAGAAGCAAACGTCGAGAGCGCCGCTCTCGAAGAGGCGCTCCATGGAGTAGCCGAGCATCTGCGGGCTCATGTCGTCCACGTTCGCTTCAAGGACGGAAACGGTCTCAGCTTCGACCGCGCCCGTCGGCTCGCCGATGAGCACGCGAAGCGCATTCATCTGTTCCTTGAGGTCGCGCCCGCCCGCTCCGTAACCGATCGCTGACACCTTCATCGGAGGAAGGACTCCGAAGCCGTCCGCGAGCGTCACGGCGATTGCCGCACCGGTCGGAGTGGTCAATTCCATCGCAGGCCCCCGTGAGTACACGGGCTTTCCAGCCAGCAGGACGG
>JBDKSR010000129.1:0-8642 GCA_039680545.1 Bryobacteraceae bacterium | reverse complement strand
GCAACTCATAGAACAGAATGGCGGCGGGCATGGAAACGCCCAACTCTTTCGAATCGAGCGAGAAGATGTAGAGCAGGGCGATCCAGAGCAACTGCAGTGGACCCGGATAGCGATCCTTCCCCCGTATGCGTAAGTAGTAAGCCAGTGCCCAAAAGTAAAAAAAGAAGCAGAAAATGTCGTAGATTGTGCCCGTATTAAGGTAGAGCGCCCAAAAGCCCCGGTTATACGAGATGAGGAGTGCTCCAAGCAGCCCCGCTACGATCGAGTTCGTCAATCGCCTTACGACCAGATAGACCAGGACCGAATTGGCGGCCAGAATGAGCCACAACAATATGCGCATCGGAAGCATCTCGAATCCGAACAGGGCGTGAGACGCTTTGTAAATCAACGCGCAGAAGGGGCGAAACGTCGGGGAAAACCGCCAGAACAGCAGATTGTCCCCTATGAGAGAGCCCAATGGCCGCTCCCACCCCCGGTAACAGTTCATCAGATCGTCCTGCGAGAACTCGACACGCAGACTGTCAGTGGTGTAGGAGACGAAAAAGCCTGCTATGAACAAAGCGGCGAGCAGGACGCCGATTTTGGACCAGTCTCGGGAATGACTCACAGGAACCTTTTCAGAAATTGAATGATTTCGCGGCGCATCTCCGGCGTCTCCTGGTGGCCGGTGTCGTAACGCAACAACTTCCAGCGCGCCGGTTCGCCCGCCGAGGCGTAGACAGCCCTCAGCTCACGGTCAATCCGTTCGAGCCCCGCAACAGGTGTTAGCGGATCCAGGTTACCGGCGAGTCCCAGATGCGCACGCGGCGCGATCAAAGCATTAATCTGGGCCGTCGTAAAGTGATTCAACAACGACGGTACGTAATAGTATATGCCGTGGCCCTTCAGGTTATCGGTCTCGATCAGCGCCTGAAAGTCGGTCAGGCAACAAAGATCAACACAGACTTTGATCCGCTGATCAAGGGCGGCCACCCACCACGCCATCGTGCTCCCCATCGACAGGCCGACTGTGCCGAGCCGCGATGCATCGACCTCGGGCCGGTCCGCAAGATAGTCGACAGCGCGGATCGAATCGTAGACCATCATGCCCCACAAGACCTGGCCCTTCCACAGCATCTCCTTGAAGGTGTCCATCTCGGTCCGATGGGAACGCTCGCCGAACACCCACGTATCGATGCAGAGCCCGCAGTAACCGAGCGACGTAAGCAGCTCGGCATAAGGTGGAGTCTGCAGATAGCGGCTACCGTTGATGAACTCATCTTTCCCTAACTTGTAATTCCCGCCGTGCGAGTGATTGAAGAGAATCGCGGGAACGCGTCCGGAACAGTCTTTCGGGCGTGCGAACCACGCCGGGACAGGTTCAATGCCGTTCAGGTCGAGCTCGATCTTGTCGAGGATGTAGGAGGCGCGCTCCTCGGTCGAAACTGTTCGAGCCGTGATCTTCCGGTTGCGGTCCGGAAGGTTGCCAAGCAGCCCGTAAAGCTCCCTGCGTCGCACGGAAGAATCCGGGGCCGCTGATGCGAGATTGGGAGAGGTCATGAGTGTGGCTCCCGCCACCGTTTCCAAAAACCGTCTGCGGTGCATAGGTCCCGCCTTAAGGCCGGATTTTCTATTATCCCCCGGGAGATGTTCGATTCGAAGTGAAGAAGTTTCTGGGATAGACTACCTGGGGAGGCCCTGTACATGCAATTCGACCGTAGGCAGTTTCTTACAACATCATTGAGCGCTTCGGCCGCGCCGATGTTCGTTCCACGGCGGGCGTGGGGCGCGAACGACAAGCTCTCATACGCCCTCATCGCAGCAGGCGGGCGAGGCCGCTATGTGAACCGCGAGTTCCAGAAGCTTGGCGCGAAGTGCGTCGCGATATGCGACGTCTACGAGCCATACATCGAGAAAGCACTGGAAGATTCCCCGGACGCGAAGACATACACCGATTACCAGGAACTCCTCGACAAGGAGAAAAGCATCGACTTCACCATCCTGGCGGGCCCCGACCATCATCACTGCCCGATGCTCCTGGCATCGCTCGCGGCGGGTAAGGATGCTTACGCGGAAAAGCCGCTCTCAAAGTCACTAGCCGAGAGCCAGACGATGATACAGGCTGTGAAGAAGAGCGACAGGATCGTCCAGATCGGCATGCAGCGGCGTAGCGCACCCGTGATCCGGTCGGCAAAGCGGCTGGTGGACGACGGGGTACTCGGAAAGCTGTCTATGGTCAAGGCCGTGTGGAACTGGAACATCGCACGCCAGCTCGACAATTCCCCCCTGCCCGGCAAGCTCGACTGGAAGCGTTTTCTCGGCAGCGCGCCGGCCCGCGATCTGGAGCCGATGCGTTTCCGCTCCTGGCGCTATTTCTGGGATTACGCGGGCGGCAACATGACCGACCAGGGCACGCACCTGATGGACGTCGTGCAGTGGTTCACGAATTCGGCTCCGCCCGTGTCAGCCATGTGCAACGGTCAGGTCAGGAAGATGATTGGTGCGGAGCACCCCGAAGTCTTCAGCACCATCTTCGAGTTTCCGGATTTCATGGCGACCTGGACACTCAATTACTGCAACTCGTACGACAACGGCTGGTCGATCACATTCATGGGCGACAAGGGTACGCTGGTGCTCGACGATGGAGGCTACTCGGTGTACCAGGAACCTTGGGCGGTTCCGAAGAATCGGACACCGATTTATTTCGCAAAGGTCTCGGTGCCGCTTGATGCTCACGTCCAGAATTTCCTGGATTGCGTCAAGAGCCGGCAGCAGCCGAATTGCTCAGTTGAGACAGCGGCCCAAGCGGTGGCCGGGCCGCATCTTGCGAATATCTCCCTCAAGACGGGGCGGAAGGTCAAGCTCGCATCTGATTTGGTGACGGTGTCGTAGGCTCTACCGGACGACCCCTTCGAGCGGGCTGCTGGCGCTCGCGTACAGTTTCCTCGGAATACGCCCGGATTCGTACGCAAGGCGGCCCGCTTCGATCGCGAGCTTCATCGCGGTGGCCATCTTCTCGGCATCCTGAGCACAGGCTATCGCGGTATTCATAAGCACTGCATCGGCACCCAACTCCATGGCCAACGCTGCGTCTGACGCTGTCCCCACGCCGGCGTCCACGATCATCGGAACCTCGGTGATCATCTCGCGCAGGATGCGCAGGTTCGTCGGGTTCTGTATCCCCATGCCGGAGCCGATCGGCGCGGCGAGGGGCATGACCGCGGCGGCGCCTGCGTCGATGAGTTTCTTCGCGGAGATCAGGTCGTCGTTGGTGTACGGCAGCACGACGAAGCCTTCCTTCACCAGAATCCGTGTAGCTTCGAGCAGGCCTTCGTTGTCGGGGAAAAGCGTCTTCTCGTCCCCAATCACTTCGAGCTTGACCCAGTTCGATAAACCGACTTCCCGCGCCAGCCGCGCCGTGCGAACCGCTTCATCGGCCGAGTAGCAGCCGGCCGTGTTCGGCAGGATAAAGATCTTGGAGCGATCAATGTAATCGAGCAGTGATTCTTTGGATTTGTCGGTGAGATTCACCCTGCGTACGGCAACGGTAACCATGTCGGCGCCGGAAGCAGCATGGCAGCGCGCCATTTCCTGAAAGCTTCGATACTTACCGGTCCCGACGAGCAAACGCGAGCGGAACTCCCGCCCAGCAATCACAAGATTCTCTGGCATCTTTTCATTTTAGCCTGAGGAACCATCAGGAAAGGCCACGCCCACTTGGTGTATGTTAGGATAAAGCTGCCCGCAGCGCGGCGGTGATGGTATGTGTCTGCGGGGCACGGCTTAAAACACTGAAATTACGGGCCCTTAGCTCAGTTGGTTAGAGCAGCGGACTCATAATCCACTCACGAGCCGTTTTCGCCTTCCATTCGTAAGTAGTCTGTTTACAGTTAACTACCTGTCATTCCCGGTTGTTAGAGAGAAACCGCCAGCCAGTCAGTACCCCTCTGTACCAGCCCAAACCTGCAAGGACTCCCCAAAGATTCCCCCAGAGTGAAGGAGACGAAAAAGCCCGTGCTGTCGTCATTGCGAACGATCATCGTTGACGGCCTTGAGCTGAGCGAGGGGATTTCAGAATCTTCTCCTGGTCCAGCACTGAGGAGACCAAAGCTTCGGCGAATATCGAAGCGACCGGCGAGGTGCCCAACGTTGATTGATACAGCTCGACGAGCTTGGTGCGAGGGACCCCATCGGCCGCATTCAGCCTGATCCACTCTGCGTCTTTTTCGAGCAAGCCGCCAATGCCAGTGTAGGTAAATAGACCAGCTGCGAACAACGCTTTGATGTTTTCCAGCAACGCCTGCCTGAAATCCGGAATCTCTAACAAGTCTGCGAGCACCAGACTCAAATAGAGGAGCGCCTTGTCAGTTCCTGGTTCTTCAGTCTTTTCGTGCAGGTAAGCTCGCGAGAACATATCTCGCAGGTCACGGCGGTTCTTTTCCTCCGCGAGGCGGCCGAGGGTCAGCAGGATCTCGCCAGAGGGCTCACGGCTCAACTCATAACGCACAACGGTAGAAATCGCCAGACCGAGGCGTGTTGCAAATTCCTGTTGTGTCTCTCCGAACTCTTTTCGGAGCTCGCGAACAGCTATTTTGAGGTTTTTCATTGTTCATTGACGCTTACTGGTTGACGTGGTCCGCCGGATAAGCTAATATGAGTCATCCCTACGCCGATTATGGGATCAGAAAGGAGCAGAAGTCAATGGGAAGTCGGACCAAACCCAAGCACCAACGGACAAGGCCGTCACGAGGCGAAAGCAGCTATTACCTACCCGAAGAACTTGTGGCACTCCTACCAATTGGCCGGACCACAATCTTCCGAGAGTTAAAGGCTGGGCATATACCATCCATCCGACTCGGGAAGAAGATCATCATCCCTCGCGAAGCTTTTGATCGATGGCTAAAGAGCGCTGGCGGGTTACTGCCGGAGACGCGGTGACATGAGCAATAGCAGAGAGAGCGGGCCTGTCAACCAAGTATTCAGAGACTCTGGTCTGGAGAGGGCCCTCGACGAATTCGAAGTCGCAAAGTTCTTCAAGGTAAGTGTGGAAACGGTCCGAAAATGGCGAAAGCGTGGCACAGGTCCCCGTTTTCGGCGGATCGGCCGCAGCGTGCGTTACGCCCTTCGAGACCTGAGAACTTATTGGAACCATCTGCCGACAGGCGGGATAGTCCTGAGCACGGGAAGTAAGGGACAAGCATGAAGCACCGTCCACAAGTCGATTCGGAAACGGAGAATCCTCTTCCGAATGTTGGGGAAGTCGTTTCGAAGCAGCATGATCAGTCTAGAAAATGCCAAAGGAGATGTATTTCTATGAACAATACCCAAGCTGTCACACGTGAACGTCTGATCGACCTTCTCAAAACAGCCTACGTCGCATGGTCCCACGGCGATTCGATCGAGCCAGACGAGCTGGCCGAGATCGAAGCCATCGTAGGCAAGGAAACCGAATGAAAGGGGCGCACCTCAATGCCCAAGAAACAGGAAGAGGCCCAGTCCACCAACCGGGCCTCTTTCAACTTCACAATTCAAATCGACGAAAACAGTCTACCACGCAAAGTCAACGGAACGCCTGAGGGAATACGCCTTGGGCGTCTCGGTCTTCGGAAGTTTGAAGCCATCATTCCCACAGTCCAATGAAGGATCCCGCACTCAACGAAATGGGCTCCGATTCCCAGGCGCGCATAAGTCCGCCGGCGGAGCTCGTTTTCCTGCCGCAGTGGGTAGCATGGGCGCTCGTCAAAGATCCGGAGGCGTTCCGCTACCCCAATGGCAGCAAACCTCAACGTGAACTCAAGCCGAAGGAAAACGGGAAGCCCAACAAGCTACCCATCGACCCCAAGCGGGCTGGACCTGCGAAGACCAACTCACCAACGACGTGGGGCACGTTCGCCGAAGCTACTCAGGCGGCAAAACGTCACAAGCTCGCGGGAGTCGGGTTTGTTTTCTCAGAAAGCGATCCCTTCGCCGGAGTTGACCTTGACGATTGTCGCGACCCGAAGACCGGCGCCCTGGAGCCGTGGGCAGAAAAGATCATCCAGTCGCTCAACTCGTACACGGAGGTTAGTCCTTCGCTCACAGGGGTGAAGATCTGGGTCCGCGGCAAGTTGCCCCCAGGTGGGCGGCAGAAGTCTCTCGCCAACGGCAAGGTTGAGATGTTCGACAAGGAACGGTACTTCACGTTCACCGGCCTGCACCTGGCTGGTTCCCCGAAGAGTATTGAAGCGCGCCAAGCAGAGCTCGTTTCCTTGCATGGTGAAATGTTCACTTCCGCTCCTGTTCAAACCGCACGCGCGGCCATAGGCGCGGACTCCGCGTTGTCGGATGAAGAGATCATCGACAAGGCCAACTCAGCGAAGAACGCTCCCAAGTTCAAATGCCTGTGGGCCGGGGAGTTAACGGGCTACAAATCCCAGTCGGAGGCAGACATCGCTCTCTGCTGCTGCCTCGCTTTCTGGACCAAGGATGAAGCGCAGATTGACCGCCTCTTTCGCGGATCGGGCTTGATGAGAGACAAGTGGAACACTGCTGATTACCGCGAGCGCACCATAGCGAAAGCCATCAGCCAGACCCCTGATACCTACAAGCCCGCCGTTTCTGGCTCGAAGCATCCACGGCAGCAGAGCAAATCAGCCAGCCCGCAAGACGGCGGGATTCCGAATGGCTTTCGCCTTGACCGGCAGCACGGTGTTGAGTTTCAGACGCAGGGGAAGAATGGGCAGGAGCCTATATGGGAGCACATTAGCCCGTGGATTGAAGTCGTGGCCGAGACCAGCACCATCGACGAGTCGGATGACGGGATTCTCGTTCGGTTTGTTGGCCACCGTGGGGCAATGAAGGAAGTAGTGCTCCCCATAGCATCACTGTTCAGCAGCGACGGCGCTGAGTGTCTGTCCCCGCTCCTGTCACTCGGTTTTCGCCCACGCCGAGCCAAGTTCTGCATCGACAGGCTGAAGGACTACCTCTACTACTGCCGACCGAGATCCTGTGTGACTGTCACCAGCCGCATCGGATGGCACGGTAAGCAATTCGTACTTCCGGACGGACCGATCGGTCCTGCTGCTGAGACTCGCGTCATCTATTACGGCGACCAAACGTGCAGCGGCAAGCACCATCTGTCCGGCAGCATCGAAGACTGGCGGGAGCATGTGGGGCGCTACTGTTCGGGGAACTCGCGGCTTCTCTTTTTCACATCCTGCGCGTTCGCCGCTCCGCTACTCACCCCGCTGCAAATGGATGGCGGCGGCTTCCACCTTTACGGGACTTCGTCTCTCGGCAAGACGAGCACCTCGGTAGTCGCTGGCTCAGTCTGGGGCGGAGGCCCTCGTAACGGTTTCTTGGAGACCTGGCGAGCCACAGCTAACGGTATGGAAGCCGTGGCCGCACAGCACAACGACTGCATCCTGCCGCTCGACGAGATATCCGAGGTGGACCCTAAGGAAGTATCCAAGATCGTCTACGGCATTTCGAACGGCAGAGGCAAAGCCCGCATGAGGAAGGATCTCATGGTCCGCCCCGGCGCGGAGTTTCGAGTTTTGATCCTCTCCACGGGCGAGAAGCAGCAGTCAGACCTGATGATCGAAGCCGGATCTAAGACCAAGGGAGGGCAGGAGACCAGGCTCGTTCCCATTAACTCCGACGCAGGTAATTGGGGCGTCTTTGAAGACATCCACGGCTTTCAGGAACCGGCAAGCTTTGTCGACCACATCAGGCAGACATCGAAGAAGTATTTCGGCTCACCCATTCGGGCCTTCTTGGAACACGTGACCTGTCACCTCGACCAAGTCACACAGGATGCGCTCGCCAACAAGGAGCACTTCTTCAAGACCCAGGTGAAGGAGGACAGTTCGGGAGAGGTGCGCCGCGTTGCCTCTCGTTTCGCCGTGGTGGGATTCGCCGGTGAACTCGCCACTAAGCTTGGCATCACGGGTTGGGCAAAAGGGGAAGCCTGGAAGGCCGCTTGCATTTGCTTTGACTGCTGGATCACAGGGAGAGGGGGGGTTGGAGCGTTTGAGATTGAGGACGGTATCGAACAGCTTCATTCCTTCCTACAGACTGAGAGCAGCCGATTCACCACACCAGGAAGCACGCTCACGCCGCAGCATCACGCCGGGTTCCAAGACGACGAATGCTACTACGTCTTCCCACGGGTCATGACACAGGAGGCCCTGAAGGGCCGAAATGCCAATGCAGTTCTGAAGTGTATGGCTGAGCGCGGATTGCTGAAGCGTCACCAGTCAGAGCGTGGTTTCGGTTTCAAAAAGAAGATCGGGAAGAGAAGTGATCGTTTCTATGCGGTCATCATTGACCGTTTTTTCCAGGCTGACACTGCCGAGGCGGAGCTTGACGGATTGACGGTGTGATCGCCTTTGGGGGAAGGAAAATGCAGAAAATCTGTAGGAACCGTAGGAACCAGTTAGTAACTCCCTTTTCATCAAGGGGTTGGACGGTTCCTACATTCCGAAAGAGTGTAGGAACCATGTCGGAACCAGAAGCAGAATGTAGGAACCAGAGGCAAGCCGGTTCCTACAGGTTCCTACTCTCCCTGTGGTCAAAGAAAAAAGTAGGAACCGCGCAACAGCTTCAATCTACAAGGTTTATGCGCCCGGTTCCGACGGTTCCGACGGTTCCGACACTTTTTTTATATGAGAGGGGATTATGAA
>JBDKSR010000128.1:0-3485 GCA_039680545.1 Bryobacteraceae bacterium | reverse complement strand
CTGCTTCGGAAGGCGGGACACCAATAAAAACGGCCCCGAGAAGCTCGGGGCCGGTTCATGAAACTCTTGCCGCAACCCCTTACGGGGCGCCGCTATGCTACTTCTTTTTCTTCGGAGCAGCAGCTTTCTTCTTTGCGGGCTTTGCAGCTTTCTTGGTTGCGTTCTTCATCGCTTGATTCTCCCAAACATCTAAAGTTGCGCGATCTAAAAAGATCGCAGCGTGATTCATATATAAAGTGGATTGAGAAGAAAGTCAAGAAAAAAAGTGACATGGCCTCGAATCTTGCGCGAGACGGACGAATAGTACTCGAAGAGAAAAACGTTTTGATGCAAAATTGTTTTAGTAGACCAATGGCATTTTACGACCACAATCGCTCCTTCCCCGCTCGAAGCGTTGCGTTCGCGCTTCTCGCTTCACTTCTGCTGCTCCCCGGTTGCGGCCGCAAGAAACGCGTTCGCACGCCCGTCCCTGCGCTGCCCGGAACGATCGAAACAGGTATTGCTAGCTGGTATGGGCGCCCGTATCACGGAAGGCGCGCGGCCAACGGCGAGATCTACGACATGGAAAAGCTCACCGCCGCGCACCGCACGCTTCCGTTCGACACGTGGGTCGAAGTACTGAACGTCTCGAACAGCAAGATCACGCGGGTTCGGATCACCGACCGCGGACCGTTCGTTGATGGCCGCATCATCGATCTCTCCCGCGCGGCCGCCCGCCAGATCGGATTGCTCGGCCCCGGAATCACTAAGGTGCGCCTGACGGTGGTCGAAGCACCGGCGGCGCCGCCCACGGAGGATCTCTTCGCGGTGCAGGTCGGTGCGTTCCTCGATCGCGGCAACGCCGAGCGTCTGGCCAACGACATGAAGCAGCGTTTTGGTGAGTGCCGGCTTGTGCCCCGTGACGGCTCGCCGCGGATGTGGCGGGTCTTAGTCGGACACGAAGAGACGGTGGAGGGCGCGAACACCCTGGCCGAGAGTCTTCGCACCGGTTCCGGCACCGCTTTCGTTGTGCGATTGGATGCGTCGGCCGGCGATCCCCTATAAACTAAGGAGACGATGACTCCACTCCGCGCGGACTCTCCACCCGTCCTCGTGGGCCGCGCTCCCAGGATTCGACAGATCCTCCATCTCATCGAACGGCTTTGACGCTCCAAGTCGCCGGTGCTCATCCTCGGAGAAACAGGAACGGGCAAGGAGGTCGTCGCCCGCGCGATCCATAGGGCTGGGCCTCAAGGACCGTTCGTACCCATCGATTGCTCGGCTCTGGTCGGTCCGCTCATGGAAAGCGAACTGTTCGGGCATGCCAAGGGCGCGTTCACCGGAGCATCCACCGCAAAGGTCGGCCTGGTTGAGGCGGCGAGCGGCGGCACCGCGTTCTTCGACGAGATCGGAGAGTTGCCGCTCGACCTGCAGGGCAAGTTGCTTCGCCTGCTTCAGGAGAAGGAATACAGGCCGGTCGGTTCCGTCGAACGGCGGGAAGCGAACTTCCGCGTGGTTGCCGCCACAAACCGCGACTTGGCGCACGAGGTCGAGAAGGGCCGCTTCCGCCGGGATCTGTACTACCGGCTCAACGTCGTCACTCTCCGGCTTCCGCCGCTGCGGGAACGCAAGGAGGACATCCCCGCTTTCGTCGAACACTTCTTGAAGCTCCACGGGAGCAACTACTCGATATCCGGGGAGTGTCTCGATGCGATGATGTCGTACGCGTGGCCCGGCAATGTCCGTGAACTGGAGAACTGCATCCAGCGGATGGTCGCTATGAACTCGGGGCCGCTATTGCACACGGCCGATCTCCCTTCCGCCCTTCACACTCACTTGGAGTCCGGCAACGCGAACGCCGCGCCGCTGCTCAACCAGACTGTAGAGACCGATCCACGGACCGGCGAGCCCGTGTTGTCTCTGAGTGAGATCGAAAAACGTGCGATTCAGCGTGCGCTGGAATACACAAAAGGCGACCGGGCGATGGCTGCCCACCTGCTTGGAGTTGGCAGAACCACGCTCTATCGAAAGATCAAGGAATACCGGTTAACCGATTGAAAATCGCTCTGGATGCCACCTATAGCGTAGGAAATAACCTTTCGGGCGTGGGTGTGTATTCCCGGGAGATGCTGTATGGGCTTCCGAGCGCGCACCCGGAGGCACGGTTTCTCTATTGCTTCCGGCCGCACCGCTTCCTTCGCGGCCTGCGCCTGCCACATGCCCGGAATGTTTCGCGGCGGCTGCTGATCGATCACTGTCCGCCGGGTTCCGCCGACGTGTTCCATGGAACCAACCAGCGTCTTCCCAAAGGACGGCTCCGGCGCGCAGCGTCCACGTTTCACGATCTGTTCGTACTGACCGGAGACTACTCGACGCCTGAATTCCGCCGGCGGTTCGCCGCGCAAGCGCGGGATGCGGCCGCTCGATCGGATCTCATCATCACCGTGTCCGGGTTCACTGCGTCCCAGGTGGAAGGACTGCTTGGTGTCGAACGGGGACGCATCCGCGTGATTCACCACGGTGTCCGTTCGCCCGCCCCATCCAATGTCCCCCGGGAGCCGGTCATTCTTCATGTGGGCGCGATTCAAGCGAGAAAGAATATTGTTCGGCTCATTGAAGCGTTCGAATCAACCGCTCCAGGGTGGCGTCTCTTACTCGCCGGGTCGGCAGGGTTCGGGGTGGAGGAGATCCTGCACCGCATCGAAGCCAGTCCCCGGCGGGAGTCAATTGAGATTCTCGGATATGTCTCCGCCACGGAGCTCCCGAACCTCTATCAACGGGCTTCCATCTTTGCTTTCCCGTCTCTCGATGAGGGATTCGGCATGCCTGTGCTCGACGCGATGGCGGCAGGTGTACCGGTTGTTACCTCGGACCGCTCTGCATTGCCTGAAGTTGCGGGTGACGCCGCTCTGCTCGTGGATCCTGCCTCCACGCAATCCATCGCGGAGGCGATTGGGCGTCTCACAATCAGTGAAGAACTGCGAAGAGACTTGATCGAGCGGGGCTTGCGCCGGGCAGCACAATTTACCTGGGAAGATGCAGTGCGGAAAACCTGGTTGGTCTATGAAGAACTGCTCGGTTAAAGGCTAGTGCGTTTCGTCGTCGACGGAAATCTTAAGAGCCCGAAGGAACTTCTGGTCCTGCAGCGTCCACTTCACCTTGCTGGTGGCTTCAAATTCGACCTCTGCATCGACTTCGTCACTATCACTCTCGACGCCATCAACTTCGCCGGTTTCTTCCCCGTTCTCTGCCTTATTGAAGCCGATGGTCGCTTCAAGAACCAGGACAACATCATAACCGGAGCGCTTGATCTCGCTGATCGCTGTCGCGATCCGATCGGATTCGGAAAGCGACTCGTTAATCGCATTTCCGAGTTCCTGCATCAAGCGTTTCAGTCGCTCTTCCAAAGTTCCCTCCAGCTATTTTAAGGATACCACCCTTCTCTGAACGCCGATTTCGTCCAGTGCGTCCCACCCTTATATCGTCACAGTTAGCGCGAACCTGCA
>JBDKSR010000127.1:0-3887 GCA_039680545.1 Bryobacteraceae bacterium | reverse complement strand
CGCGCCAACAAAAAGAAAATGCCCCTCCGGAGAGGGGCAACCTCGGGATATGCGGCTGTTACCAGCCGGTTTACCCTACGTAGCGTTCTCTTACTGTGATTAATCACGGAAAGAGCCGCTTGGATACTTGAAATGACTCTGAGATGTTCACCGCAACAACCTCACCGGTCCTAACAGTCCGCTTGGCGGATCGCCGTGAGAAAAGGCATCAGGCCACATGGCACGTGCTGTGTTGGTGACGTCCACTTCCACAAGGTTGTCGCCCTGCTGCACAAGCCCGCTTACATCGAACACGTAAGGAGGCGCGATCTTCACTCCCGCAACTTTGCCATTGACGCGCAGTTCCGCTATCTCGCCCACTTCGCCGAGATCAATTGCCACCGGTCCTTTCACATCTGCCAGCCGCAGCGTTGCCCTGTAAGTCAGCGTGCCCGCGTATGCTTCGCGTCCCGCAATAAGCCTCCAGTCGCCCAGTCCCGGTGACCATTCTCCGGGGAATGCCGTGGCTGACGTGAACCGGTGTGGCTGCTCAGCGGCTGGCGGATCGCTAGTTACCCGCAAGCACCAAAGGCCATAAGGGGGAATCTCGAATTCACTCTTCGCGTCCACGGCCACATAGATACCCCGCTCCGCCTCGTACCGCACAACAGTCCCCTTCAGTGCGCCTTCCACTAAACGCCCCCTGGCGTTCGATACGAGCGAGCGGTTGTGCAGCAGGATCCACTCTCCGTCCGCCACCCGCCGTCGCGAAACGAACAGGTTGGGGCTGTCAGAAACAAGCCACGTCTGGCCGAGGTTCAGCTCTGGTGCGGTGATCACGGATGCGGATGCCGTCCGCTTCAGGTCTCCCACTGCGGTCTTGACCGCCTCGTCGCCACGTCCATCGACCGACCCCGACGGCCACTCGTCGATCACGATGACCCGTCCCCCCGCCCGTGCGAAAGCCGCGAGGCGCAACATCACGTCCGGAGGAGCGTAACGCGCGTAAGGCAGCACCACGGCGCGGAACCGCTGCCCGTTGTATACCCAGCGCCCGCTCTCGAAAGAGCCTTCCTTCGCGAAGATCGCATAGGGAAGCACGGCGGTCGATGCCTGCTGGTTCTCGAGAGCGCGCACGGCTGGCCCCGCTGTCTGCGCGGGTCCGGACCACTTCGATTCCGCCGTGTAAAGCACAGCCGCGTCATACACCGGCTCGCTTCCTGCCACCACCTTCAGCAGCCGCTTGGTGTATTCCGCCCAATTCGAGTAATAGCGCCACTGCGGATTACCGCTTGTGCGGTTGAAATGGGGCGGACAATCGGGATCGTGATACTTCATCGTCACAGCGTGCGGAGTGAGTAACGTGAACCCATTCACGATGTGCCAGTCGCCGATCCATTTCTGCTGCCGCAGCCCTTCGCTCCAGCCGTACGCGCCGAAGGGTTCCGAGAAGATCTCGGTTGTGGGCTTCATGAGCGCCGCGCCGCGTGCCATGGCCGGCATCTCGAACTGGAAGAACTCCTCATCCCAAACCGTCTTCGAGCCGAGCGTCCAGTAATTGCCGCCGGCATCCATCCCGGGCGTTACCTGGTACCCCACGACATCGACGCCGGGCATGTCCAGATACTCCATGGCGCGGAACCAATGGCCCGGGCCGTATCCCAACTGGTGATCGGCATGGTTGTCCTCGACGACGTGCCCGATCAGCCGTACCCCGTGCTTGTGGCACCATTCCTGCTGCGGCTTGAAAAACGTCTCGGCGAAGCAACTCGCGTACGCATCCATGAGGTCGAAACGCGCCGTCCGCCCGCGTGTCCCGAGGTCGTACCACAAACTCGCCAGCAACGGCTCCGGATCATAGCCTTTCAGCTTGCGGAAATACGCTGAAAACGCCGGCGACCACGGCATCGGCATCCCGGGCGTGCCCGGCAGCGAATCATACGATGTGATGTTCCGCAACCCCGTCTCGTCCGTGAAGAACCCCTTGATCGTCTTCCCGAAATCGTCCTTGAAATGTTCGTAGGTTGCGTCGTGCGTCAGCCGTATGTAAGTAGCGACGGCTTCGGGGTTCAGCACATCGACCATGTTCGCCATGCTCCAGCCCGCTTTCGGCCGCACGGGTTTGGTGACGCACCAAACGATGCGCCAACTGCCCGGGCCGGATGTCCATGAGGCTTTGCTCGTGAGTTCCACCGGCTCCTTGCCTTTTTGCATCGCCACAACGGAGAGGACGCGTTCGAATTCCGCCAATCCCCCGGGCACCTCGCCGGGCTTCACCTCCGCCGGTCCCTCGACCACGGTCGAGCGGTCCACGACAACGTGATTCACGAAATTCGGATTTGCGGCTACTACCTTCCCTCCGGCGAGTCCGCTCGGGTACATCCACTCATCGAAAATCCAGACGTCGAGGCCCAACTTCTTCGCTTCGTCGACCGCCACGCCGAGGTCGCTCCACCACTGCGGGCCAAGATAATCGGGATGGGGACGCGACTCCCAAACGAATCCGTTGTTGCCCCCTTCCGCGACTTCCCGGATCACCTTCCGGATCGTTTCCGGTGGCTGGCCTTGCGTCCAGACGAGCGGCGCTATCGAGGGTTGAGCCATCGCTGTCACCGCAAACGATGAGCAGATAAGAAGACGCTGTATCAGGTTCGGCATCGTGTTTCTCACTTCTCTCTTAATCGAGGGAGACTGCTCAAATTGTACACAGGGAGTGTCTATATTAGAATTCGGCCGGCGTCGAATTGAGTGAACCAACCGCGCCGCGCGCGGTGGAAGGCCGGAGCGAGCGTGAACTCCGGGTGGCGGCGGATTCCCACGTACCGCCATGCCGCCGTATCGCAGAAGCTCTCGCAAACGTACTCGCGCCACAGCCGGGTGCGATTTCTGACATCCCGGCTGGAAAGCCGCTTCTTTGAAATCGCTGCGGACCACCCCAGTTCGCCTCTTGCATGGCGCCGCAGTTCCACTGCGAGCAATGCTTCAAATGATTTTCGTGCAGGATTTCCCGCGCGCAGCCACACGAAGTGAAATATCTCGTGGAGCAGGATTCGCGCGAACTCTGCTTTGTTCCCAGCGAGTTCACTGTCAAGAACGGTTTCCCGCCGGCGCAGGAACGATCCGGCATGTACCGGCGTTCCGCGGTCGCCCCTGGACAGCAGTTTCCCGCGGTACGCATGCAAATCGGGCTTCAGTATGATTCGGATCGGTTTTCCATCGAGTGGGGGGAGTGTTTCTAGGGCCCTCTCCACGAGGGCCCTCAACTTCGGCCTCTTCTCAGGCGGCAGGTCGAAGATTCTCGCGACCTGCTCCCGGACGGCCATATGTAACTACTTTTGCGGCTGCGGGGCAGCGGGTGCGGCAAACACGGCTTCGTTTTCGATCTTGATTGGAATGCTCTTCTGCGTCGACATGATCCAATCGTTGAAACGCTGCTGCCGCAACTCGTTGCTGACCTGGTTCTCGACTTCAGCAAAAGGCTGAACGCCAATCTCTTGCACGCGGAAAATGTAATATCCGTTTGCCTGCCGGATCGGATCGCTTATCTCGCCTGCCTTCAGGTCGAAGATTACTCTGATCGCCTCGGGGATGCGGTCACTCTTCTTGATTGGGCCAAAATCCCCATCCTTCGCGGCCGAGTCGGGATCACCCGAATGCGCTTTGACGAGTTTCACGAAGTCTGCTCCGCCGCGGGCGTCAGCCACCAGTTTCGTAGCCTTGGCCTTGGCTTCCGGTTCGGTCAGGGTCTTTCCGCTCGGGTCCTTCTTCAGAGAAGGGACGGTGCTGTAAGGGATATAGATCACCTTCAGCTTCGCCTGCGTGTATTTGTCCTTATCTGCCTCGTAAGCCTTCTTCACGTCTTCGGCGGGGACCGTGATCTTACCCTGCTCTTCCATCAACTGCGCCTG
>JBDKSR010000126.1:0-5057 GCA_039680545.1 Bryobacteraceae bacterium | reverse complement strand
TCGTGTTCATTGTTGACGGCGGCCCGCGCATTATATCGGTTGTTGTCGATGGAATCCTGAATGATGGCGGCGCCGTTCGCGATTACGGCTGGGGACACTTCCCGCCCGAACTGGGCGATGTCAATGGAGAACGCGAGGCCCGCATCGCGCCTCGGATCTTCGGCGAGATCCGCTTGGTCCGCATCTTTGACCGTTACCTCCGGACCTCGGAGGCGGTCGGCAACTACCGCGCCGGCATCGACGGCAGATGAGATCTCGCCCCGGACATAGAGCGTTCCGCAAAGTGAAAATCACCCAGGCAAGATTGGTCTGTAATTGGTGATAGAATCTGAGCCATAGTTACTGGGGGATCAGCCATGGCTCTGGTTGATACGGTCCGTTCACTTCTCTCCACAAAGGGGAACGCTGTATGGGCGCTCTCCCCCGACGCGACAATGTACGACGCCATTTCCCTGATGGCCTTGAAAGGCGTGGGAGCGTTGCTTGTGATGTCCGGCCGCAAGATCGAGGGCATCATTTCAGAGCGCGACTACGCCCGCAAAGTGATTCTGCAAGGGCGGTCGTCGAAGGAAACGTTGCTCCGGGAGGTCATGAGCACCCCGGTCTTCACCGTAACACCGGACCACACGGTCGATGAGTGCATGCACATCGTCACGGAACGTCGAATCCGGCATCTACCGGTAGTGGAGGGAGGCGAGGTGATTGGAATTGTCTCGATTGGCGATCTGGTGCGCTCGATCATCTCGTCGCAGGCGGCGACAATCGACCAGTTGCATCGCTACATTTCCGGAAAGTACCCTGGATGACGCGATTTTTTGACAGGAAATAACCAAATTCTCGCTTAGCGGGAGGGTAAAATGCGCATTTTCGCGATTCTCGTTGCGTTCCTCGTTGGATTCAGTTTCACAGGGTTTTCTCAACCGAAGACAGAAAAGAAGGCTGCGGAAAAGCTCGTCTTCACCGCGAAGATGGGTAACGTAACCTTCAATCACGCCAAGCACACCGAGCGGGCCAAAGGTGACTGCAAGGTCTGCCACGACAAACTGTGGCCCCAGGACGCGAAGGCGCCGCTGAACTTCAAAGCGGGCATGCACAAGGTCGCCGAGAAGGGCAAAACCTCCTGCGCCTTCTGCCATGTGGCGGGCGGGAAGTCGTTTGCGACGACCGGAAACTGCGCAAAATGCCATGTAAAAGGGGCAAAATAGCGCGTTTTCGGGCCTAAATTGCAGTGGATGTGGAGCACCTTTTGTTTTGTGACTTCAATCTTGACTGTTGTGTCCAGATTAGCTACTATAAAAGCAAGAGTTCTGTCTGGGAGGCTCGATGAGCACTACTTCGCAAATCGAAGTCCTTACGAATCAAGAATATAAGTACGGATTCGTGACTGATATCGAGGCCGACACCGTACCCGCCGGGCTCAACGAGGACGTTATCCGCCTGATTTCCGCCAAGAAAGATGAACCCGCGTTCATGCTCGACTGGCGGCTGAACGCCTACCGCCACTGGCTGACGATGCGCGAGCCGACATGGGCGAACATCACGCACCCGCCTATCGACTATCAGTCGATCGTCTACTACTCCGGTCCACGGGTGAAAAAGGACCGGCCGAAGAGTCTCGACGAAGTTGATCCGAAACTGCTCGAAACTTACGAAAAGCTAGGCATCCCACTGAAAGAAAGGGAGTTGCTGGCTGGAGTCGCGGTCGATGCGGTCTTTGACAGTGTGTCCGTAGCGACCACTTTTAAGGAGAAATTGGCCGAATTAGGCATCATTTTCTGCTCTTTTTCGGAGGCTGTACGCGAACACCCCGACCTCGTCCGGAAGTATCTCGGCTCGGTCGTCCCTCACTCGGACAACTTCTATGCCGCGTTGAATGCAGCGGTTTTCAGCGATGGTTCGTTCTGCTACGTGCCGAAGGGCGTGCGATGTCCAATGGAGCTTTCGACCTACTTCCGTATCAATGCTGAAAACACGGGCCAGTTCGAGAGAACCCTCATCATCGCCGACGAAGGAAGCCAGGTCAGCTATCTCGAAGGGTGCACGGCTCCGATCCGCGACACGAATCAGTTGCACGCCGCGGTGGTGGAACTGGTGGCGCTCGACAACGCCACGATCAAGTATTCGACAGTCCAGAACTGGTATCCCGGCGACAAGGACGGCAAGGGAGGCATTTACAACTTCGTCACGAAACGAGGAAAGTGCCTCGGCGAGAACTCCAAGATTTCATGGACACAGCTCGAGACCGGCTCCGCGATCACCTGGAAATACCCGGGCTGCCTTCTGATAGGTAACGGATCGGTGGGCGAGTTCTATTCGGTGGCCGTGACCAACAATCGCCAGCAGGCGGACACGGGCACAAAGATGATCCACATCGGAAAGAACACAAAGAGCACGATCGTCTCGAAAGGCATTTCAGCCGGACACGGAAATAACAGCTATCGCGGCATGGTGAAGATCCTGAAGGGCGCGGATGGGGCGCGCAACTACTCGCAGTGCGACTCACTGCTCATCGGGGATAAGTGCGGTGCGCATACGTTCCCGTACCTGGAAGTCAAGAACCCGACGGCACAGGTCGAGCATGAGGCCACGACCTCGAAAATCGGCGAGGATCAAATCTTCTATTGCAGGCAGCGGGGCATTTCATCGGAGGACGCGGTATCGATGATCGTCAACGGCTTCTGCAAGGAAGTCTTCAGAGAGCTTCCGATGGAATTCGCCGTGGAAGCGCAGAAGTTGCTCAGTATCAGTCTCGAAGGGAGCGTTGGGTAAATGCGGATGCTGAAAATCAAGAACCTGCGAGCAGGCGTCGGCGGAAAAGAAATTCTCAAAGGGATAGACATCGAAGTCAACCCTGGAGAAGTGCACGCCATCATGGGGCCGAACGGTTCAGGCAAGAGCACGCTGGCACAGGTGCTGGCCGGCCGGGACACATACCAGGTGAGCGAAGGCGAAGTCACTTACGAGGGACAAGACCTGCTGGCGATGAAGCCCGAAGAGCGAGCGGCGGCCGGTTTATTCCTCGCTTTTCAATATCCGGTAGAAATCCCCGGCATCAGCAACATGTATTTCCTGAGGGCGGCTCTCAACAGCACCCGAAAACAAAAGGGCCTTGCGGAGCTTGACGCGGTGGATTTTCTGGACCTCGTGAAAGACCGCATGAAGTCCCTGGAGATGCCGGAAGGTCTTCTCAACCGGGCCGTAAACGCCGGCTTTTCAGGAGGCGAGAAGAAGCGGAACGAGATTTTTCAGCTCGCGGTGCTCGAGCCGAAGCTGGCAATCCTCGATGAAACCGATTCCGGCCTCGACATCGATGCTCTGCGGGCCGTCGCGGCAGGCGTCAATTCGCTACGCAGCGCGGAGCGTTCGTTTATCGTTGTCACACACTACCAGCGCCTCTTGAACTACATCGTTCCCGATTTCGTGCACGTCATGTCGAACGGACGAATTGTGAAGTCGGGCGACCGGACCCTGGCGCTTGAACTCGAACAAAAGGGCTACGCGGAACTGGACGAAGTTGCCGTCAGCGAGTTAGTGCAATGATCGAACTAGCCGAAAAACAAGACGTGTATCTCTCGCATTTCGCGAGTCGCGGCAGGAAGACGCCGGCGGAACCGGCATGGCTCGACGAACTGCGCACGGACGCTATCAAACGCTACTCGGCGCTCGGCTTCCCGGATACGCACGCCGAAGACTGGAAGTACACGAATGTCGCACCGATCGCGAGGATTCCGTTCCGGCGCCCCCCGAAGACGAACCTTTCGATGCAGGAACTCGAACGGTTGCCACTCACGGGCTTCAACTGCGGGACACGCCTTGTTTTCGTGAATGGGCATTATTCGCCGGCACTTTCCAAGGGCGGCGACGCCACTAAGGGATTGCGCGTCGAGAATCTTGCTTCAGCGCTGCAGAAAGGCTCGACGGCCGTGGGGCATCACTTTGCGCGGCACGCTCAACTCGATGGCCACGCCTTTCCGGCGCTCAACACGGCCCTGTTTGAAGACGGAGCACTGATCGAGATTGCCGACAATGTGACGGTCGCGGAGCCGATTCATCTGGTTTACGTGTCACAGGCCGATGGCGAACCGCATGCCGTGCATCCCAGGAATCTGATCACCGTAAGCCACGGAAGCAGAGCAGCGGTAATCGAGACGTACGTGAGCGCCGGTGACGGGGTTCATTTCACGAATGCGATTACCGAGATTTACGTAGCCGAGGGCGCGACGCTTGACCATTACAAAATCCAGAACGAGAGCAGCAGAGCGTTTCACGTAGGGACGATTCAGGCTTCGCAAGGCCGCGGCAGTGTACTTCACTCGCACAACGTGAGCTTCGGCGCGGCGCTTGCCCGCAACGATGTCAATAGCGTTCTCGAAGAGGAAGGCGCCGAGTGCATCCTTAACGGTTTGTTTGTTGTGACAGGCACACAACACGTTGACAACCACACGGCGCTCGATCACGCGAGCCCGCACTGCAATAGCCGCGAGCTTTACAAGGGCATCCTGGACGGCCAGGGAGCCGGCGTATTCAACGGCAAGATCAAGGTTCATAAAGACGCACAGAAAACCAACGCGTTGCAGAGCAACAAGAACGTGTTGCTTTCGGCGGACGCGGTCATCAACACGAAACCGCAGCTCGAGATTTTCGCCGACGACGTCCGCTGCACGCACGGCGCGACGGTCGGCCATCTCGACGAGGAGGCGCAGTTTTACATGCAGTCCCGGGGCATCACTCGCCAGCGAGCGCGGGACTTGTTGACGTACGCGTTCGCGGGCGAACTATTCGACCGGATGGAATGGGCCCCAGTGCGCGTGCAACTGGAGCGGGAGTTGTACCGGAAGCTCTCGCCGGAGAACTCCAAGGAGCTAGCGTGAGACACGGAGGTGTGGCGACATTTCCCGCGCGGTCTCTGACCGACTCAGGGTTGAATATCTGGAAGATCCGGGAAGACTTCCCGATTCTCAGCCGGGAAGTCCACGGCAAGCCACTGGTGTATCTGGACAACGCCGCCACCACACAGAAACCTCGGTCCGTCCTCGACGCAATCAACAGCTTCTACA
>JBDKSR010000125.1:0-54505 GCA_039680545.1 Bryobacteraceae bacterium | reverse complement strand
GCGAAGAGATTGATCAAGAATTGGCGGCGCGCCGGTTGCGGGAGTTCGTGCGCCAAGCGTGGCCCGTGGTCGAACCGTCCACGACATTTGTTTCGGGCTGGCATCTGGATGCCATCTGTGAGCACTTGGAAGGGGTCACGAGGGGCCACATTCGCCGGCTGTTGATCAGCATGCCGCCACGCCATATGAAGTCGCTCGCGGTTTCCGTGTTTTGGCCCTGTTGGGAGTGGATCACTCATCCGGCGCGGCGGTGGCTATTCTGCAGCTACGCGGCCGGGCTGGCGATCCGCGACTCGCTGAAGTGCCGGAGGCTGCTGGAAAGCCCGTGGTATCGCGCGCGTTGGGGGGATCGCTTCGTGCTGACATCGGATCAAAACGAGAAGAGCCGTTTCGAGAACGACAAGACCGGCTACCGGATCGCCTTGGGAGTAGGCGGCGCTGCCACGGGCGAAGGCGGTGACCGGGTGGTGGTGGACGACCCGCACAACATCCGCGAGGCCGAATCGGAAACCATCCGCCAGGGCGTGCTGGACTGGTGGGATCAAGTCATGAGTACCCGCCTGAACGATCCTCGGAACGGCGCCATGGTGATTGTGATGCAGCGCGTGCATGAGAACGACCTCGCGGGGCACGTACTGCGGCAGGGTGGCTATGAGGAATTGAAGTTGCCGGCGGAGTACGAAGGCAGTCGACATAAGACCTCGATCGGCTGGCAGGACCCGCGCCAGGAGCGAGGCGAATTGCTTTGGCCGGAGCGCTTCGCGCGCGAGGAAATCAGCCGGCTGAAGCGCGATCTGGGAAGCTATGCCGCCGCCAGCCAATTGCAGCAACGTCCTTCCCCGGCCGAAGGCGGCATCCTCAAACGGCACTGGTGGAAGTTTTACCGGGAGGCGCCGCGAAAGTTCGGCGAGTTGATTCAGTCGTGGGATTGCAGCTTTAAGGACAGCAGCACCAGTGATTTCGTGGTGGGCCAGGTGTGGGGACGCACTGGCGCCGACAAGTACCTACTCGATCAGGTCCGCGGTCGCATGGACTACCCGGCCACGATTCAAGCCGTCAAACGGCTGTCGGAGAAATGGCCGCAAGCGCACGCCAAGCTCGTCGAAGACAAAGCCAATGGTCCGGCTGTGGTGGCCATGCTGAAACATGAGATTGCGGGCTTGATCGCGGTCAATCCGGCAGGCGGCAAGGAAGTACGGGCGCATGCGGTCAGCCCACAGATTGAGGCGGGCAATGTTTATCTGCCCGATCCGAGCATCGCCATGTGGATTAACGGTTTCATTGAAGAATGCGCCGCCTTCCCAAACGGCGCCTTTGACGATCAGGTCGACGCCATGAGCCAGGCGTTAGTGCACTTGGCCGTACGCCCAGACCTCGACTTCCCGTGGAGGATCAATGACGAGCTTCGTCGCCCGTCCCCTTGGCACATATGAAGAGGAGGGTATGATCGTTACCTATTGGCCGCTGGATAGAATCATTCCTTTTGCGCGAAATGCGCGCAAGATTCCACCCCAAGCGGTGGACAAGGTGGCCGGCTCCATCAAAGAGTTTGGGTGGCGTCAGCCAATCGTCGTAGACCACGATGGCGTAATCATTTGTGGACACACGCGGCTGCTGGCGGCGCGGAAGCTCGGGCTGCGAGAAGCCCCGGTGCATGTCGCCGAGAACCTGACGCCGGCTCAGGTGCGCGCCTATCGACTGCTCGACAACCGCAGCCACGACGAGACCACCTGGGATGCGGATTTGCTGGGGCTCGAGTTGCTGGACCTCAAGGGCATGGGCCTCGATCTGGATCTGACCGGCTTCGACTTCCGGGAGATCGAGGAACTCCTTGCACGTGCGGAACGGAGCGAGGGGCTGACGGATCCGGATGCCGCGCCGGAGCCTCCGGAAACCGCCGTCAGCACCTCTGGCGACCTATGGGTCCTGCGGGACCACAGGATCTTGTGCGGCGACGCGACGTCCGCGACAGACCTGGAAAAGGTGCTCGCTGGTGGGCGAGCGAATCTCAGTTTTGCGGATCCGCCCTACAACGTCGATTACCGCCAGCCGAGCACGCGCAACGGTCGCTCCCGGCGCAAAATCGCGAACGATAACCTGGGCCTCGCCTTCCGGCAGTTCCTCTGCGCATCCTGCCGAAATATGCTGGAGTTCACCCAGGGTGCAATCTATATCTGCATGTCGTCGTCGGAGATCGACACGCTGAAGAGGGCGTTTGTCGAAGCCGGAGGACACTGGTCCACTTTCATCATTTGGGCGAAGAACACCTTTACGCTGGGCCGGTCAGACTATCAACGCCAGTACGAGCCGATTCTCTACGGCTGGAAAGAAGGCCAGAATCACTTTTGGTGTGGCGCCCGCGATCAGGGTGACATCTGGTTTGTGAACAAACCCGTATCCAACGACCTGCATCCGACCCAGAAGCCAGTGGAGCTCATGGAACGGGCGATCCAGAACAGCAGCCACGGCCGAGCCACGGTTCTGGATCCCTTTGCCGGCTCGGGGTCCACCCTGATAGCCTGCGAAAAAACGGGGCGGCGCGCTCGAATGATCGAGCTCGATCCGAAGTACGTGGACACCGCGGTGATCCGCTGGCAGCAATTCGTGGGAGGCGACGCGGTCCTGGAGGGAGACGGCCGGACCTTTCGCGAGGTTGCCCAGGAACGCCTTCCCGCCCCAAGATGATGCGCGAGCTCGCCCTCACCCTGGCGAGCATCGCAGGACGCTCCGGCGCGCCAGTTCAGCCGGAGTAGATGGCGGGATTGATCAGGTTTTCCTCACTCCCGGCGCCACCCCTGCGCTCCCCGACCACGCTGCTCGGTCGGGCCCATCCCGCGCCCACCAGCACGCCGATCGCGACCCGCGCTCGCTCCGTTTCGGGGAGCAGTTCCGGATCGAAAGGGCAAACTTCTGCCAGTTCGGTGGCAGGCGGGCGAGGCGCCGGCCATATTACCGCTTCCTCGTTGGCGGTACCCAGCATCCCGGGGACCCGCACGCGTTTCTGATCTCGCTGGACGCGCCTGGACATATTCCTGCCCTATCACTTTCCAACCCACGAAACCGACCGCTCTGGGTACATGGTCGGCTCGGTGCACAGACATCCATGCCTCCGCGGGCGAGAGTGTCAACCGCAGCCCCGGGGGGCCGTCGTCAGCCAGGAGAGCGGAGCGATCCCGCGGTTGTTCGGACTTGCTTCTGCGCTCCAAAGGAGCGTCCATGGAACTGTGGGCAACGCCCAGAGAAGGGCAGGAAACCAGGCCATGGATGAGGCCATATATGTGGAAATCGAGCGGCTGGGGCGCTTGCGCATCCAGGAATTGCGCGAGCGCTACCGCGAGGTGTTTGGGGAAGATTCCCGTACGGCCCACAAGCGGCATCTGGTGCGGCGAATCGCCTGGAGGCTGCAAGTGCTGGCGCAGGGAGATCTCTCGGAGCGGGCCCGTCGGCGTGCGCTGGAAATTGCAAACGATGCCGACTTGAAAACGCAGGTTCCCTCGGGCTGGGTGACCATCGAGCGAGCCGCGGAGACCGCTCGGCGGGAGCGGCGTGCGGTTCGGCTGCCAATGGCCGGCACGCTGCTCCGCCGCGTCTACCGGGGCCGCACGGTGGTGGTGAAGGTCCTGACCGACGGCTTCGAGTACGAAGGCCAGCGTTATGGCTCGCTCAGCGCGGTGGCCCGCGCGGCTACCGGGACCCGCTGGAACGGCCTACTCTTCTTCGGCTGTGCGCAGCGCAAGTCCGCGGGCAGCGCACGAATCGGCTCTGATCGCAGTCGGGGTCGGGGTCGCGATCTTGTCGGTGTAAACGGCGACGTGAGCGCTGGCGAGATTACCAAGTCCTGCGGAGAAACTGATCAATGACCGACAACCAAAAGAAGTTGTCCCGTCGTGAAATGAGCAGAACGGAAGGGGTCCGCGCTGAGGGCGATACGATCCGAGATCGCACTCAGAATAGCTCGGCGGACTTAGCTGTCGGGACGCCGCCCGTCTGCGGCGAGCCCGGCTACCACAGGTTTCATGGCGAGGAAACGAAGCCCGTGCCAGAAGCCTCCTTAAGAGCGAATCAGTCCCGATGCGAGACGGCGCGGGACTTGGCGCCCGATGCGGATCGGCTGACTGAACCGGTCTGCGCGCATCGCGAAACCGATGCGGCGGCGGTGCCCTCATTGCGGCCCGTCGTCAGTGCGCCAGGGGGTAAAGCGGGTCGCCTGCAGGATCCACGGGTCGGCGATCGGAACGCTGGAACCCACGTACTGCCGCCGGTGCTCACCACGCCGGCAAGCTCTGCGGAGTCGAGTGATGGCAGCGCGGGGGGACGGAGCTCCCGTAGTAGTCCGAGGCCGGTAACGCCGGCCACATGGCGAAGGGGAGCAGACGTTGAGTCGGGCTTGATGAAGGAGGAACCACCGGGGGACTCCGGTGAACAGGCTGACAAGGCTTGGCTCCTCGACATTCAGCGCAAGCTCTACATGTGGAGTCGTGACCATCCCGGTGAAGCCTGGCAGGACATGTGGGGTTGGCTCACCAGCCCCCCGAACCTCCGGGTTGCATGGCGGCGTGTCGCGAGCAATCGCGGCGCTCGTTCAGCCGGGGTGGATAAGGTGACGGTGAAGCGAATCGAGGAGCGTATTGGGGTCGAACGTTTCCTGGGGGATCTGGGAGAACGGCTGCAGTCTGGCCAGTATCTTCCCTCCCCCGTGCGGCGCGTGATGATTCCCAAGCGTGGCAAGCCGGGTCAATTCCGGCCGCTCGGCGTGCCCACCGTCGAGGATCGCGTCGTTCAAGCCGCGGTCCTTCAGTTGTTGGAGCCGATCTTCGAGGCGGAGTTTTATCCCGTCTCGTACGGTTTCCGTCCCAAGCGTTCGGTGCGCGATGCGGTAGAACATCTCCGTCTCGCTATCAAGCCGCCGAAGGAACGGAACCAGCCGCGTCGGCTCTCACCCGCGTACCAGTGGGTCATCGAAGGGGACATCAAGGCGTGTTTCGACAACATCGATCACCACCAGGTCATGACGCGGCTTCGCCGTCGCGTTGGTGATCTCAAGGTGACTCGACTCGTCCTCGCGTTCTTGAAGGCGGGCGTGCTCGCGGAAGAGGAATTTCTTCGCTCCGATGCAGGCACTCCACAGGGCGGTATCCTTTCGCCCTTGCTCGCCAACGTGGTGCTCTCTGCCATCGAGGCGCGCTACGAAAGGTATATCGCGCCGGGCCGTACTCGTGACGGCCAGGCGTATGCCCGCCCCGGAGATCAGGTCCGCAAGTTCCGTCATCGCGAGCGGAAGGCGGGACGGCCGGTGTTTCTGCCGGTGCGGTATGCGGATGATTTTGTGGTGCTCGTCGCCGGGTCGAAACAACAGGCTCGCGAAGAAAAGGAGGCACTGGCGGCGTATCTCGGCGCGGAGCTGAAGCTCACGCTCTCGGCCGAGAAGACGCACGTTACCGCGCTCACCGAGGGATTTGACTTCCTCGGCCATCGCATCCGGCTTCGTTGGGACGACCGCTGGGGCTACTGGCCTCGGGTGGAGATTCCGAAGAAGAAGGTTCGCGACCTCTGCCACCGCATCAAGCAACTGACCAACCGAGGCCACACATGCCGCTCGTTTCAGGCGGTCATTGATGGCCTCAATCCCGTGCTCCGAGGTTGGGGCAATTTCTATCGGCACTGCTATTACGCGAAGAACGTGTTCACGCGCGTGGATCATTACGTGTGGGACCGTTTGCGGCGTTGGCTGCGGAAGAAGTACCCCAAGACACCACGGCTCGCGGTTCGTCGCCGTTACTGGCGGAGGATCGGCGAGCGGCCGCGGTTTCGATGGGTGGACGTGCGTCCCGTCGCGATCCTGGCCGACATTCCCGTGGGTCGCTACAACCTGCTGGACAGGGAATACCCCGACTACGCGCAAAAGACGTGGGAGAGCCCGGTGCATAACGAAAGATGCACGCCGGGTTCGGGAGCGGGGGATGGGGAAACCACCGCAGGCAACCGCAGCACTGGCGCCTCGTCCCCACGTTCACTGGCGCAACGCGGAAAGGGAAAGCCGCGTGTCACCCGCTGAGGCTGCCGAGCCGCAAGCGGCGCGGAGGGTGCGGTGCGCCATCTATACGCGCAAGTCCACCGAGGAGGGCCTCGGCCGGGAGTTCAACTCGCTAGATGCGCAGCGGGAATGCGCCGAAGCCTACATCCTCAGCCAGCGCCAGGAGGGGTGGACGGTCCTGCCCCAACGCTATGACGACGGCGGTTTCACCGGCGCCAACCTGGACCGGCCGGCATTGCAGCGATTGCTGGCGGATATCCAGGCCGGCGGCATCGATTGCGTGGTGATCTATAAAGTAGACCGGCTCAGCCGCTCGCTGTTCGACTTTGCCCGCCTCATGCAGATCTTCGAGCAGCACGGGGTGAGCTTCGTGTCGGTGACACAGCAACTCAATAGCAATACTCCGATGGGGCGGCTGACGCTGAATGTGTTACTGTCGTTCGCGCAGTTTGAACGGGAGATCATCAGCGAGCGGACGCGGGATAGGAAATCGGCGGCGCGGCGCAAGGGCAAGTGGATGGGAGGATGCCTGGTGCTGGGCTATGACCCCGACCCGGGCGGTGGGCGTCTGACGGTGAATGCGGGGGAGGCGGAACAGGTGCGGGAGATCTTCGCGATGTTCCTGCGGTACGGCTCGCTGGCTGGGACCCTGGAGGAGATCCACAGTCGAGGCTGGGGGATGAAGAACTGGACCACACGGAAGGGGAAGCTCCACGCCGGGCGGCCGTTCGATCGCCCGGCGCTGGTGCGGCTGCTGAGCAACGTACTCTACCGCGGCGAGGTGAACCATAAGGGGAAGGTGTATCCCGGCGAGCAGCCCGCGATCATCGATCCGCAGATGTGGCAGCAAGCCAATGACCGGTTGCGGAGCGGGAAGTGTGGCCGCCAGGCTGGCCCGCGCAACCCGCAGGGGGCGCTGTTGAAGGATTTGCTGAAGTGCAGTGTCTGCGGCAGTCGGATGGTGGCCGGCTATACGACCAAAGGGCAGCGGCGATACGGCTACTATGTTTGCCGGAAGGCGCAGCAAAAGGGCGCGCAGGCCTGTCCCGGACAGTCGATAGCGGCGCCCCGCATCGAGCAGGCAGTGGTTGCGGGTTTGTATGCGTGGGCCGAAAGAGCCGACCGGCAGCAACTGCGGGAGGAGTTGCAGGGGTCCGCCGGGAGTGGGCGGGAGGGCACGGAACGGCAGCGCATCCTGGCGGAGGTGGTGGAGCGCATCGACTACGACGGCCGCAGCGGGCAGGCTCGCCTGCAATTGCGAACCTCCCTCGCGGAGGGGGAAGAAATCCCTATCCTGGTTCCGAAGAACTCGTGGGCGCAGCCGTCTCCGCCGCCGCGGATGGAGGCAGCGCCGGGTGGGCCCCTCACGGGCCGGCTGCCGCGGATTACCCGACTGCTGGCGCTGGCGGTGCGGTTTGAGGGGCTACTGCGGGATGGAATCGTGAAGGACTACGCGGAGCTGGCGCGACTGGGAGGGGTTTCGCGCGCCCGCATCACTCAGGTTATGAGCCTGCGGAACCTGGCGCCGGCCATTCAGGAGCGGATTCTGTGGCTTCCCGCCACCGCGTCTGCTGGCGGCGTACTCAACGAGCGGATGGTGCGTCGCGCTACCCAGTGTGCGGACTGGCGCCAGCAGATGCGGATGTTCGAGGAATTTTGGACGATCCCGTGCTCAAGGAATGAAACGTGGCCGCCCGGGCGGAACACCGGCGTTAACCAACGGCCCCTGTTCACCTGAGAATGTGAGAATCCGAAGGGAGAAATCGCGGAGTGCGGTCGAAACCCTGACGGTTCGGACCGCTCCCCGGACGGAGAGAACTCGAACCTGAGAATCTGATCGGATGCCCAGAATAGCGCAGACGTCCGGGAATTGGCGCGTTATCGAGAGGTAGGCGGAGGTTGCAGACAGCGGCGGTACTGTAAACCAACGGGAGCTGAGAGTTAGGGAACAAACAGATTGGCTCCTCAAGCCAAACAAAGGGCATTTTGCGGTTCGGAGATGCTGGCAAACCTATTGATTATAAAAGGGCTACTCAAACTGGCCTCGAGATGCTGAATGTTACATATTGTGCCGACGGAGGTACTCGTCCAGATTGCGAAAGTTCGGCTGGGCAGCGAATGCGTCGTCCGCTAATTGAATTTGGTTGAGGATGTCACGAAGCTTAGGGTCCGGCCATTGCCAGTTTGTGTCTACCGCGAGTCCAATCAGTTGGAGTACCGCCCCAGGTTCGCGAGGGGCGATGTTGAGTTTCAAGAGTCGCTCGACGAGGAGCGAATTGTGCTCAGCGCCGACCAGCAATGGGGCGATTGCATTTACTGCGGCCACGAAGGCGCCGCCAGCGTGCGTGGCCGCCATGGCCAAGTGCAGGGACGAATCTGAATCCCGCAACGCGAGGTCTTTCGGCCACACGCGATCCAACCAAGGGGCGATCATATCCCTCCAAAGGGTCTCGCTCTGGCCCCCTGCACCCTCCAAGCGCTTCCAGACTACTCTCGCAACCGTCGCTCGGCCATTACCATCGAGCGAACGGAGAGCGGCCTGAGTCTCCTCGGGCGTCAGCCATTCTGGCCGGTTGACGCAGATCGCGCCAAATAGCTGACAGATCTGGTCGCCAGATCGTCCTAATCGGGTTTTCTCTCTGAGCGCCGCAATGAAGGAGTCCTTAATTCGGGGCCAAAGCTCTGGAGTTATCCTCGCCTGCCAGAGATATCCATGCCACACTGCCGGCGCCTCCGGCGATTGATTCCAATCGAAATGTGGAAGGAAATGCTCTTCCACCCATGTTGGGTTCAAGCCATGGAGCCATGCCAGACGGGATGCAAGAAGTACTCTCGCCAGCTTGAAGGACTGGCCGTCGCCTGTCGTCAGCAACGTAAGCCGCTGCCACATATCATCTGGCAGATCGGAAGCCCGTTGAGGTCGAGTACTCGCCATGCAGTCCAACAAAGCTTGAGTCAGATGCCCCGATGGTGTGTTCAGTGCCGCCGTCAGCATGTCGGCGACGTCCTCTGGAGCATCGCGGAACGCATGTGGTTGGAGGCGATCCCAAACGTCCCAAAATCTGAGCCTAGATTCGGCGTCTGGTGCCTCGGCAAGCTCCTTGAGGCACCATGAAAGCGGCACACGGATTTCGCCGAGCAGCGGATCTGGAGCGTTCATGAGGATCGGAGCCAGCGTCGGCCACTGCTGCACTGTCTGCTTCTGAACGCCGAAGGACTCCAGTGCGGCGTGCCAAATTTTGTCTTTCCAGACATTTGCCTGCGCCATCGCGGCAAGCAGAGCGGAGGCCCGGGTTGGGTCCACGCTGATTAGGTGACGCCACCGTGCCAGATCGCCGCTCCTCAGCTCCCCTTCGCCGAGCCGCCCAATGACCACGCCATCGGTCAGGTTGACGAACTCATCCTGATTCTCAATTGGTGGTTCCCCAAATCCGCCATCCATCCAGACGGTGAACTCGCTGCGATCTTCGTCGTCGAGCCTCCAGTCCGGGTAGCGAGCGCTCAATTCGATCAGCTTCACACTGCCAAGCTCCGGCAAGGCTCGCCCCGCCCGTTGAAGTTTCGAAAGGTGAAGCCACACCTCCCGATCCGCGATCCGCTCGAAGTCTTCCTCACTCACGTCATCTCTGAACATCGATCTTGGTGGCCCGCTCAGGATCCGAGCCACCAACTCAGCTGTCCCATCCTCACCAAGCGTGGGCCAGATAGAGCCGAGGAGGCGGAATTTCTCCCGATAGACGTAGATCGACCAGAGCCACCAGCCATCATCCTCCAGGACGCATGCCAGGCAATCCGCCGGGGAATATAGATCGGATTCCGTCATAGCAAAGAAGCACAAACGTCTGAAGACTGGGTACCGCAGAGTCCTCCAGCGTTCTACTAGGCGACGCGCCCGAACAGAGTCCTCGGCGAGTAGTGTCGTCCAGGTATCTCTGCAGAGTTCCAAGAGTAAGGTCCAGTCACGAAGGCTAGAATTCTGCGGATGCGGTGAAATTGATGGCTGGTCCGAGTAGCTCCAGTCCGACAACGGACCGGCCTTCTGCATCATCTCGTAAAGCTGCATCACGCCGTTTAATAGGCTCGTCACATGATCAGCGAGGTCTGAGAACACTTGCTGTATAACAGGTGATCGGGCGATCGCATCGATCAGCAGACGAGCGGAATCCTTGCACTGCGGCACTACCTCCACTTCGGCGAAGTGGGATATCGCCTCGTCGTCTCGTGGATCGTCCGGGAACATGACTCGGTGGACGGACGGTCGGAGTTCCAACACCGGTGACAGTGCATCGACGACACCGTGCCTCAATTGAAGGTCCCATTCCCCAGAGGTCAACGGTTCATGAAGATCGAAGCTGAAGCGGTGGACGTTGCTCCGGACGAGCGCGGCCTCGCTCCCAAGCACCTTCCAGAGCTGGCGGAGTGCTGCGGGCATCTCGGGCTTGGCTGCGAGCCGCCGCCGAATGATCCAGCGGAAATCGGGATGCAACACCGAACCTGACCGCAATGCCCAATCGAGTACTTCCGGTTTGTCGAAGTGCCTAGTGAGCCAGTCGCCCAACGCTCGGCTGATTGGATTCAGTCCAGGCGCAAAGGCCGTCCGTCCGCCTCCATCCGCTAGCGGCACCCTCCAGCCTCGGTCGTCGCCGGCAGCACCGGAAGCACACGGAAGAGCCAGCAATCCGTGTTCCTGCAACACATCCAACCACTCGACTGGTGGCGCCGGGTCAAGCCGTGCGAAGACGCTCGCGACATGCCCACTCTCCTCGCGCAGAGCCCAAACAACCTGGGAGACGACCGGATCCTGGTCGAACGGTTTGGTTGGAATCTTGTTGGCGTGCTCTTGAACGATGCTCTCTTTGCCCAGAAGGCCACGGGAATGGCACTCCGCCCACTTGGAAAGCGTCTGGTGAAGTGCGGCATGATTATCTCTACTGCTGTAGAGAAGAGGGATGACTCCTTTGGCTTGCCACGCCCGAGCTTCTTTATCGTCGTCCCCATCCGCGCAACCAGCCAGGACGAACGCCTTTCCGACGCCCTCGCCGAGCGCTCGATCAGCGGCAAAAGCGTCCATCATGTACCGAACGACCGGATCTTCCACGCTGTAGCCCACAAACAGAACTGCGAATCTGCGGAACAGGTCGCTCAGGAAGCGGCTGGCCCAACGTTCTGTGAGATAGGCGGACCCAAAGTCGGCGCTCGTCATTACCAGGGATCGGCCCTCGGGATCGGCGTCGCAGATCCGGCCGTGCAGATGGACGATGCTGTTCCAGACCCCAACCTTTGGAACGGGCAGACGGGGCGCGGAGTCGATAACTGCACCACTTCCTGCAACGAACTCGAACCCGCGATCAAAGTTCGTCGTAACAAGCCGGCAAACACCGTCGCGATTCGTCGCCAGCGCGAGCAGGGAGCGGTGCGTGGCCAAATCTGCGGACGCGTCCAGAGTTAACGCGTCGACAACGGCTCTCCTCACAATGGTGGAGCCGATTCGGTTTTCAAGCAGTCCTAGGACTCGGTCAAAGTTCACGCGCTCGAACTCGGCTTGCTCAAGGTCTGCCTTTGCCTGGTTTGTCCTCCGATACACATCCTCAACGAGGCCACGAAAGCCGGGTAACCCTGCGGGATATGAGGCTCCAGCACCGCAGAAGAAGACCAGGCGGCCGTCTTCCACGGATTGCAGGAGCTCCGGGGGAAGATCTGGCCCGCCGATTATCCATTTCATGAGATTTCCCTAGGTTCTCCCCTGGCCGAGGCTATCCGACCAGGGCGCTGGCCTCGGTCCACGCCTTTTCCTTCAACGCATATCCGGTCCCGAACCAGGCGCCGTCCAGACGCTCCTCTGAGCCGGACCGCACATGATCCGTGAAATAGCTTACGGCGTTCACCGCGCCCCACAGCGTTTCTTTCGCCGTGGCGAATTCCTGTCCTGGTGCGGACCGGAAGAGGGCGCTGATCGTCTGATGCTCACGCTCGGCCGTGCGGGTAAGCGGCTTGTCCTTCTGAGCCAACAGGCTCTTGAAGAACGACGACGCGGCTTCAGCCTCCATCCGATAGGCCGCCATCTTGCGCACCTTTTCCATGAAAGCCTTCCATGCCGGGTCCATCAGACCCAACTCCGCTTTCACCTGGTCTGCGTTGAAGCGGAAATTGTGCGGCACCTTTACCTGCGGACGCCCTTTCTTTCTGACCTCCTCGGTCGCGAAGAAGAGCGTGTTCTGGCACACGACACGGATGCTGGTGAATGCCGCTGTTGTCGCGAGCGTCTTGTCGCAGGAGGTGGCCAGGAGGACATAAGCGGCTATCTCATCCTCTCCGTGCTTGCCGGCCGCCCCAGTGACTCCGGTCCTCGCAAGGGCCCATACCTTGCGTCCATGGTCGAGCGCACCCGCTGTCTCCAGCGTGTAGCCATAGTCGTCCATCAGATCCCGATAGAATTCGAGGACTTCTCGTGGCTGGACAATCTGGTAGTCGTCGGACACGATGGAGAGAGCCTCGTGGGTATCGCTCCGCGCGAGCACGAACCTTTCCTCCATCGTTCGAAGCTTCCCATCGACCAGGTACTGAACCGGTAGCCTCTTCAGCTCCCAGTCGAGCCTCGCCGCCTGGAGCCAGGCTTCAATCGGCTGGCCTCCAGGCAGTTCTTCCCCGAGCCCGTGCCAAGGCTTCTCGCCAACATAGGCGATCGCCGGCTTGCCAGTAGATTGATCGATGTCATGACCCATGAAATACTCCCATCACTCATACACAATCGCGGAGAGGTTGTGCCGCCATTCAGTCGATGAGCTCGATCTCCCTCAGCGGCTCAAGGACGCCGTTTTGGAGCTTGCTCTTGTCAAAGCCCTTTTCCGACTCGGCCCGAATGGTGACCTCGATCTTTCCGGCCAGGTCGGCGAGGTTCGCGATTGCGTTCCATGCGTTGTAGATCTGGTCGCGATTGGCCGTGAAGCTCAGTTGTACGACCTTGTCGGTCGGCGTTGGTGGCGTGGGCTGCGGTCCTGGTCCCGGCGGTGGTGTTGGACCAGGAGGCACCAGGCCGGGGGGCACAGGACCAGGACCGGAACCAGGGCCAGGCTGAGGCACAGGCTCCGCGGGGATCGCCTGGGGGAGCATTATGAAACCGGAGTCAAGGTCGACTTCGTCGTCAGCGATGGAAACATCGAAACGGACCTTGCTTCGGGCGATCTGATACTTGCCTGCGGCATCCAGCACCGGCGCGGTACCCGCGCAGTAGCCGAACACCCCCTGCTGTACGCCTCGAGCAACGGCCTTCTGCACGACTTCCTTGCTGGTCAGGCGAGTGTATCCAAGAAACGAGTAGAAGCCGTTCACCAGGTCGGCACAGCGAATGCCGAGCCGAGGGGGCTGCTCCTCTCCCAGTTTGAAAAGCTCCACGATCTTCACCGGGTTCAAAGTGGGGAAGACGCGGGGCTGCACTACCGTCAGGAGTTCCATGCTCCGCTCGAAGATCAGGGCCAGGTGCTTGTCGCTGACAGTGGTCTGGAGCGGCCGGCCGCCCACCGCAATCTTCTCAACGGTGATCGTGCCTTGGTCGAGTTTTGGCAGCCAGACTTCCGGGTAAAGCTTCACAAAGCCAGACTCGGCGGCGCCGGCGTGAGTGGCCTTGCGCTCCCGCAGTTCGTCGGTCTGCTCCTTGGTGAGGTTGTGTTTCTTAGCCGCCTTGCTGACGCGATCAACTGCGATAAAGTAGCGGACTTCGCGGCGCAGACTTTCCGTCTGGTCCGTGGCGGGAATCGCCAGCGCCAAGCCGTTCTTGTATAAGCGCGGCTTGCTCCCGCACTTCTCCAGGAATTCGCTTGCCAGAGCATCCCGCTCCTTGCCGGACTTAGTGGCGAAGTCAAGAGGCAGGTAGGCAATCTGAAAGCGGGGCTGTTCGTCGGGGATTTCGCCAGATGCATTAGGCCAAGGGATCGCAGCATGGTGTCCGGACAGCCGCTCCTCCAGCATGCTCTTGATCTGGCTGGTCACGAGACCCTCGTCGCGCGCCACCGCGTCCGCCTCCTGTTCGATGAGGAGGGTCACGTTGGGATCCTGCTTGAAGCTGTAGCGCACTCCGTCGAAGTGCAGGTAGAGACACGACTGCCTGAGTTCGCTCAAGCAGGCCTTTGCCGTAAGACTGTCGAGGTCCGGGCCGACACAAGCGGCGAGAAGGTCAGACTCCGAGACTCCAGGAGGAAGCACTTCGGTGGTACCGGCGCCCTCACGACGCAGGCCGCCGAACGAGTAAAGAAAGATGGCGGTGGCCAAACGGCCGGCAAGAGACTTCCCAACTTCCGCCGGGTTGGATTTCGCGCGAAGTTTGTCGATGCGGGAAACTGTCGAATTGGCGCCCACCAAGTCGGCCTGGAAAACGGCGTCAAATCGGTTCATCAGGCCGAGTTCTTTGATGCAGGCACGGCGCACTTCGGGATCGTTCAGCATGACGTCACCCGGGCCGAGCACGACGCCGCTTTTGCCGGCCTTATGGTGCGCCCGCAGGCAAGCTGCGAGAAATCGCAATGCGCCACGCGTCCGCTGGTATTCGGGCAACGAGGCCCAACGTTGGCGCATCAGATCCAGCAGGCATGGATGGAATGGATAGGCCAGCCGCATCCTGTCCCGCAGTTGGATACCCTCTTCCGCGGCTTGCTGCTCCTCCGCGGCACTCGCCGCGTATGCTTTCCGCATCTGCGTAAAGATCTGCTGGTACGCGAACGCAGCAGCACCCGCCACCGCGTCTTCGGGCATCTTCTCCAGCAATCGGCGCTGGATGACTTTGAAGACCTCGTCTTGTTCAACCGGCTCACGCAAGGCGTCTTTGCGGCCGATGAAGTGGTCCAGCGTCTGAAGGAGTTGACTGTGCTGTAGCGTTTCCCGGGGCTGGCTCGATGGCAGAGCGAGCACGATTACGGTCCTCGGCGCATTGGCAGCCGCCACAGTCAGTTCCTTCAGGAAGTTGAGAGTCTGTTCGCGGAGATCGGTCTGCAGGACCTTTACGCCGCCAGCATTGATCAGGTATTCGAGTGTCTCATCCAAGAGGACGAGGTTTGGCTTGTCGCCAAACAGCTTGACCAGGTCATCGCCGCCGGGAGCCACGCGCGCTTCGTCGTTGGCACGCATCTCCTCGTATCCGGCCTTCCCTCCAAGTTTCAGAGCCAGCCAGCCCCACAAGGTCTGGGGCCTGAGCCCGTCGGACTCCTTGCCTTGCTGGGCGTTGAAGAACTGCCCATCCACCACGGCGATGCGGACGCCGGTAGGACTCTCCAGCCCCTTAGCCTCGGGCAACACATCCAAAGACTTCCGATTGCCAGCCGCGTGGAACAAGGCCGCCATGGTGTGAGACTTACCGCCGCCGAATGGCGTCATCAATTTGAGAACAGGCGAGCCACCTTTGCCGGCGAGACGTTTCAGCACCTCGTCGAGCAGCGACTTCAACCCCGCGGTCACGTAAGACGCCCGGAAGAATGACTCGGCGTCCCGATACACAGGTGCCACCGTGCCCGAACCATCAGCCAGAGGGCCGAGGTCCAGTGCGAAAATGTCGGTCGCTGCATTCTCTTTCAAGACGTCGGGATGCAGGTGCACCGACTCGATCCATGGCTTCGGATTGTTGCTCATGTCTGTTCTCCCTATGCCTTGAAGAGCGATTCCTGGCCCGTACGCCGATCTTCTACTGCTGCCTTGCCCACCATGACCGCGCTCCAGTTTGCCAGTAGCTTGCCAATCGCCGATTGCTCGGCAGTGGACGACACATCGGAAAGCTCGCCACCGCTGAGCGCCGGGCCCCCGAGAGCTTGGGCGACCAGCCTGAGTTGTTCCACGTTTGGTTTGGCCTCATTCAGAAAATCCGGGACCTTGAGCGGCTTATGCTCCACGAGCCAGAGGAGCCTGTGCAAGGCATCTACGGCCGGGGCGGAAGTGCCGTCCTCCGCTGGCTGGCCCAGCGCGTTTTCAGCACCGCGCTCCGTGTAGTCGTGGAGTCGGTACTTGCTCTTCTTCTTTTCGACAAGAGCGCGTTTGCTTTGGGTAAGGCCGTGCTGGCCGTCCAGTTCAACGTGGGTTCCGTTGGCGAAGATGATGGCTTCACCGGCGTCCAGTTCTGCCGCGCCGTATGTATAACGCCAGAGAACATAGAACCTTGTGGCAGGGTCGAGGCCGGCAAGGGTCGTTTGACCGTTCTTGGATCCAATGGTCTTTGAGAGCTTGCCCAAGACGGTTTCGAGAACGACCGTTTCGACCTCGGCCAAGAACCTCTCGGCGAGGACTTCTTCTCCGTTGCCATACTCCACGTGGGCGTACTTGGTAAACGCGCGCAGCCCAGCACCAACGCAGGCGATCACCAGATCAGCCCCCGAAATCCCCATCTCCCACAGAGTGTCGACACGTTCACGAACGATATTTCCAAGCTCAGGAACCACGTCCATTTCGTAGTTGCCAGCCTTTGAAGATGCGGCGCGTTTGCGGGCAATGAGGAAGATACTCGAAGCCAACATGGCCCTGCCCACCTTCTTCCGCCCCCCTCGCATCTCCGTACTGAGTGGCCATGCCTCCACGATCGCAAAGCCGCTAGCTCGCATTGCATCCACGAGAGTTGACCATCCCATCGTGGTCTTATGGGCATAAACGACGACGATAGTTCCATCAGGTTTCAGAACCCTCTGTGCTTCCTTCAACGCTGCGGCCATCAAGTCCTCGTACGTAGTGCTGGCCTTTTGCTTGTCGCCTCCGTGGCGATATGTCGCGGCGATCACCTCTCGCTTCTTGGGGCAAAGGACACTGGCAAAGTGCTGGGGATATTGTTCGACGAGCGTTCGCTTCAGCCAGACATAGAATGCGTCCGCCAAGTTGCTATAGGAAACACTGTCGTAATACGGTGGATCTGTGATAACCGCGTCACAGGATTCGGAAGCCAACGCTATCGCGGTCGCATCTCCGCGCGTAACATGCGCCGGTTCCCCCTGGTTGCTGATTACCTGATAGACACTGACCGCCCAATCCAAAGCGTTAGCATAGGACGCGGTCACATCGGAAAACATGTTGGCTTCTGCGAAGTCCCAGGACATGGGGAATTTCCCATCGCCCCACGGTCCTACAATCGTTTCGCGACTACTATCAATGAACGCAAAGGCATTGTGGTGGGTCACGAGACGAGAGAATGATAATGCTGTCGCCGTATATAGCCCACACGCTCTTCCAGCGTCCCCGGAAATGCTGCTAATCTCCTTCCAAGCATTTAGCAGGCACTCGGCAACTGCCATAAGTGTGACTCGCTGCTTTGCCGTAAACACCTGAGACCATTTAAGAAATCCATACCTATGCACATCGAAAGAACGGGGGTTGGCTTCGATAGCTTCTGTGAGCAGCGGAATGTTCCCCCGCGCGCCAATCTTCTGCTCGCGATCTTCAAGGCCGGTTGGGCCCAGAACTCCCGAGTCCGCATCAATGTACACCTTTCCTTGTCGACCGGGGCGAACACAGACAATCGCCATTGGTTGCTGTCCATATCCCAAGTCATGGCCGACTGATTTCACGTACTCGCTGTCTGCCACTGCCCCGCAGAATGGACAAGTGGCATTACCCGCCTCCGAAAATGCCTCCGGGTCGAAGCCCAGCCCCTTCTCGGATTTCGCTTCGACGACTTCAAAACGAACTTGCTTTTGGTCTCTCGGCGCGATCATCCTCATCGCTACGTAGCGACCTTCCTTCTTGCATAGCCACGTCTGCTTCACTAGCGGCACCTTCGCACCACAGGCCGGGTTTTTGCACTTGACCGTCCGGGTCCAGAGATAAGCGACGGGCATTAGGTAACCCTCTGGAATGTATTCGCAGTCGTGCTCCTTGAACCAGTCGTGTTGCAGTGCCGGTTTCTTGCCCTTGAGCTGCGGGTCAGGGATAGGTGGGTAGAGGTCACCGATCTCGGCCCTGACCTTCTTTAGGACCGAGTTTCCCCAATAGCGGACCTCTTCGGCCAATCCGCCCCAGGTTGTCTCCCCGGCCTCGTTTTTGGGACCAGTCATGCCACGCACAGTTGCGTCGGGCCGGCCATACTTCTGGGGGTAAACCAGAGTGCAAAGCTGGATGATGTGAGCGACGGGATTGAGATCAAGCGCGTACGCTTCGGCCCCGAGCCGAAGGGCTTCGAGCGGGATCGCCCCACCGCCGGCGAACATGTCGAGCACGCGGGGCCGTGGCGCATTCCCGGCGACGATGTCCTCCACCGTAACTTCGAGGCCGGCGAAACTGAACTCCTCCGCCCAGCCGGGCTTGGACGTGTTGCCTGCTTTCCAGTCGGTAAGTTCCTGAGTCAGTCGCTCGGCGTGGGCTATGAGGATATGCCGTTGTGCCTCATGGATGGTTCGCGGCTCTCCTGGATACAAGCAGAGGCCCTTCACAAATTTGGCGGAATTGGCACGCCCTAAGGATTTCCTCTTCTCGTCTGACCCGCCATTGGGGACGAACCGGGAAGCGGGAACCAAGGAGCCATAGACGGCCGCGCGGCAGGCGGATAGCGGCCGACGCGCCCACCAGATGTGTAGAGTGGAGATGTGTCCTTTTCGGACCGATTTTTCCCGACTGGCTTCAGCCGAAATGGCCTCGATAGGCAAGTAATCTTCGATCAGGCGTTTGTCGGCACTCATTGTTTCTTCGTTCCTTGTCATCGGATTGCCCTCGCGGCTTGCTCAATCGCTTCGGCGGGCACGTCATAGAATCTTGCCGACACGACCGGTTTCGCGGCGTGCTCCAGATGTTTGGCAGGGTTCTGGATCATCACTGGCGTAGGGTCCGGGTTGTGAAGCGGGTCCCAGATTACGTAGAGCCAGAAGGAATCGCCAAGTTGCTGGGCCTTGTACCATTCGTTGGTTGTCAGGCGGATGGGCTGCCCCTTCTTACGCCCTTTGACTTCGATCCGGCGAACGCCATGAACGGGATCGCGGTAGCCAGTTTGGGGATTCGCAGGACCAAGGCTGCGAATGTCGAAGCCGATCTTCAGGTGTCCGACCTTCTCGCACTCCCACCCACGTGCCGATTCAAAGGCGATCACTACGTCTTCTGCCGCCACCTCGATACGCCGTTTCAACACGGGATCGATATCTTCGAGTATGGCGTTGATCTGTGCAGCCGAACTCGCCGTCGATGGGAAGACTAGCGCAGTTGCGATGTGCCGTATCGGGCCATGCCTGGCGATGGTGAGACGCTCCAGGCCGGCCAGCCGATCCTGACGGGTCCTCTGGAGGTCGGCTAGATCCTGCTCTGACCGCTGGCGTGCCAGGCCCACCTCCGGCGATTCCGCCTCGCGGGCGCGCAGCGCAAAGACACGGTCCTGTGCCGCGCGAATCCGGGCGTTGAAGGACTTCTCCAGGTAGTCACGGCAGACCTGTGCGTAATGCCGGCGCTCTTCCTGGCTGGCGGCGCGCCTTTCCATCTGAAGCGTGGTCTTGAGGAAATCCGTGGCCGGACCAAGATCCAGGGGCCAGATCGCTTCCGGTGGTGCGGGGTGTGCGGGAAGGTCAATGAGAACGTCAGCCGGAACCACCGAGAACCGATCTTCAGGCTGGAGGCCTGTACCCGATTCTTCGCGCACCGCGACCAACTCGGCACTTATCGTGATCGGTTCGCCCTGGCTCGTTTGACCGCGCACTGACATCTCGAAGAAGTGGAGGCTGTAGGGAACGTCGGCCTGCGTATCCATGTAGACGCCTTGGCCGGCGTGGAGGCCCGCCAATGCCTCGTTGGTCTTTTCGTCTACTGCCGCGTAGAGCGCGTGCCCCGGCCCGATGAGAACCGCGTCGAGGTGCGCATCCTGGTCAAGATGCTCCTTGTGAAACGTGAGCTTGCGATAGGAAGGCTCGGACTTGCCGATCCGGCGAACGCTCTCGCGCCGCTCGGAGCGCAGATCAGCGAGAACGTGTTCGATGCGCCACAAGCCGTCGGCCCGCGCATCAACCTTGAGGCCGATCTCCTGTGAAGCCTTGAGAAACTGCTCCTCGACGTATTTAGGCATTAACCGGCGCTCTTCGGCCTCTACGTTCGAGCGGAGGAAGGTGGAAAAATCCACGTTGGCGCGCGCCAGCGCGAGTCCGGTTGCCTCTTCGTATTGTTTCAGGCGGTTGGGATCGATCTGGTCGATCCGGTCGAGATACTCTTCGAGACGCCTCGGTTCATACGCCGCCTCGCGGAGCATTTCCGGCAGGTTCACGTCGTTAAGAGAAAGCACCTCGCCGATGACATCGAAGACGCGATCGTTCAGGGCCACCTTCATCTGGTCGAGCTTATGGAGCAGGCGTTCCAGGATGCGCCCCTCGATGATCGGCTGGCCGTCCTCGGAGTCACTAGCCACGAAATTGTAGGCGTGGCATTCGTCTTTCTGCCCTATGCGATGGATGCGGCCTAACCTTTGTTCCAGCCGTGTGGGGTTCCACGGGAGATCGTAGTTGATCATCAAGTGGCAGAACTGAAGGTTGATGCCTTCCCCTGCCGCTTCGGTCGCCACACAAATCTGCGCCGAAGTACGAAACTCCTCCTGCGCCTTCTTCCGCTCGTGGGGATTCATGCCGCCGTGGATCTCACAGACGGCATAGCGCCAGGACTCGAGGTGCTCCTGGAGATGCTTCAGCGTGTCCCGATGTTCAGTGAAGATGAGCAGCTTGCCGCGTCCGTCGTGAAGATCCTGGAACTCGGCTTTGGTCAGACACTCCTTCAGTGCCGCCAGCTTCGAATCCTGGCCACGTTGCCGCACCTTCGCCGCCTGCGCTTCCAACTCGCTCAGTGCTGCGAGCTCGGCCTGGAGTTGATCAAGGCCCTGCGCGATCGTGGTTTCGTCCAGCAGGTGGTCGCGTGCCTCGTCGTCGAGGTCGTCCTCATCCTGTTCGACATCGGTTATCCGGCCCTGCAGGTAGGCCAAGCGTTTCCCACGCTGCGCGGGCGGGAGATCCTGAAGTTCGCGGTCAATCTCCCGCAGCTTCTTCAGGCGCCGCAAGAGAGATTCGTGAATTGCGCGGGTGGAACTGGCGAGACGTCGCTGGAAAACGGTCCGGGCAAGCGCCACGCTGCTCTTGCGTTTGCCGCTGGCTTGCGGCAGGAATTCATTGATGTAGGAGGTGACGGCCTTGTAGAGGTCAAACTCCTCCCGGCTCAGCTTGAACGTGACGGTGTGGGCATGGCGATCCGGGAAGAGCCGATTCCCATCCATGTCCCGCAGGTCTTCCTTGAGCCTCCGGAGGGCCCACGGGCAATCGGGCCCCAGACGCAGGATGTCCTGGCGGATGATCTTGACGGCTTCCTCGCCGAGTTTGTGCGGTTCCGGGAAGAGATCCGGATCGATAAGTCGGATGAAATGGCTGAAGCGGTCTTCATCCCCGTGGTGCGGAGTAGCCGTCAAGAGCAGTAGATGATTGTCGGCCGCGGCCAACTTCTCGGCAAGCTGGAAACGCTTTGTCTTATCGACCTCGTCACCCCGGCCTGCCGAGCGCTTTGTGTAGGCGCTGCACTTGTGCGCCTCATCAATGATGACGAGGTCCCAACGCTGTTGCCAGATGCGCTCCCGCACGTCATCCTGCTTGGCGTAATCGAGGGAAGTAATCACGAGCGATTCCCTCTGCCAGAGGTTGATGAGTTGCTGCTGGTCGTTGCCGGTGTGGATGATCTGGAAGGTCTCGCCAAAGAAGCGCATCATCTCGTCCTGCCACTGGATGGTCAGTGGGGCAGGCACCACGATTAGGCAGCGTTCAATGGCTTCGCGAAGTTTCAGTTCCTTGATCAGCAGGCCCGCCATGATCGTCTTGCCTGCGCCAGGATCGTCAGCGAGCAGAAAGCGCAGGCGCGGCTGCGGAAGCATCTTCAGATAGACTGCTTCGATCTGGTGGGGAAGAGTGCGGATTCCAGACAGGCTCACCGCGAACTGGCGGTCGTAAGCGTAGGCAAGGCGCACGCGGGCGGACTCCACCAGTAGTCGGAGTTTATCGGCGTCAACCGGTCGAAGCGTTTCTGGCTCGCCGGGCCGAGTGTCGATTAGGCCAGCGACGTCATCGCTGGAGAGGACGGCTTCGTCGAGATGGCCACTCGCCAGCCTGACTCGTAATTCAACTCCGGAGCCCAGAGCGCGTGCCGATTCGATGACGACCTGTCCTTCGAAGTGACCCGGCAACCTGACCCGCGTGCCGACGAGCGAATCGAGCAGAGCTTTGTCGAAACTCTTCACGCTTTGCCCGTCTCCCCTGATTCATCGGCGCCGCCCGAGCGAACCCACGCATCGACCTCATAGAGCTTGAACTTCCAGAGGCGTCCCACACGGTGGGCAGGCAGCCCCTTGTTGTCGATCCATCGATAGACCGTGTCGGTCGCAACCCCGAGGTGGGCGGCAACCTCACTCACGGAGAACCAACGGTCCACGTGACCGGGCTTGCTGTCTGAAGTCGACATGAAGCGACTATTGTGGCAAAGAGTCGGCTAGAAAGCTATGGGGCCATCACCGTGCCTCAGAAGTAGGTGCTTAGGCAGTGCCTCCGGCCGACGGAGAGGCTCGTTGCTTCTTGCACGCGTGTAAGTGTAATCAGATCAGCCACTTGCATTCCACTGAGGGATTGGCCATATATGTACTGTTGCGCCTCGTCCGGTGACCCGGACGGCAGGGACAGGAGTGCCATCGCGGCGATCTGTATGAACGACCAGCCTGGAAACGATCCGGACCAACCAGCTCGAACTATTCGCGCCGCGGAGTACGCGCGGATGTCGACCGAGCACCAGCAGTATTCGATCGAGAACCAGGGCGAGGCAATCCGGCAGTACGCCGAACAACGGGGAATGACGATCGTGCGGACCTATGCCGACTCCGGCAAGAGCGGTCTGCGGATCGATGGCCGCGAGGCCCTGCAGAGGCTGATCCGGGATGTCGAAAGTGGCGCAGCGGATTTTTCGGTGATCCTCGTTTACGACGTCAGCCGTTGGGGTCGCTTCCAGGACGCCGATGAGAGCGCCTACTACGAGTACATCTGCCGGCGCGCGGGGATCAGCGTTCACTACTGCGCCGAGCAGTTCGACAACGATGGCAGCCCGGTGGCCACGATCGTCAAGGGCGTCAAACGCGCGATGGCTGGCGAATACAGCCGGGAGTTGTCCGCGAAGGTTTTCGCCGGGCAGTGCCGACTGATCGAGCTGGGGTATCGACAGGGCGGTGCGCCGGGCGTTGGTCTGCGGCGCATGCTGCTGGACCAGGCAGGGGCGCCCAAGGGTGTCCTGTCGCGCGGTGAACAAAAGAGCCTGCAAACCGACCGCGTGATCCTGGCGCCCGGACCACCCGAGGAGATCGAGGTAGTTGGGCGGATCTACCGGATGTTCGTCGAGGAGTCTCAGGTCGAAAGCGAGATCGCGAAACGCCTCAACGCTGACGGCCTGCAGACTGATCTCGGCAGGGAGTGGACACGCGGCACGGTCCACCAGGTGCTGACGAACCCGAAATACATCGGCAACAACGTCTACAACCGCATTTCCTTCAAGCTGAAAAAGAAGCGCGTGGTGAATCCGGAGGAGATGTGGATACACCGCGACGGCGCGTTCAAGGCGATCGTCGAACCGAGCCTGTACTACGTGGCGCAGGGGATCATCCGCGAACGCAACCGGCGATACTCGGACGCGGAACTGCTGGCCAGCCTGAAGCGCCTGTGGGAGAAGGAAGGCCGCCTGTCGGGATTCCTGATCGATGAGACGGAGGGCATGCCCACCAGCTCCGCCTACCGTTCCCGGTTCAAGAGTCTGGTCCGGGCATATCGGCTCGTGGGATACACGCCTGAACGCGACTTCGAGTTCATCGAAACAAACCGGCGCTTGAGGGCCATGTACCCGCAGATCGTTTCCGACGTGAGCACACGGATCGAAGCCCTCGGCGGCAGCATCGAGCGTGACAGAGCGACGGAAATCCTCACGATCAACCGCGAGTTCACGGCTTCCCTGGTGATCGCCCGCTGCCGCCAAACCACCGCCGGTGCCTCGCGCTGGCTGATTCGCCTGGACGCGGGATTGCAGCCGGACATCACGGTTGCGATCCGTCTCAACGCAGCAAATTCGGAACCGATGGATTACTACCTGCTGCCAGCGATCGATCTGAAGTCAGGCCGGCTCAAGTTCGCGGAAGAGAACCGGCTTGCCCTCGATGCATACCGCTTCTCGACGCTCGACTACTTCTTCGGCATGGCCGAGCGAATCCGAATCCAGGAGGCAGCATGAGTTCATCCGATCCCGTGGTCCAGATGATCCCCATCGACAAGATCCACGTCCAGAATCCCAGGACACGCAACAAGGTGGTGTTTCAGGGGATCGTGGATAACATTTCCCACGTCGGGCTGAAGCGCCCGATCACGGTCAGTCGCCGGAAGGGCCTCGGCGACGACAAGGAGTACGACCTTGTGTGCGGGCAAGGGCGGCTCGAGGCCTGCCTCGCATTGGGTGAGCGCGAGGTTCCCGCCGTCGTGATCGACGCATCCAAGGAAGAGCAGCTTCTGATGAGCCTCGTGGAGAACGTGGCTCGGCGGCCCTACTACGCCACCGAGCTGATTCGTGAGGTTCGCGCGCAGAAGGCGCGGGGCTGCAAGCCGGAGCAGATTGCCAAGAAACTCGACCTCGACGTGACCTACATCCATGGCATCGCCCGGCTGCTGGAACACGGCGAAGAGAGGCTTATCCGCGAGGTGGAGAATGGGCGCATCGCATTGACCGTGGCGATACGGATTGCCAGTTCAACCGACGAGGAGATCCAGCGGGTGTTGTGCGAGGCGTACGAGGACAAGAGCCTGCGCGGGCAGAAGCTGGCCACGGTCCGGCGACTGATCGAGGCGCGGATGACGAAGGGGAAGGACGTGAAGATCGGTGGACCCAAGAAACAGCGCGTCCGGCCGACGAAGGAAATGCTGTTGCGGGCCTACCGGGAAGAGACACAGCGGCAGAAGTTGATGGTCAAGAAGGCGCAACTCACCGAGAGCCGGCTCCTGGTGATCCTGTCCGCGGTGAAGACGCTGCTTCAGGATGAGAACTTCATCACCATGCTGCGGGCAGAGGGCCTCGACAATATGCCGAAGCACTTGGCGGAAAAGATCAAGTACGGAGGACACAAATAGACATGGCCCAGACTCTCAAGAAGGCGTTTCGCGTGGAGGGGATCAGCCTGAAACTGGCAGACATCGTCCCCTCCAAACAACTGAAGGCCTTCGTTCGGGCTGGCCGGAAGTACAAGCAGATTGCCGCATCCATTGCGGAAGTCGGCATTATCGAACCGCTCGTGGTGTTCCCTCTGAACGGTGACGCGGGCAAGTTCATGTTGCTCGACGGCCACCTTCGCTACGACGTGTTGCAGCAGCGCGGCGCCACGGACGCACCCTGCCTGATTTCGACCGAGGACGAGGCCTACACCTACAACAAGCGCGTGAACCGGCTCGCCACGATTCAGGAGCACTACATGATCCTGAAGGCGATCGAAAACGGAGTCTCGAGTCAGCGCATCGCCCGGGCGTTGGATGTCAACATCTCCAGCATCCGGCAGAAGGTAAACCTGCTCGACGGCATCTGCCAGGAGGCCATCGACCTCCTGAAGAACAAGCACATCGCCGCACAGGCCTTCAAGATTCTGAAGAAGATGAAACCCCTCCGCCAGGTTGAGGTCGCGGAACTGCTCGTCGCGGCCAACAACTACTCGATGTCCTACGTCAAGGCGCTCTATGCCGCCACGAACCGCGCGCTTCTCCTGGACGAGGACAAACCGAAGAAAGTGGATGGATTGTCCGCAGAGCAGATGCTCCGCATGGAGCGCGAAATCGAGGGACTTCAGAAGGACTTGAAGTTGATCGAAGAGTCTTACGGGACGGAGATGCTCAATCTTGTTCTGGCGCGGGCGTACCTTCTGAAGTTGCTGGACAACGCCCGCGTCGTTCGCTACCTGTCGCAGAACCATGCCGACCTGCTGGCAGCACTCCGGACGGTTGTGGACTCCGTCTCTTCTGATGGCCAGGTTTCAGAAGCGGAGGCAGTCGCCGGGCGGCAATGATCCTCCACTTGAGCGGATCGTGGGTCTACGGGTTGGTGTAGAGCAGGATGTATCCGAGGGTGGACCCTGCCGGGGTTTTCACCTTCAGCATGCCCGCCCAGCCAGAGGGATTGTTGGCTGCGCCGAGTTCGGCGAAACGGTAGCCGTTGCCGGCTCCCCCCGCGACTATGAGCTCGCCGTTGGCGGTGAGCTCCAAGAGCGTATTGTCGCCGAGGTTGGACCCGGGGCCATGGATCTTCAGCGGCGACGTGACGCTGTCCGTGGCGGCGATCACGGAAGGGCCGGCGGCAAGGCCGGAGGCGACATGGGGCGTCTGGGAGGCCCAGGTTCTGGCGTAGGCTTTCTGCGGATCGTTGCCTTGCTGGAGGCAGACGCCCCAGAGGTGGACTGCCCCTGTGGTCCAATCGTCACTGTTCGCGGAGAATTGGCGGACGACGATCCAGAGACCCGTCTGTCCCGGCGCCAGCGTCCCGGTGATCTTGAATCGCTGCCAGGAAGTCGTAAGCACGACCTGCGTTGGGCCGGCGAGGTATGCCGCGTAGGCATTGTTGACGATCGCCAAGGAAATCTTCCGCGTTCCGGAGGCGACGCGGGCCCAGATGTAGAAGGTGTAGGTGCCTCCGTCAGCGAGGCCCGCGATCTGCTGCTGGAGGACCGGGGTATCGGTCACAGCGGTGACCACGTCGGCGGTCAGGTTCCCATCGGGCGCGATGATGCTGTTCGACGTCACCGAACACGAGCCGCCGTTTTTGTCCCAGGTCGCGTCCGAGAAATCCTCGGAGTGCTTCGCCATGTTCTCCAGCGGGCCGCCAATCGTCTGGTGCGGGCCGCAGTCGACGGGTCCGGTGAAGTGGTCGCCCGCGCGGTTGGCAGGGACGTAGCCGAGGGCGTTGGTGATCTCGCCTGCTTCCGGAGGGCTTGCAGCGATGGTCACGCTGACACGGTCATTCGCGGGGTCATCGGCGGCCGCGAGTGAGACACGGGCCCCCTGGACGAGGTTGAGCGCCCGCCGCGTGCCGACGTCAGTGCCGTCCTTCTGGACCTTGTGCGGGAGTTCGCCACTGACGATATCGGCCGCCGTGTGGGTGTGGTCCGGCAGGTCGCCTGCCGCGAGGTTCGCGCCCGCGGTCACGCGGCCTTTTGCATCGACCGTGACTTTCGGATACGTGCCCGGCGACGCCCCGGACTGAGCCATCGACAGCAGGCCCGCGTCGACAGCCAGGCCGCCGGCGGCGTCGACCTGCACGATGCCTTTGTTGCCGTAGCCGGCGTCGGGATACGAGAACACCCCGAATGTCTGCCCGGGCGCGAAGTCGATGATGGCATCGGCCGCGAGGTGGTCATTGGCGTTGAGGGCGACGCCCAGGTCTCCGGAGCCGTCAGCCTTGCGCCATTTCATACCTCCGGTGTTCGGCAGGCGGACCAACCCGGTGGCCGCCTTGCCGCCGGAGCCGAACTCCGCTCCATCGACGAAGCTCTTGAGCCCCGTGATTGTGACGGCCCCGTCCTTGCGGACGTAATTGCGGCTGGAGGCAGTGCCGAGTTCCTGCTCGACGGCGATGACGGCTTCCTGGAGGGCCTCGATGTAGGCCGCGACCATGTTGGCGCGCACGGTGGCTCCGGTCGTGTGCTGCGCGGCGACGGTGCCAAATGCTCCACGCTGGCAGCCGGTGAACTGCGCAGCGGTCTTGGCGGTGTAGACGATCAGCTCGTCGTCGATGGTGAGGATCCCGTACGCGTCCGCGAAGCCCCCGCCGGCGGACTCGACGCTGATGGTCGAGTCGTTGGCCTGCACCTGCATCGTCGTGATCGTCTCCAGCGGCTTCGTCGAGAAGGCATCGGCTGGCGAGAACAGGCTCGATGCATCGTCGATCGCGGTCGGGAACTTAGCCATTCAGCCTCCTGGCGTTGGCCCGGAACGTGTTCATCCGGCTGCTCGGCTCCGGCGCGTAGGCGACGGCGATGGGAGCCTCGGGCGACCTGGCGGCACGCGGGCGGTGATATGTCGCGAGAGTGGCGGTGGCCTGCGACGCGACCTCCAGCGGCACGGGCCGGGAGTTCAGGCAGAACTGGTCGAAGGCCCAGAAGCAGAAGGAGTACAGCCCGCGGTTTCGCCACATGCCATAGGCCTCGCGCATCGGCGGATCGGGCGGACCGTAGATGCCGGCCAGGTACATGCACTCCGATGCCGGGCGCCCAAGCTTCAGCGGGAATTCGAGTGTCTGCCGCATCAGGCGGGCGTTCTTCTGCCAGATGTCGTAGTCGAAGCCCTCAGCACGGAAGTACTTCACCCCATAGGCCGAGGTCTTCCATTCGTTGGGGAGATTGACGTGGAAGTTCAGAGCACGGAACGTGGGATCGGGTGCCGGTTTCCCCTGATTGGCATCGAGTGGCCAGAGGCACTCGAAGACCGCCGACGGATGGTAGCGGCGGACGTAGCCGATCACCTCGGCGCAGTACTCCCAGATGCGATCGCGCAGGAAGTCGGCCGCCGCGATGTCGTCGTTGGGATCGTCGGTGTTGGAGAGGAAGTGGTGCAATGGCCGCCCGTAGCGAGCCTGGAAAGCCGCCTTCGTATCGTCGTCGTAGAACCCCATGCCGGAGGCATTCGGAAAGTACCACCACTGCGTTTCACCGAACTGGAGGACGATGGGCAGTCCCGCCGCCGCGAGCTCATCGGCGCATTCCTTGTACATCTGTTTGAGGTAACTCCGCACCCGCGTTCCGAAGTGAAGCTGCGTGGAGGGCACGGGCAGATCCACCGGCGCGCCGTCCCAGTAGCGCGCAGCCATCGCAACGGGTGGCCGGTAGCACTCCATGGAGAAGGCGAAGCTGGCGTCGATTCCGGCTTGCCTAAACTCGCGGGCGAGGTCCCGGATCCAGTTCCGTGCGCCTTGCGTCATCACCGGTGCGATGGTGTCGATCATCTCCCAGTCACCCTCGGCGCCTGGTTGGTCGAGCGGCGGCGCGCCCTGCGGGACGCTCAATTGCGAGCTGGTCGAGATCGTGAATGTGTAGCCCGGAGCGCGGGAGCGGATGTGGATCGAGGTGGCGTCGCTGGTACACCAGACGCCCGGAAACGTGACGTTGATCATGGCGCGGAGGTGCGCGGCGATGTCCTTTGTCTCAAGGCCGGCGCCTGGTGAGAAGTAGAGCGTTGTGCCCGAGAGGTTGACCCATACCGGTTCGTCAGTCTCCCACGCCCCGATGCTCACGGTGCAACTGGGATACGTCGCTTCCACGCGCCGCCGCTTGTTGTTCCAGAAGACACCCATGTAGACATCGGCATGGCCCCGGAAGCCGAGGCGATCCAGATGCCACACGTGCCATGCGGGCGGCTTCTTGAAGCCGTGGTCCGTGTCGAAGTCGATCGCGAGCGAGACGTCGCTGTAGACGGTTGGCGGTTCCGGAGGATCCTGCGGCGCCAGCGGCCACAGGTAGTCGAAGTAGAAATAGTAGCCGGTGCTGGACGGATGTTTGTCGAAGAGCGCGCGGATTTCGACGGTGTGCGTCCCGGCTGGCAGCGCGCCGGCCAGCTTCCGCATTGCGGCGAGGCCGTTGTAGTCGTTCAGGTAGAGATCGTGGATGACGGGCACGCCGCCGTCGATCGTGACCTGAATCCGGCCCGCGTCACGGCCGAGCCACGTGCCGAGATAGAGATCGTGCTGACCCGACCGCGAGTACCGGATCGTCACCTGGCGCGTGTCCTGCGCGTTGTTGGGCGCGCAACGCCTGGCGTGACCCAGGGACCACCACTGCGTCGGCCACGCGGCGCCGTAGCTGTAATCCTCCCAGAAGCCCTCGTACCGGCAGCGACCATCCGACTCCTCGATGCGGGGGGCATCGCCGCCAACCTTCAGCGTGCGATCGCCGGTGACGGTGATGTTTGAGACCTTCACCTGCCACTCGATGTCAGACCGCGTGCCGGTGATGGTGGAGATGCGTTGGATGCGCGTGCCGGCCGCCCAGGCCTGCGGCACGGACGAATCCTCTCCGCGGCGCACGAGAACGCGGTAGTACCAAGTGGCCGGATCATCCGGGTCGGGCTTGGACAGACCGAAGTTGGCGAGGCACGTGATGCGCTCCTCGGCTGCGGGCGTGCCCACGTAGTACTTGAGGCCGGCGAGCATTGCTTCGGCATCTGTGGCCTGCCACTCCTCTTCCGTGCCCGCCGCTGACGCTGATACGGCCGCACTCAGAAGCCCGCCCGCTGCCAGGCCGTATTCGACATCTTCGAATCGCGGTGCGAAGGTCAGATGGGCCAGAACGATGTCGTTGGCGGGGACAGCGACGAAGGTGTTGCGGTCTCCATTGCGGTAGCCGGAAAGCGACGCGAAGGGAAAGTTGAAGCGGTACACTCGGTTGTTGTCCGCGCCCTCCACTCGCATCGCGCGCGACGTTGCCCCGAACGCTCCCTCCGTGTTCTCAAGGCGCACGATCTGGTTGCCGCTGTCCACGGATACGCGCACCGGAATGCCGTTGGCGTCGCGCCCGTAATCACCCAGTTGCCCGATGAGCTGCAGTTGGAGCGCTGCGGAGGTGTTCGTCATTGCGAACTTCTCTGCCGCCAGGCTGCTGGGCTGGTCGCCGTAGTCCGGCAGCGGGTGATCCACCATCCGATCCTTCAACACCCGCCCGAAGTGCCGCGCGCGCGGAAGCACCCGGCACTGGATGTTGTACAGCTTCCCGTAGTGCGGCTTCTTGAAGTACGCGGTGAAGGTACCGCCCCCGGCTGCAATCACCTTGACGACCTCGTCATTGGCACTGCCGATGTCGACGCCCACGTAGTCGCCGGCGCGGATCTCGGCGGACGAGGAGACCTGCGCCGTGTACACTCCGGGCACGAATCGGCTCAGCGTGGCAGGGGCCGAACCGCTGTTCGTCGAGACGGTCACCGGGCCATTCACACCGGTTTCGAGGCTGACGGTGATGACGTTGCCTGAGGCTGAGCACTCTACCAGGTAGCTAGAGATGCCCACCATGGACGCCAAGCGTGACGCGACGTCCGCGGCATCCGTAGCTCCGTCTTCGCGAATCCCGGCGCCGCCGCTGTTGACCAGCAGGTAGTGCCAGAAGTTGGGATCGTCCTGCCACCATATGGCCTGCTCACACGATGGCACGACAGCCGCGCCGATGTTGTTGAGCAGGCGCGTTTCCAGATTGCAGAACGCGATGGCCTCCGCTGATGTGCATGACCATCGGGTGCCCATGAAGTAGACGTAGGCCCTGTCGGTCAGTCCGGGAGTGGCCGCGCCCACAAGTAGGTCGTCCAGCGTCTCGCTGTCGCGATCGCAGATGGAGTAGCCGAACGCGCCGGGAGTGAAGCCTCCCGCCAGAACCTGACCGTGACTCATCAGCGGGACTTCGTAGATGTCGCCGGCGCCCGAAGTAATTGTCAGCTTGTCCCATCCGACCGAGGCGTAGCGGACGCAGTCCGGCCGCACGTTGCCTTCCTCGCCATTGACGCGCAGGACCTCCATATCGAACTGGAGATTCAACCCAGAGAGGTCCGTCACCGGCAGAGGCTTCACGCGGAGGTGATTGAAGTAGTCGTAGGCCGAGAATAGCTGAACGTTGGCGAAGTCCTCGGCCGCCTGGAAGATGCCGGAGATCTGGAAGCCCGTCTCGGTGGCATCGTGGATCGTGGTGGTGGCGGCGCGGCCGGAGAAGCCCTGGAGCTGCACCATGCGGCGCGGGTCGAACATGAGAAATTGTCCCGAAGACATGGATGGGCTACGTTGGGAGTGGGGCAAGCAAGGCAACGAACGGTAGCCCCATTGAAGACTGTCTGAAATCCACAACACTCATGGCCGCAACAATCACGTGTATCTACTGCAAGACCACCCGCCCTCCATCACGCGAGCATGTTCTGCAGCGGAGTCTTGGCGGAGACCTGGTGGCCCGCTTCGTTTGTGGCCCATGTAACAACGGCTTCTCAGCAATGGACCAAGCATTAGCTGAGCGCTCCATTGTTGCGCTCACCCGAGTGTCGGAAACTCCGGCAACAGCCTTTGGATCACGCCTGGGCTGGCTGGCAACCCGATACGATCCTGATCGGGACATTCTCGTCGAGTTAGAGATCAGAAACGGTTTCGAGGTGGCGCCGTACTCGCAGTTGCATGTGAGCCGAGATGGACGCGGTTCTCTGATCGCCGCAGATGCCGACGCACTTCGCGAATTGGCTGAGTTCATTGATGAACAAGTGAGGAGTACGGAGAGCAACTCAATTCGACCGACTGTGAAGCGATTTTTCGGCCTGCCCGGTGGAGAACAACTAACCGCGGCGGTGATGGTCCTGCGAAGCCCAAAAGACGGTTTCGTCCGCCTCCCGTCACCCAACGATGAGCAGTGGTTGGCCGAATGGCTGGAGCACGTGTGGCCTGAATTCAGATCGAAAATGTCTCAACGAACTGACGCGCCCCGACCAGGGTCCTTGGAGGAGGTTCACCTCCGCATGACCTATGCTCCAAACGATGTCTATCGTGCAATCGCGAAGTCCGCGTTCAACGTTCTAGCTTCCAAGTGCGGAACCGAGGTCGCCCTCCGAAACGAGATGGACCCCATACGGGATTACATTCGAGGGGATGTTCAACTGCCGAATGTAAGTAATCAAGAAGCCCTCGCGGTTGACCAACGATTCGTCCGCGAGTTGCTGCCGGACGAAAAGCCATTCACTGTTTCTGACGGACATGCCGTGTTGTTCGTGTACGATAGCCCTTCGCTGGTTGCTCTGGTGCAACTCTACGGTTCTCATATGTTTGTAGTCAGGTTTCCGGACATTGTGGCGGTCGAACTGCCCGAGATCTTTGGTCACGAGTTCAGTCATGATCGCACAGGAAATGTTGACCTTCCGTTCGACGAGTTGGCGCGACGCATTTTGCAGCGTCATCCTGAATTGATCGGAATGAGCCAAGCGCGGGCTGAGGAACTCCTCAAGTCCATTTGAACTCACACCCCCTTGCACGTGTTCCCCATCATGTTTGCAGCACAACGGTCAAGTCCTCGCCGGGGTCGGGCGAGGCGACGGCCAGAATGTCGAATGCCAAATCGTCGCCTTCCAACAGAATCGGCGTCGGCCAGATAGCGGGCCGGATGCGCTCGCCGTCGGCGTGGTCCTTCGTCAGGATGGCGTCGAATGTCTGGTTGTCCGGATCGGCGGTGATGACCTTCACGTACTCTTCATTTGCACCGCCAGGGTCAAGGAAGAGAAACTGCCCTGCCGCCAACCCCAGACGGTTGGCTCCGTAGGAGGCAGTCTGAAGCGTCTGAGGTGCCGGGTTCGCCGTGACAGCCTGGGCTAGGGCGAGGCCGTAGTCCGCGTAAGGCAGGCGTCGCGACGCGGGCAAGCCATAGCCTTCGTTGTTCACCAGGAAGTCGTAGGTGTTCTTGCAGGCATCCGGCAGTGCCTGCGCGATGCCCATGTATTCAAGGGGCTCCCACGTCGCGCCGTCATCCCGGCTGATCTTTACGAGAAACGCGGATTGGCCATCTGTCGTACCTTGCTGCAGGTACGCGTAGATGCAGCGGATCGAGGCGGCGTCCTGGACCTTGAGCGGGATGACCACGTTGTCCTGCACCGATAGCGGGCCCGGCACCTGGAAGGTGTAGGCGCCACCGTTGCAGGTCCGCAGGCCCGGCATGTAAGGCTCGTTGTGCCGGGAGAGGGGGAAGACGGTAAATGGCCCGTAGCCAAAGTGGTTGGCCACGCCCGCGAGTGCGGCGACGAGACAGGCACTCGGAAGTTTCGCCTCGATGCGCGCCGGCAGTCCGGGCGTGCGGAAGAAACCCTTGCGAACGCTGAAGGTGAACGTCTTCTGGTCGATCTTGTAGAGGCGGATTCCGGCGAGATGCGCGCATCGCATTGTGCCGAAAGTGGCTTGGCCTTCCGGAACCCCAGGGTACGCACGCTGAAATGTGAAGTCGCCCGTCGGAACGACATCGCCCGTGTCTCCCGGTCCGATGATTTGTGCGCATTCGTAGGATCGCCGGCCTGGGTTGTTCGGATCGGCGGACTCGTTGTTGAGCACCACGAAGTCGCCAACGCGGAACACCCGGCTCGTGTCGGGATTGACGGTGCAGGAGACCGTCGCAGGATCGGTGGCGGCATCCATGTCGGTGTCAATGGATGCCCACAGATCCGTAGTCAGTTCGTCGACGTAGTACAGCGCCAGGGTGATCTCGTGCGCTCCGACGATGTTCGAGTTGCCCGAGGCATCGGGAGCAACCGACATGTCATCGATGGCGAAGGTGCCGTAGTCGCCGAGGCGCGGCGTGCCACTGAGAACGCCGGGGACGCCGGTGTCGATCAGGATCTCTTCGGGGACCTGGTCCGGCACGACATCGGCGGGCTTCGGACCCGAGACGAGGTCGTACATCGAGTCCGTAGTCGTGCGGCCCTGGATGTCGATCGAGTAGTCGCGGTTCAGCCGCCAGGAGACGACCCGGAACTCGCCGCTCCCGCCTGGCATGTCCGGGTGCGTCATTGAGCAGACCATGCCTGGTTCCGTGTTGAGCGCCAGGACGGTTGTCTTGAAGGCCACTTGGCGGGCCTTCTTCCACTCGTCCGCAGTGATGCCGCCCAACTCCTCCCTCAGCCGTGCGGCCACGATCCGGCCGACCTGCGACTTCGACGAGCTCCCGGAGAGGTTGACGCTCGACTTCAGGAACAGCGGTCCGGCGCCGCCGCCTATGAGGTTCGCGTGGTCAATGTCGTAGACGGCGACCGAGTTGGCGACGAACTCGAAATCCTCGTCGGCAAAATTGGCGGTCAGGTGATTGAACGACGGCTTGAGCGGCGCCAGTTGGAGGCTCCGGAACAGGATGTTCCCTTCGGTGAATGCCTCCACCGCCGAGGAGTTCACGCGCACGCCGATCTTGAGCTTGCCGAAGGCGAAGGTGTAGTAGCCCAGGCAGTTCATGAGCACTTCCTGGAGCCAGTCCCGGAGCGGTTTCTCCTCTTGGATCACGCCGCGGAACTTGAACTGCGTCTCCGTGCCCGAGCCGACCAGCTTCGAGACCTGCTCGTCGCAGATGGAGGCGCCCGCGATGGCGGTATTCACGTCGAAGAACGTCTCGGCAAGATCGAGCTGCTGCGTGGTGGCTGACTCGCCCAACCGGATGCCCCGCGCGCGGAGGAGCATGTTGATGGCGATCCAAACGGGGTTGGTGAGCGGCGGACCCCAGACGCGGACGCCGGGCGAGGTCCAAACCCAGCCCTTCATGCCAAGCGAGACAACGGCCTCCATCTGGTGCTCACCGGGTCGGGACAGTTGGAGGCCCTTGGCGTCGGAACGGCGGATCACCAGAAACGCTGTGCCCGCGGCGAAGTTGTCCTTGTAGGTGGAGTTGCCGGCGAAGACCTTGCGCCAGTCGCCGCCGGTCTGATTGCCGGACTGGTCGAGCGAGAACCAGTCCTGCGCGCCGGTGGGATCGGAGCCGAGCACCTGGCGCAGTCCGAAGCTGCCGGGGTATCCGTGATGGTACTGGCCGTCGAGCTTGTGGCCGGTTCCGAAGGCTACCAGAGGGCCTTCGCCGACGATGCCCAGCGCCTCGTAGAAATCGCTTTCATCACGACCTGCAGCGATCTTGCAGTTCACCGGCATGGCGGAGTCGGTGTAGATCTCCGGCAGGACCTGATCGTAAATGGAATCGGCCACGAGCGAAACGCTGGTGAGCGGCGAACGTCCGAATCCCCAAGTACCAGTGGAGTTGTCTTTGATGCGGACGCCCTGTGGCTCGGCGAGGATGCCGCCGTAGTAGCGCTTCATGCCGTGCGCCAGGCATCCGTTCTCGGTCTCGTAGCCCTTGTCGCACTTCGACGCGTCGGCGTTCGGGAAGTGGACCAAGTCGAGAGCGCCGGCAGTCGAGTACGGGCAGGCTTGGGAGTTGAAGGGCTTCCCGCAGGTGCGCGAGATCTTACGCGTGGGATACGGCAGATTCAGTTCGTAGAGACCGTCCGCAGCGGTGACGCGGAACTCCGGGCCGGCGTCGCAGGCCCAATTGACGATCTCGCCCTTCCAGAGATCGAGCTTGATGCCAGTGCCGACGTGCAAAAGGGAGAACTCTAGGGCAGCTCTATACAGGTCGACGTCGTTGGCCAGGTCGCGCATGACGCGGTCGGCGTTTCCGAAGGAGAACTGCACCTCGTCGGCCTCGTTGCCCATGCCCTGCGAGATGCCGTCGAATTCCAGCAGGCGTGCCTGGTAGAGTTGGCCGCCCACCGTACAGCGCCGGTCGGAGAGATGGATTGCGGGATATCCGGGCTCAAGCGGCTGGATCTTGATAATGGGGATGATCTGCTGGACTTGCGACAGCAGGGCGTCCTTGAGCGCCTGCGACGGGAATCGCGTCACCGTTTGGTTCAGCGAGTAGGCGGGCGAGGACGAGGGGATCTCAACGAGGGTGGTGCCGAGTGAGCACGCCGCATCGGTCAGCATCTCCCAGGAGAGCGGCTCGTTGGCGAAGCGACAGGTGTATGCTGTGGTGCCGAGGCCGTCGTCGTTGGGTGCGTTGTAGGTAAACGCGCCGTACGGACCGTACTTCGTCTCCCAGAAGTTGCGCAGAGCGATTCGGTCAGGATCGCGCAGCCAGGCTTTGCGAACAGTGAACTGCTTGGCGCCCGTACCGAGCAAGAAGCGCTGTTCGATCTTCGCGTTGCCGGAGCCGAACTGGTGCACGACAACCTCGTGCGCCTGCGCGCGGCCGTGCGGGTAGTCCGGCACGAGCGGAAACACTCCTGACGGCGCGATCTCCGGAACCACGATGTTGCCGATGTAGTCAGGCACAGGTCAACGCTCCTCGACGCGGATCATCAACGAACGGTCCTCGGTGCGGCCGCCGGTCGTCGTAATCCGGTTGGTCACCGAATAGCTCTGCCCCGCCTCGCCGCCCGAAAGCCACACCGTCGCCTTCGTGAGCGAGTTGGTTTCGCTGGCCTTGGTGATGCCGGGTGCCACGATCCACTCGCTGGTGGCGATCTCGTCGTCGGCGAGCCACCGCGTCCAGTCCACCGAATAGTCGAGGACGGCATGGGGGTCTTTCGCGAACGTCATGCGTCGATACTCCTGGGCTCTGCCTGCACCGCGATTGTCCGATCCTCCCCGCCGGCGTCCAGTTCTCGCCGCTCTCGCCGGACGACAAGGCTCCGAACTTCGAAATCCACGACCAAGGCTCGGGACTCCCGCCGGACTGAGAACCTCCGGTGTGCGGGTGTGAGGACCGCGGACAGGAAAGCGGCTAGTGCCTTCGCCCATCCGGCGGCGGTACCGGACAACACACGCACGCCGTTGAGTAAGCCCAGCAGGAACGACGTACCCTTCGCCTGAGCTGCCAGCGGTTGCACACGGGCCAACCGTGCGCCAAGGGTGGCCAACCCTGCGGCGGCCCCAAGGAACGCACGAACCGCCGCCAGGCGCGCGGATGCCTGCCCCGTCGGCGCAGCTTGAGCCGAGATCGTCCGAACGGCCGCGAAGAAAGGAGCTGTGCCACCCTGGCCATCTGCTGTCCCCGCCAATGCGAGCAGCCGCACCAGCGTACCGCTCGATTCAGCCGACCCGATCGCAGGCCCCGCCAGGCGCCGCAGAACCACGAAGCTGCCATTGCCGGCTGCCTGTCCAGATAGCATCCCGTCCAGTGCGTGGACCCGCGCACCACGCCGGAACAGCAGCAGCAGCGACATCGATCCCTACTTCTGGACGGCCATTTCGAAGACTTCCGCGCCGCCCATGCGCTGCAGCAGAATGAACACGAGCTTCGTCGCTCCGTCCACGAACATCGCCGTTGCCATCCGTTGTCCGACCGCTGCCGTCCCCTGCGGATAGCGCATGTAGAACGCCGGGCTTAGAACCCGGTTCTTCACGTCGAACTTCAAGCAGCGTTGGCCGCCGTTGTAGTTGAGGAAGGCGAAACGCCCGTTCCCGGTGAAAGGATCCGGGGTGATGGTGCTGCCGGTGGTGAACAGCACGCCGCCGGAACCTCCATAGGCAATCGCACCGGTCCACAGGCCGTTGGCTCCGCCCGCAATATCGAAGAGATCCAGCGTCGCCACGTTGCCGCCGCGAAAACTGAAGATGTAGCTGTGGCGGGCCTGCTTGGCCGCGTCCGGCCGCATGAAGAATGACCCGCACGATACGCAACCTGCGCCCATGGCGGCGGGACGCGCGCCAAACGTCGCGGTATCCCACGCATTCGCGCCGATGTTGTATGTGAACGTGCTGGTACTCGCCGCGGACCAAAGCAGGATGCGATCACCGTTGTTCTCGATCACGAAGACCGCACTCGACGACGGTGTCACCGTCCAGTTGCTCGAAAGCGTATAGACCGCCGAAGGGCCCGCCGTATGAGAGGCGATGTTGCGTCGCTGGCCGACGGCTGTCGGGTTCACCGTATCCTGCACGATCCGGATCTGGAAGTTCCGATACTCGTTGGCAAGCACTGCCGCATCGCCGCTGGCGGCCTGGCCCGTGATCGTGCTCGCCGTCGCCGCCGTCGCCGTCAACTGTCCGAAGTAGCCGTCGCCGGGATTTGCGTCGAAGGGCACGTAGGATTCGTCGAGCCCGACGAAGCTGGAGTCGGTGTTGATAGTGGCTGGCAGGTTCGTCGTCGCGAGGTTGCCGGAAAACGAGTTCGTGGCGAGGTCGTAGTATTTCCAGACGCCGGCCGCCAGGGTGCCAGCGCCCAACAGGTACAGGCGTCCCGAGAGGATCTCGTAGGCGTCTCCGGCGGCTGGCGTGAATGAGAGCGGAGCGTCCAGGTAGAGAGTGGGAGTGGTCCCACCCGTGTTGCCGACGATGTAGCGTTCTTCCGCCTTTCCCGATCCACCCGTGCTGTTGCCGATGATGCGGATCTTATGGCCGTTGCTGTTCCCCTTGTTCGCAAGCTGGTTCGGTGCAACAGCGGCGGGAAGTGCCGTGCTCAGGACAACACTCGAAGTGGTAGCTCCGCCGGCGAGGGTTCCGCGTGGACCCAGTGACGGCATCATGACCGCTCCGGCGCCCGCGCCAAACGTCCCGGCCAAAGCGGGCGAGGCGAGCGTGAACCAGTCGTCGTCCTCCACGTCGTAGGCGTGCAGGCCGGTGTTGCTCGCCAGCAGGAAGACGTAGGCCCCGCGGTCGCTGTTGTTGCGGAGCCCGGCCACCAACTGCGTGCCCGCGCCGGACGCAGCCGGAGCGTTGGCGACGGGCCGCCATTCGGGCAGGTCGATGAGGGGCTTGAAAGCGATAGTGGTGGGCATCAGGAAATCCTCTGGCGCACGGAGTTGTTCCACAGGTTGCGGTCCGTGGGTTTCAGGAGCACGTCCAGGATGGGGAAGCCTCCCATCTGGGTTTGGTTGGTGACCGTCGAGACCGTGGTGACAGTGGTGACCGTCGATACGGTAGCCAGCGTCAGGCTCGCTGTAATGGCGTCCAGCAACACGCGCGTGCGCCCGGTGCCCGGATCCTGCGACATCGGCCGCGTGATGGCCTCCAGGATCGCGTACAGGGCGGCGTTCAGGTCGGAGAGGCTAACCTCCTGCGTGCCGTCGGCGCGCACGCTGGCATGGTTCTCCGATCCCTCCGCGCCGTCGGTGAGCTTTACCCGCTGATAGTGGCGCCCGCTGCCGACCTGGTCGGTGGCGACCGTCGCACCAGCGCCTGGGGAGATATCGATGTTGTCGGGCATGTCAGTCTTCTTTCACGACCAACGCTCCTGGCGCGAACTGCCCGTAGTCGTCTTGCTCCACCGTCTTGGGTGTTGGCAGCACGTCCCAATAGAGGAGCGTGCCGTTCGTCTGCCCGTCAAAGATGCCGAAGGCTACGGCCTGCGGCCAACTCGCCGATGCGGGCCCAAACGAGATGTTGTTCGTGTTGGCGGTTTTCCGGACGTTGCCCGTGTCGGTCGCGGGCGCACCGAACGTGGCGGCCTGGCGTTGGTAGCCGTTTCCGGCGAGCTCCGTGCCTGCGGCGGCGTCATTGGCGGGCGCCGCGGAGAACAGACCCACGTAGGGCGAGACGCCATTGAGCGTTGTGCCGCGCAAGACGTTCAGAACGGCGTCAGTGTAGGCTTGCGATTTGCCGGGCATGTTCAGGCCACCTCGATCAATTCCATGGAAACGTCCGCGCGGCCAAGGGAGACCGACTGGCTCCACTCGCCGGCAAAGCGGACAGCGTAGCGGCCCGCAGAGGCCTGGCCGGTCGGATCGTGCGAGAACTTTGGATTCGTCTCATACGGGTCGTAGAAGTAGAACGGTTCGGTCGGGCCCTTGCGGGCGACGGAGAAAACGCGGAGTGCCGCGAGTTGCGCCGGCGTCAGGCGTTTCGCGAGACGCCAGCGCTTCCGGCTGTTCGAAGCCTGGGCCGATCGCTGCGATTCTCCGTTGCGGTACTCGTTATCGAGGACTGGATACTCCCGCTCGTGCGTAAATGCGCGGCACAGGCTGTGCGGTAGGACCGTGGCCGGCGCTGCATTCTGGACCGAGCCGGGCATCAGGCATTCACCAGGTCAAGCAGCCGCTGGTCTGGGCGCGCGCTGATTCTGTCAGCCACGAACCGCGCGTAGTTGGCCGGATGGTTGCCATCGGCGGAAGGCGCGTACACGCGAAACATCTCCTCCGCCGAGGGCGGTTTTCCCTGGGTGTAGCGACCGTCGAGGTACTGGCCTACCAACACGCGCAGGATGCGCCAGCCTTCGTCGATCGCCGTTCGGCTCATTTCCTCGCGCGAGGAGCCGGGAAACCGAGCGGAAGCCCACGCGACGAAGTCGACGTACCCGTGATGGGTGGGATACGCCCTGCCGCGTCCGTCCCGCCACTGGCGGATGTTTCCCGGATTCGCGTTCCGCTGGGCAAGGGTCGGTTGCGCGGCTGTGAGATAGAACCCCTCCATCTCCGCGATCGCGCGGGCGATCTTCTCAATGAGTTCCTGGCGGGTCATGACACGATCAATCCCGGACTGAGTTGCAGTCCCGTCATCTCCCGCCGCCCGGCGTTCTGTTTGGTGGCTGCCATCGTTGCGGACTGCACCGCCCGCGGATTCTCTACAACCACCCGCACCGTTTCCTTCTCGAAGAACTCCTTGGCACCCGGCACGGTGATGTTGATCACTGTGGGAGCCGCCCCGGATGGCGCACCGCCACCAATCCGGTCCAGAGTCAGCCCGCCAGAACTTTGCTGGAAAATGCTCCCGCCCTGCTGAAGCAGCGAAACCGGACGCATCGTCGCTGGCAGTCCTGACGTCCCTTGGCCCGTCGACAGGGCGTACAGTTCGACCAGATCGCGGATCTGCTGACTGCGGATGGCCATATCGAGGTTGCCGCCGAAGCCCTGCTTGGCGATATCCACGATCTGCTTCAGCACACCCTTGTCGCTGATGTCGACGCCGTAAGTGGCTTTGATCTTCTCCCGCGCCTTCTCCTGCGCCCCTTTGACGAACAGCCGCACCAGGCCGGCCACCGCGCCAATGCCAGCGCCGATTGCCGCACCGACCGGGCCGCCGTACTTGTAGCCGATCAGCGCCCCGCCAGCGGTGGTCATGGCCAGTCCCGACACGCCGCCCCGCTGGAGTCCGTACATGGCGAGCATGGCTCCGCCCATCAGCGCGGCGTTGGACTTGCCGATGGCCGATAGCTTCTGGCCTGCGGTAGCGGCTTCCCACGTTGTCGCGACACCGGGCGCCAACTGCACGCTCCCGCCAATGCCCGCAAACGACTTCAGGTTCGCGAGCGAGCCCGCCCAGCCAGCCTTGGAGAACACGCTGCCCGTGCCCGGATTCCCGTTGGGAACAAACGGTGGCGTCGCGCCAGGCATACCGCCTCCACCGAATACGGGCGTCGCGCCAATACCGAGCATTCCACCGAGGCCGCCGAGGATTCCGCCACCGCCCGAGGTCTGTTGAGCGAAGGATACCTTCTGGCCCGTGAACAACTGCATCAGCAAGGCCGCCACGCGCGAACTCACCACATCCTTGATGGCGGTCAGCAGGGCGGTCTTCAACGAGTTGCCGATGGCCGACCAGATGGACTCCGATTTCGTGAGCAGCGCATCGAAAACGCCTTCGGCTTGCCGTTTGAAGGACTCGAAGATCCGCAGGTTCTGGTCGCGGACCAACTGCGCCTGGCGGTTCGCCGCATTCTCTTTGGCGCCCTGGACCGAAGCATCCGCGGCCTCCTGCTGGAAGCGTCGGATCTCGTCGCGTTGCCCGGTGAGTTCCGCAATCCGCGCCTGGATTTCGTCGGCGCGGTAGCCCAGCCGCTTCAGCGTCGCCTCTTCCTCGATCACCATCCGTGACGTTTCGAGATCGAACAACCGCATACGGATCTCATGGACCCGCGTGATGTACTCGATCTCGATCGAGGCCTTCCGCTGTTCGACCGCGACCTTTTGCTCGAGCGTCTGGGCATCGACGGCATCGACCGCGCGGAGCTGCGCGTCGCGGGTCAGACCGGCCCGCTGCTCCTCGATCCCAAGCATCTGCCCCAGGTGATCCAAGTTTCGCTTGGCAATCTCCTCGTTGTTGGCCAGTCGCTGTCCGTAGACCTGGGCGTCCAGTTCCATCCGGCGGCGAGCGGCTTCTTCTTCGGCTGCCAGATACTCCGCCAGTTGCTTCTTCGTCGTCTCCTGGACTTCCTTCTGCCAGTTGGTCAGGCGGACGCGCAGTTCGGCGATAACATTCTCCCAGGCCTTCCGCGTAAGGGAGATGCGCTGCTCGTTGCCCCGCTCATCGACGAAGGTGGTCCACTTCCGCACCTGCTCCTGGACCTCAGCCATGTCCCGAGCGAATCCGGTCAGGCCACGCCGGCGCGCCTCGGCCACAGCCTGCAAACTGTCCCGTTCCACCTCCATCTGTCGCTTCCGAATCTCCGCCGCCCGTTTCAACGCTTCGAGGTCTGGCTCGTTGGAGGTCTTGACGGTCAACTTGGGGCCCTCAAACTCGAAGGGCTGCTCTCCTGGCAACCACCGCTTGCCCGTGACGAGTTCCCGGATCTGGTCGTCAGTCATGCCCTGTTTGCGGAGGGCGTCCACGTTGGTCTTGCCGTGGATCAGATCATCGCGGAGAGCCTGCCGCCGCATATCGTCATAGCGGGCCTGCAGTTGGTCCTGGGTATCCTTCCAAGTGGTGTAGACCGCAAAGCCAGCACCCAGGACACCGACCGCCAGCAATGCATATGGGTTCAGACTGGCGAGTTGCAGCGCGGCGATGGATTTCGCCAGCGCCATTATCTTTTCCGCCAAGGCATAGGACGCCAGGACTCCTGACACCCACAGCGCCACCTGCCCGAACTTGGTGAGCAGATCGGTGTTCTCCTTGAGCCAGCCGACCAAACCGCGCAGGTTTCCGACCAGCGAGCGGAGGTCATCCTGGAACTTGGCTCCGATGTCTTCCCGCAGGTTGTTGAACTCGCGGCGCAGCGCTCCAAGCTGCCCCTCCACCGTCTGCGAGGCCGCCGCATGCGCGCCCTGGATCTTCGCGCCCTCGCGCATCACAGCGTTGTAGCGGATTTGCTTCTCCTCGGTTTCGGTCAACGTGCGGCCGAGTTGAAGCTGCGCGATTTGCGTCTCCTTCTGGAAATCGACGAACAGCCCGAGGGTGCGCAGTCCGCGGGAGGCGCCTGACTCGATGGCCATGACAATCGAATCGAGAGCCTCGCCGGCGGAGATGTTCTGGACTGCCGCCGCGTCTTTGGCGAGCTTCGCCAGGCCCGGAGTCTTTGCCATTTCCAGGTCGGCAACGATGAGCCGCTGAACCGCGTGGGCGGCTTCGGTGTATTCGAAGCCGATATCCTCGATCACCCCGACCTGCCGGGCTGCTGCCTCCGCGCCCACGCCGTGCGCCTTCGCCAGTGCCTTCAACGAAGCCTCAGCCTTGGCATTCTCGGCCGCCATCATGATCGAACCGACGGTGAAATCCTTGGCCCAGGCGAGAGCGCTCTTGATGGCGTCGGCCAGTAGGTTGCCCGCCGTGGCACCCTTCACCATCGCTGCCGTCATCCCGTCGATCCCCTGCGCCGCGCCATGGGCGCTCTTGGCCGCCGCAGCTTCCATGCTGGACAGGCTGCTGTTGACGCTCTTGATGGACGCATTGGCCCTGTTCGTGTCGACTTCGACGACGAGTTCGAGCTTGTTATCGGCCATGCGGGTTCATCTGCTCTCGTTCCAGACGATCTCGTTCTTCTTCCAGTACCGACAACGCCCGAAACTCATCGGCCTTGATGTCCGCAAGGCTGATTCCGATGCCCAGCTTCAACGCTGCTCGAATGTCAATGGCCTGGCGGAGTAACAGTCCAGCCTCGGAAGTCTGCGCCGCATCCAACTTGTCCAGCGGGCAGTGGTCACAACGCCCACCGTCGTCGGGAGCGTCCGGGCAAAGGCCGGGGTCGCACAGTTCCTCACGACGCAGTGCCCAGTGAATCAGGAATCTCAGGGAGGGCTGCTCCGGCCACTCCCCGGGTGTCAGTTTGGGTCCCCGGTCTCCTGGAACGCGCCGTCGAGAGCGTCGAGTGCTGCCTTCACCGCAACACCCTGATGGATGACCGGAACCTCGCCGGCGTAGCCTTCGGTCGACAGGAGCAGCCGTTTGTACAGAGTGCCTGCCGGCGCCAGGTTGATGACGAGTTCCTGGCGGTTGTAGGGGAGATCCAGCACCCGGGCGAATCCTCGGCGGTACTCGAAGACGTCCTTGGCCGAAGGCATCTTCAACAGGTGCGCCACCGCACCGCCAAGCACCCGGAGTGTCACGCGGAATCCATCCCCCGCCTGCTCCACGTCGTCCACCTCGGCTTGGCTGAGCTGCTCGATGACCCGGCTCGCTTCGAACGCGTCCACTTCGGGGGCGTCTTCCTCCGCGACGCGGATCTTCTCCAGCAGCGCCGCGTCGGCGTCCTGGGAGTCGGGAATGGTGGTTTCGGAAACGCCGCGCCCCAACTGCTTCACGATGACCTTGCGCTTCCGCTGCCGGTCGATCCACTCCTCGTCGGAGGGGAAGCGCACACGGATGGCCTTCACGCCTGCGGGCGTCCGCAAGTGAATGGCAATCGGGCGGGCGGCGTCGAATATTGCTGTTTGCTGGTCCATGGTTGACTCCTGATCAAGTCGCCAATTGGCGGGTTGAAACTCCTACTGGCAGATGCTGTCCACACCGCACTTGGCCACTGCCGACACGATGCCGTTGGTGGTGTCCCACATCGGCAGGCAGTCCACCGATACGGTGACGATGCCATCCGTCTCGCCCAGTTCGGCAGTCGCAAAGGAGACTTTTTGCCAGGTGATGTCGAGCGAGTTGTTGGCGTCGTAGCTGAGGCCGATCACGGCGGTACCGGTGGCCTGGCTCTTCAACTTGGTCAGTTCCGTCGAGCCGTTTTCGAAGCGGGCGACAAACTTCAGCGTCCCCTGCCGGTTGCCAAATTCGAGCCGGCCGCGGATGGCGCCGCTGGTGCCGTCGCCGGGCGTCTGGAAGCCGGACCCGGGGAAGAAGCCGCCATCCATTCGGACATTGTTCTTCCACGAGGTTTCGAGCGAAACGATGTTCTTACTGCTGACGTAGTTGACGCCGTTGATCGTGAGGGCGAGCGACGCTGAGGGCAGCAGCTTCTCAACCGTCGCGGTCGGCATGGTGATTGTGGAAGGCTCCGTGACCTTGCCGGAGCCGACAAACTCGACGGTGATCTTCGAGTTGGCGCGGCCCGGCCCGCTGCCGATGCTGATGTTCCAGCCTTCGACGACGCAGCCGACAGCCATGCGATCCACCACCACGCCGGCGCCTGGACGGATCTGCTCGACGAAGGAGAAATACGGGAGCGCAGCCGCGTCGCCGTTGGCCGGGATCAGTGGCGTGCAAGTGTAGACAAAGTTCGGGTTGGTGCCCGACTTCACTACCTTGCCGAGACCGAAGGCCATCGCCCACGCGCCGATCTCCGCGCCGAGGTACTTCTCGAGCGTGCCGTTGGCGTCCCATGACGTCTGGAACGACTGCGTCGGAAACTCATGGCCCTTCCCAAACTCCTCAGCGTCACTTTCGGTGTTGAGTTTTGGGTTGGCGAGCGCTGCATTCAGCTTGCGCAGTTGCCACATCTGCACGCCGGTGTTGGCCGTCGCAATATCGGCCTGCTTCTGTTTGCCGAAGCAGATCAGAACTTCCTGGAGCCTACTCGTCGACATCGGATTTCACCTCCGGTTGTGGCGGCGCGCACTGCGCCCAGCCAGTGATCATCAACGGCACAAGAATCTCCGGCTTGGCCTCAATCTGCTGCGGCTCGCCGCCGTCCGGTGGAGCCATCCATACGCGGTCTGTTTCAGTCATCTCCAGCCTCCGTGAAGGTGATAGGCACCTCGAAGTAATCGAGCCCCTCCGCGTCGGTTTGCCGTTGAATCGGCGGCAGGTCCATGGGGTAGCAGGAGGGATGAATGGTCAGGTTGAGCATCGGCACTCCCGCCGACATGGGGACGCCCTTCAAGATCAGCCTGTGCAGCCGGTAATATGCGGTCGGCGGGTTGCCATCGAATGTCTCTTGCGCCCGCAGGTACAGCGTGACCTGCTGCTTCCAAACATCGACACCGCCGAAGGTGCCCGGCACCGTACCCTGCCAGACAGCCATGATGCCCGGCGCCGGCATCGAGTGAATGGCGTTCACCAGACTCGCCCGCTTCGGGTACTGATCGTGATAGGCATAGATCCGCTCCGGGTCGCCGCCCATCTCAGCAACGAGGTCGGGGATGTCCCGAAGCAATGTGACAAGCGATTCGATAAGGGCGGAGGGATCGATCATCGCTGCTTGCCTCCGAGTGCCCGTTCAATGATCAGCCTCGGCTTCATCTCAGCCAGGACGCGTCGTGTCGCTTCCAGGACCGCCGCCTTATTCTTAGGCGAGAACACGATCCACGGCTCGATCTTCTGGTTCACCCAGGCCTTGATACGGTCCTTGCGGGTGGAGAGGCTTGCCTTGGCGCGGTTCTCGCTGACCGTCCGAACCAGGAAGTTGCGGAGCATGTCGCCGGTGAGCGCGAGGTCGCGCCGGTTCGCCTTGCCCAGCTTCGTTTTCCGGATGGCGTACCTCTTGGTGAGCGGTTTGGCGGCACTGTCGGCCGGACCTTGCGCCGCGGAAAGGCGGTTCTTGACGGCGGCTACGCCGACATTGCCGACCTTGAACATCTGGCTCTGGCGAATGTTGAGCAGATCCAGCCGCAACTGCTTCTTCTGATAGATCCGCACCGAAGGCATCGCTACACCTTCCGCAACCGCAGCACAGCCGATCCGCTCGTATCGGCCTCGATCTCAAAAACCTTGTAGCGGACGGCATCCACCTCCACCTCATCGCCACGCTGGGGCGCGCCCGGCAGGTCCGCCAGGCGCACGAACAGCACGGCGTAGACGCCCGGCGAAGCGTCTTCCGCTTCCCGTGTGGCCTCAAACACGCCGCGAATGGCGGCCTGCCCGCCAGCCTCCGGCAGATAGGTGATGTCTCTGCCGAAGGCCCGCAGGCAAGCCGCATCCATTCGAGCGGTGGACTCTGGAAACGGCATTAGCTGATGAAGGCGCCGTTGAGCCGCACGCGGGCCGTCGCGTCGCCGTCCGCGGCCGCTTTCGCGGCCACCCCGATCAGCTTGTTGCTGGTCAGCGTCTTGGTGATGCGCTTGTTGGTGTTGTCCCAGTAGATCAGCGTGCCCTGAGTGAAGCCCGTGCTGGCTCCCGTCTCGCGCGTGAGATCGAAGACCCCCGCCACCTGGAACTCTCCTTCCTCGCCGTTGGCGTAGTCATTGGTCGCCACGCCGAAGACGGAGCCGACCAGCGCACCGCCGCCCGCGCTCACCGCATAGGGCGCGGTGAGCGTCAGTGTCTCGCCCTTCTGTACGTAGTTCTTCATGTCAGTTCTCCTTAGCTGCCCGCGTTCTTCTGCATGCCGCGCCAGTCGATCGCCTTCGCGCCGAAGTCGAGCCGCGCCTTGATCTCCACGCCATCCACATCGAAGCCCTGCCGGGTCTCGATGTAGACACCGTCCTGGCCTTCGAGGTACGCGTACTCCACCGTGTCGATCTGGTCGGGGGAAGCGAACAGGTACCAGGCCGTGGCACTGGACGCGTCCAGCCGGGGTTCGGCGATCGGCGTCAGCGCCCGGATGTAGTCCGGAACGATGTTGGCCGATTGCGCCGGTGCGAGGTTCGCCGCCACCAACTGGAACGCCGTCAACTGCAGCGCCACCGGCACGGCCACGTAGCGCGGCTGCACATTCAGCACCGTGATGCCGTCGAGGCCCTTCTGTTTGGCCATCACCGCCATGCCCGTGCCGAGCCCGGTCAGAGCCAGGGCACTGGTGCCGCCCGTGTTGAGGTTCGTGTGGTTGGCGTGGAAGAGGGCCACGCCGTCACCCATATTCGGGTTCGAGGTGATGATGCCCCACACCGTGTCGCTTTCGAGCGTCGCCGCCGCCACGCCGAATCCCGCCGGGATGCGGGTGAACGCGCTCAGATCGTCGTTGATGATCACCTGCCGCGTGATCGAGACGATCCGGCCATAGGTGGCGAGCTTGTATGTCTCCTTCGATTCGGCGATCGAGCCGTGCGTGAACTCGCCCTTCTCGTTCACCTTCTGGAGCGAGGGCGCCTCACCCAGTTGCACGGCGTTGATGTTCTTGAAGTCGGCCGCCGAACGCCGGCGCGAGAACGGCAGGAACGTGCGCGGGTAGGCCTCGTAGGCCTGCCGCAGGGTCTTGTTGGCGACGTCGGCCAGGATATTCGGAAAGTCCGACGTGCTCAAAGCGAGTTTGGCGATGTCGTGGCGAGCCATGCGCCGCGTGCGCGTGCCCGAGGCTTCCAGGCTTTCGCGGGCCAGGTCCAACAGGGTCAGACCCGCCCAGTCGCGTCCGAGGTCGTCCTTCAGCGGAAAGACCGCCGGATCGTACCGGTGGAGCAGCGCGGTCGCGATGCCCGTCCGGCGCGTCTCCACCTCATCGCGGGTAACCACCGACGTCGCCGTGCGGATCGGAGTCTCCGCACTGCGCCGCGCCAGTTCGTCGAGCGCCAGCCGGCGAAACTCCTCGATCGAGGTGCCCGCCTCGACATGCTGCGTCACGAGCCGCCCGTCGAGATTGACGGCGCGGCCGATCTTGTCCAGTTCCAGGATGCGCGTGCGCTCGGCCAAGGCCGCGGTCTGCCGCTCCGCATCCACGTTCGTTTCCACGCTGGCACGGGCCTGCTCGCCCGCTTGCGTGATGGTCTCTTCCATCGTTTGCTCCTGTGGGCCGGTTGCCCGCTGCAATTTGAATCCCGCGCCGGGGTCGGCGCCGATAGGGACGAGAGAGACTTCCTCGGGTTCCCAATCGGTCACGAGCACCTGGCGCAGTTGTGCCCCTTGCGGGGTGACATCTTCGAGTGCGTGAATCGCGACGCCCATGCTGGCGTTGCGCAGGATGCCGTCCTGGACGTCCTGCCAGATCGCGTCAACATCGGCGCGCTTGGAGAACCGCACCGTGGCTTTGCCCTGGCCCTTGTCGACCCAGGCCTTCGCGATCACACCGACGACATCGTCGACCGTGTAGTCGCGGTGCGAATTGAGCAGAGGCGCCGATCCGCTCGTCAGGCGCCCCAGTCGCACCGCGCCGGGCTCCATGGAGAAGCGCATCTCAAAGGGCCCACGGCCGTCGAAGCGCCGGACGGAAGCGCCGGTGTACCAGGTGAGCGTCGCCGTGCGTTCGTCTTGGGCTCCCGGCGACAGCGCCTCAAACTGGGCCGCCAGCCGTTCGCGGGTGGGGACTTCGGCAAAATATTGCCGAAGTTCGGTCTGTGTGTCGTTCATTGAGTCAGGTCCTTCTGCTGAGTGCCGGTCTGCGTGACGCGCCGCGGATCGCAGTCGAGAATGATGCCGCGCTCGTCGAGCAACCGGTTGATCTCGGCGATCTGTTCCAGTTGCGCGTCAGGATCGTAGCCTTGCTCCGCGATCGCCTGGCGTAGCGTGAGCGTGCCCGCGCGGATCCGGTTCAAGGTCGCCACCGAATCCTTATAGGGATCCACACTCCCGAAGCCGGGCGGGGTCCACTCTGCGGCGAACGGCCCCGGCTCCGGGATCACACCCGCCGCGAATGCGACCGTCTGGAACCGCCGCCAAACGGGGATGCAGAGCATCGGGATAAAGGAGAGCCATCGGAACGACTCGACGCCGTTGCGGAAACTGAGCAGGCCCGCGCGGTAGGACGAGTAGTTCACGCGAGAGAGATCGCCGGTCAACTGTTCATAGGTGAGCCGCAAGCCCGTGGCGATGGTCGCCTGTTTCGCCGCAACGTAATCGCGGTAACCGCTTGATGTCGACGGCGTCGAGAAACTGATCTCCTCGCCGGGCTTCAGGTATTCGATCATCCCCGGCTCGAAGGATTCGATGCGGTGTCCGGTGGTGGTGTCCGTTGTCGCCGGTGCAATCACCGGACCCTCCGGGCCCTGCGGCTGGGTCACGAACGCCGCAAAGCAGGCCTCGATCTTCTTTCGGACCAGCTCGGCTTCCTCGTACTCATCGAGGTCGCGCAGGGTGATCACCACCGGTGCCAGCCATGGCACGCCGCGCACTTGGCCGGGTCGGTCCTTGCGGTAGACGTGCAGGATCTCGGAGGCCGGCACGCGGGTGCTGGTCAGTGCTCCGCGCAGGGACGTCTGCGTCACCTCCCCCGGATGCTGCCCGAACAGCCAGTAGAACGTCCGCCGGCCCACCAGATCGAACTCAACGCCCTGAATGACGTAGCCCGTCGCGGTCTTCTCCGTCTTCGACTGGTCGAGGTAATCCGGCTCCAGCACCTGCAACTGCACGGGGATCTTGAACCCGTCGCTCGCTGGACGCTGGCGAAAGCGCACCAGGCACTCGCCGCTCTCAAATACCGTGCGGGCCACCATCGCCTGAATGCCGTAGAAATCGAGTTGGCCGTCGGCATCGCATTGCTCGATCCAGTCGGCCCATGCGGCGTCGATCGCCTGATTCAGCTCCGGGGTGCCACCGCGCGCCTGCGCCGTAATGCCGGTGCCGACTGCATTGCCGGCGACCTCGGCGACGGCCCGTGCGGCATAGGCGTTATTGCGGACCAGATCCCGTGACCGCTCGCGCAGGCGAGACAGCGCCATGGCGATCTCGGCGTTCGCGGAGTTGCCTGTGGCCACCCAACCATCCGTCCGGCGGGTCGTGCGGGCACCCTCGTAGGCGAGCCGGACCAGTTCGCCGGCACGGCGAGCACGCATGCGGCGCAACCCCGTCTCTGGGGATACCCACGCGATTGCTTGGTCGAGCCAATTCATCCCTTTGACGTCCTTGCCAGGCTGAAGCGCTCCGGGACGGTGCCGGAGGTCTTGGCGATTTCGCCATCGATGAGCGCCAGGGCCTTCTCCTGCTCGGCGTACTGAATGCTTCGCTCACCGAATTGCACCCGCGCCACGCCCAACGAGTGCAGAATCTCGTCCCGCTTGGTTTCCAGTTCCGCGAGTGTCATTTCAACCTCTGGGTCGCTTGAAGTAGAAGGTGGCCCGCGCGCCGAACTCACGGACAACCGCCACCAACTCCCAGCCCTGCGCTCCGTGCTCGGCCAGCAGTCCCGGCGAATCCGCATCCGCAGTGACGGTCAAGTACTCCCACTCGGCGGGTGTTGCCGCTTGCGGCATGCTGCGGACCTTCATCGCTTGAGCCATTTCTTGGTTCTTTCGCCAAACCACTTCGGTGTCTGTAGGCCCTGCGGTAGGGGTTCGGGTGCCCGCGTCATCGCCATAAGTCGGTCCGCCTCGTTGTCCAGCGAGAGCCCCATGGAAACCAGCGCCCGCAGCGCGGCGTAGGCGTACACGCGCGTGTCGAGGGCCTCCTGCCGGACGCCGGGCTTCGGCCGCCATTCGCGCTTGGGCTGCCCCCTCGCGTAGGTCGTGACCAGCACTTCGCCGAGCAGCTGCTCGAAGTACCCCTCCTGCCGGTCTGATGGGAAGTGCGAGTATCCCGGCGTGCCGGAGGTCGGGTTCTTCAAACGCCCGTAGATCGTTTCCTTGGCCGTGTCGGTTCCGACAATCCACGGTTTCTCGCCGCGGATGTTCTTCGAGGTCGGCTTCCGCTGCCACACCGGCAGGGGGCCGCCCCTGCCCTTCACCGCGAAGATGCGCCGGTGATAGCGGGTGCGGCAGAACTCATACACCGCCTGCGATTCGTACCCAGCGTCGATCGCGCACGATGCCACGGGCAGCGAGATCCCGGCCTCGTGAGGCCATCGCCGTTCCAGGTAGGCATCGAGCTCATGCCATAGCGTTGCTCCGGCCGGATCGCCCGGAATGACCCGATACTCGATCGACCACGATTCCTCGCCGCGGCCCCATCCGGCAAGTTCCAACTCGAGGCGGTCCTTCTGGACGTCGACGCCAACGGTGAGCACGACGGCGCCGTACGGTATCGCTGCGCGGTAGTGTTCGCTCCGCGCCATCACCGTCGCCTGGTCGACCGTGGTCTCGGCCGCGTCGTCCCAGGGCTCGGCCAGCACTGTGTTGACGAACTCGCGGAGCGTTTCTGGGGAGCGTTTGTCGGCCAGGAACTTCCTCGCCAGTGCGCTCCACTTGCGCCATGGTGAGTAGAGGCCGTTGATCCAGAACCCGGCGATGTCGGTGACCTCGGGCCGCGCCGCGCGCCACTCTCCCTGACGGAGCATCGCGTGCTTTTGCCAGTCGCCAATGAGCTTCGAACAATGCTCGCAACGGTACTGAGCATCCTCTGGCTCGCCCTTCGGCCAGATGAGGCTATCCCAACGCAGGAGCTGGAACTCACCGCAGTGCGGGCACGGCACCCAGTAGCTCTGCTGATTCGAGTTGAGCCATGCCGCCTCGATGCGCGACGAGCCCTTGGTAGTTGGCGTCGAACAGAGCACGATCTTCCGGTTCCAGAAGTTGGCGGTGCGCGTGATGGCAAGGTTGACCGGGTCACCCTCGCTACCCGCGCTCGCCGGATAGCGGTCCACCTCGTCGAGAAGGCAATACCGGATGGAACGCATCGCCAGGCCAGCCGGCGAGTTCGCCGCCGCCAGCGTAATGCTGCCGCCCAGGAACTTCTTGTGCAGGATCGTATTGTTCGAATCGCGGCTGCGCGAGTCGGCGACCTTGCCCTGCAGGCACGGCGTGTCCCGTAGCATCGGCGCCAGGCGGTCCTTCGAGAACGCCTCGGCGTCCGCTTCGCGCGGCTCCACCACCAGCAGCGGACCCGGATCAAGATCAATGATGTAGCCGGTGAAGTTTTCGAGCATCGAGCTCTTACCGCTCTGCGCCGCCCACATCAGCACCACGGATTCGTAAGCGCTGTTGGCGCCCATGGCATCCATCACGGCGCGTTGGTATGGCGCGCGGTCCGTGCGCCACTCACCCTTCTCCGCCGCGGACTCGGAGCTGAGGCGCCGGTTCTCATCGGCCCACTCCGACACCGTCAGGTCCGGCGGTGGCGTCAGGACGTCGGCCGCCAGGATCTGGATCTCTTCAACGCGCATACTGAACGTCAGCCTTGATGTCGTTGATCAGCGTCCGGGCCTCGCGCATCATCGTGTCCCGTACCTGCCGCTCATCGGTAAGCGGGGTAATCTCCGGAGCCACCCGGTTCGGCCAGGCCAGGATGCGTTCCTTGATAGCGACGTAGATCGCCGCCCAACGCTGCTTCACCAGTTCGGCCTCGACCAGCTTGCCCACCCGGACGTCGTGCTCCAGCTTGCGTAGCTTGGCCCGAAACACCATGTCGGCGGTCCGTGCCTGGGCGAACGTTGTACCCTGAGGCGTCGCTTCCGTGGGGCCGGCCACGACTCTCTCGGAAACAGGCTCCGGACGGTCCTCAAGCACGGCGTCGGAGGCGGCCACATCCACCTTGCCGCCGCGCAGGACGAGCACACCGGCTTTGGCCAGGCGGCTGATGTACTGGCGGCTCTTGCCCCGGTGCCGCGCGTACTCAGCCTGGCTCATCAGCTTATCCGACATATCCGCCCCGATCTGTTTGAAACGTCGAGAGATTCAGTTGTTCAATTCCGCTTGCTTGTTCTGCGCACCCGAGTGATGAATGGGTTCGCGATGAGGAACACCAAAGCACAAGCCACCAAACAAACCGCCGCCTGCTACGCGGAACGTCACGCCGAAGCGCAGGACCTGCTGAAGCGCATCGCCAGCCGCCTGGCCCAGCACCAGAAGGAACAGGCCGCCGAACCCGCCAACTGGGGGCACGCCGGCGACCTCGGCCGCATTACCGAACAGCTCGCCTACGTCCTCGCCGACCTGGGCGACCGCAGCGCCGTCGACGCCAAAGGACTGGAGTACTGACCATGACCCGCGACGAACTGATCGCCTGGGCCACGCGCGACGGCTGGAAGCTCGACCGCTGGGGCCACCTGAAGAAGGAGTTCGACAACGGCACGCACCGCATCAAGCTGAGCCGCATCGCCGCGCGCCACGAAATCTCGACGCCGTTTGGCTGGGCCCGCCTGGCCAGCGGCTATCTCAAGAACCTGCA
>JBDKSR010000124.1:0-4446 GCA_039680545.1 Bryobacteraceae bacterium | reverse complement strand
AGCACATCAACCTGGTGCGCAGCATTCGCGGTGATGGGCCATACGTCAATGAAGGGATGCGCGTCGCAGAAGCCACGATGACCTGCATCATGGCTCGCGAGTCGGCCTACTCCGGACTGGAAATCACCTGGGACATGATTATGGCGTCCCAGCAGGATTTGCAGCCCAAGGCATTCGACTACAAACTGGCTCTACAGGCTCCGCCTCTGCCGGTACCGGGACAGTATAAGTTCATCTAGCAGGACAGGAAATGGGGGGAGCAATCCCCCCGTTCCCCAAGCGGCAGGCCTTCCACTCGTACGCTACCGGAAAATTGAGTTGAGCTCTCCGGCGAGGCGTATCGCACTCTGCATCAGTCGTTCCCTCACAACAGGCAGGTTTTTATAGGAATACTTGTAGCCGAGATTTCCATCGCCGATGTCGTAGACCTGCGGCCTCAATTTGATTGACTCCGCTGCCCAGTCGAGATAGCCGCCCTTCCGCCACTCCGCAAACTGCCGCTGCGAGGGCGGGTCGAGAAACTCGGCGAACTCCGAGAAACTGAGCTTCTGGAAATCGATCATGAGCGAATCCCAGACCGCGTGCAGGTTCGCGTTCTGGCCGTGCCAGATCACCTTGATGTCGTTTCCACCACGGTCGCCATCGCGCCCGACATGAAGCGGTTGATGAACGTCCGCGACCATGTGCGCATAGAACTTCAGGGCGATTGCCTTGTCCTCGCGGGAGGCTTTCGGATTCCGCAAATCCGCTTCAAACCGCCGCAGCGCGGTAATAACGTCACCCTTGGGTTCCTTCGGAGCGCTCGCATACGCTAGTCCGTCGCCGATGGTGACGAAGTGCCACGTGTAAGCACGATCCCAGGCGGGATCAGAGCGGATCTCGTCCGCCCAGGGTCCTATTTCCGCCAGGCTATCCGGCCCGAGCAGGCCTTTCACGGCGAGAGAGGCTTTCTCTGTGAGATACCTCGCGGCGATTCGTCCAACCACCCGGTGCCCAGTCGGCCCCCAAGGGTATGCCGCAGGCTGCGATGACAGCAGCGCGGCGGCGAGGAACAGGGTTCTAGTAATCCTTGTCATAACTGCCACTCATACAATCGGCCGGAACGATCATTTTTCCAAGGCACTGCAACGGTTCTCAGTATAGCGTTGAAGCACAGTGGCCTCGGAGCGATCGAATTCATGGGACCATAGATATTTCGACTCATGAAGAACACGGCCATACTCCTTGTTGTCTGTCCTGACCGGAAGGGCATTGTCGCATCGATCGGAAACTTCCTCTACTCCCACGGAGCGAACATTTTGCACGCCGATCAGCACCAGGACAACGAGGTGCAGTTGTTCTTCACGCGGATCGAATGGTCGCTCAATGACTTCGACCTCGACGACGAGGCATTCCGCCGTGAGTTCCAACCTGTCGCGGACAGGCTGTCGATGCGATGGCGGCTGGAACGTTCCTCTTCGCCAATGCCAACGGCGATCTTTGTCTCCAGGGAATTGCATTGTCTTGCGGATTTGCTTCACCGTAACCAAGCCGGCGAACTGCGGTGCAAAATACCACTCGTCATCAGCAATCACCCGGATGCGCAACCGCTTGTGGAGTTTTACCGGATTCCGTTCCATTACATCCCCGTGGACCCCGCGAACAAGCCCGAAGCGGAAGCCGCCGCAATGCGACTGCTTGAAGAGAATGGCGTGAACCTGATTGTGTTGGCGCGTTACATGCAGGTCCTTTCGCCGGAATTCGTCGCGCGGTACCCGGAGCGGATCATCAATGTGCATCATTCGTTCCTGCCGGCTTTCAGCGGGGCGCGCCCTTATCACGCGGCGTTCCGGCGCGGCGTCAAGCTGATTGGCGCGACGAGCCATTACGTGACGGAGGTGCTCGACGACGGCCCCATTATCGAGCAGGATGTCACCCGCGTATCGCATCGCTGCGAACTCGAGGACTTCATCGAAAAGGGCAGGGACCTCGAAAAGATCGTGCTGTCGAGGGCGGTCCGCTGGCACCTCGAACACCGGATCCTGTGCTGCGGACATAGGACGGTGGTCTTCGACTGAGGCGCGGGCATCAGCTTTCGGCGCACTAGTCTTGTACAATAGCTTGGCTTGATGGGTTCCCCTTCGCTCTCGATCCTCGTCCCCCTGTATAACGAAGAGGAGTTTGTGGCGACGCTTCTCGAACGGGTGCTCGCCGCCCCGCTGCCTGCGGGCATGACCCGCGAGGTCATCGTTGTGGATGACGGCTCGCAGGATGGATCCCCCGAAGTTGTGGAAGCCCTTGCCGCAAGGCACGGAAACACCATTCGTCTGATCCGTCACACGAAGAACCAAGGCAAGGGGGCGGCCATACGCACGGCGATCGAACACGCCCGTGGGGAGTTCTCCGTCATACAGGACGCCGACCTGGAGTACGATCCAGCCGAGTACGGCAAACTGCTTAAGCCATTGCTCGAGGGCAATGCCGACGTGGTCTATGGCTCGCGGTTCATGGTTGCCGGTGAACGGCGGGTGCTGTACTTCTGGCACGCCCTCGCCAACCGGATCGTCACCACGCTTTGCAACATGGCGGCCGACCTCAACCTGACCGACATGGAGACGTGTTACAAGGCCTGCCGCACGTCCCTTCTCCGCAGCATCCCCATCCGGAGCGAACGCTTCGGAATCGAGCCCGAACTCACGATGAAGCTGGCGCAGCGGGACGTTCGGATTTACGAGACGCCGATCAGTTATCACGGGCGGACGTACGAAGAGGGCAAGAAGATCGGCTTCACGGACGCGGTGGCCGCCGTCGGCGTGATCTTGCGCTACTGGCTGGTGACGGATATTTACAAGGAGCCTGGACCGGAGATTTTGGATACCCTATCGGGGGCGCCTCGCTTCAACCGCTGGATGGCGGACTTCCTGCGCCCGTACATCGGAAAGCGTGTGCTTGAGATCGGGGCGGGCATCGGGAACCTGACACGGTATCTTGCGCCGCGACGGGAGCATTACATCGCCACGGACATCGAGATCGAGCACCTGGCCCGTCTACGAACACGGTTGCAACACCGTCCCAACCTCGACATCCGCCGGTGCGATGTGCGGAGTAGTGAAGATTTCGTCCCGTTCCGCGAAGCCGTGGATACGGTGATCTGCCTCAACGTGATCGAGCACATCGAGGACGATGCCGCCGGCCTGAGGAACATATACGGCGCGCTCACGCCGGGTGGGCGGGCGATCGTGCTGGTGCCGCAAGGGCCGGAGCTGTTTGGAACGCTGGATGTGGCCCTGGGGCACTTCCGCCGTTACCGGCAGGAGGAACTGCGAAGCCGCATGGAGCAGGCAGGCTTCCGCGTCGAACGGATGCTGGAGTTCAACCGGGCTTCCCGTCCGGGTTGGTATCTGAGCAGCAAGCTGCTGAAACGGTCGACCATCAGCCCACTGCAACTGAAGTGTTTCGACCGGCTGGTGTGGCTGTGGCGGCGGATCGACAGACTGCTACCGTGGAAACCGATGTCGCTCGTCGCCGTGGGTATCAAGAAGACCGGATGAGCCGGCGACCCTACATGAAGTAGTCCTTGACCTTATCGAACAGGCCCTTTTCCTTCGGTTCGTTGGCCTCTGGAAGCGTTTTGGCGAGTTCCTCAAACAGCGCCTTCTGCTCGCGGGTAAGTTTGGACGGCACCCTGAGTTCGACGTGGAAGAACAGGTCGCCCCGGCCGCGTCCATTGACGTGAGGCACACCGCGCTGGCGCATACGAAACTCGGCGCCGTGCTGCGTTCCCTCCGGAATAGAGAGCTTCTCCGGGCCTTCGAGCGTCGGCACCTCAATTTCAGCGCCGAGCGCCGCCTGGGCGATCGTGATCGGAATCGTGCAATGCAGGTCGCTTTCGCTCCGCTCGAAGAACGGGTGTTCCTTGACCTTGAGAATGACGTACAGGTCACCCGGAGGACCGCCGTTCGCTCCCGGATTCCCTTCCTGGGAAAGCCGCAACCGCGTGCCGTCATCGACTCCCGGCGGGACGTTCACCTTCAGCCGCCGCTCGACGCGCAGGTAGCCCTCGCCATGGCATTTTGTGCATGGCTGCCTCACGATCTGCCCGCTGCCCCCGCACTGCGAACAGGTCCGGCGGATCGTCAGGAAGCTCTGCTGGTAGTGGATCTCGCCTCGCCCATGGCAGGTTTGGCAGGTGGCGAGACCGCCCGGTTCCGCGCGTTTGCCGTCGCATCGCGAGCAGGCCTCGGTGCGGGGCACAAGGATTTCCGCGCTCATGCCGTGAACGGCGTCCTCGAAGCTGATCTCGAGGTTATAACCCACATCGTCGCCACGCTGAGCACGCGTACGGCGCCGCTGGCCGCCGCCGAAGAGATCGCCGAATCCGAAGAAATCGACGTTGCCAAAGATGTCGCTGAAATCCGAGAAGACAGACGGGTCGAAGCCCGAGGCAGGCGCACCGCCGAGACCCGC
>JBDKSR010000123.1:0-4136 GCA_039680545.1 Bryobacteraceae bacterium | reverse complement strand
AGCCCGGCGCCGCACCTCACTCCGACGCAGACGTGGCAACGGCGCTCACGGGACGGGCTATCGCAGACATCCTGCTGCCCGGCGTGGACGCGAAGTGGTGATCCGAAGGTTCACGGTGTTGTTGCTTTGCCGCGCAGCCCGGCAGCCTGAGCAATCCCGCACGTTTGTAAAACGGGATCGAGAAATCGTACCTTGAGCATGTGACCGAATCTGTCCTTATTTAGTTGGGAAATCGAAATGGAACTCACCCGTAGAGACATGTTGCTGGGCAGTATCGCCCTTTCGACGGCTCAGGATGCTTTCAGCGCTAAGAGCGGCCACAGGCTGCGCGCGGGGAACCTGCAGGCGACGCTCACACCCGAGGGCGGGCTACGTGAGTTGCGCGCCGGAAATACGGTGCTCACCGCGCCGGTTCCAGGAGACGCGTGTCCTGAGGTAGGAGTTGCCGGCAGGCCGGTTCGTTGCGGCCGCCCGATCCGCGCGACGCGAACCGCATCGGGACTCGTTTTCGAGGATCGCCTGGAAGAGCCTGTACCTCTTCGGGTCACTTACGAAGTAAGCCTTCGCGCACTTCCCGGCGCCGCCGGGGTGCTGGTGCAACGAATCGCCTTGGCGAGCACACGACCCTACTCGGAACCGATCGAGCTGAAGCTTCCTCGAAACATTCGCCTGCCGCAGGAACGAAGGGCGCACTGTGCCCCGTTGCGCGAGGGTGTTCTCCGCCGGTCCCCCATCGCGGATGGCGGCGGCTCGGAATTCGTGTACAAAATGGCGGGCGATGGAACCAGTGCGGAGGCGCCGAAGCTGGCTATCCCTCAGCTCGGAGAATATTCAGAGTCCGGTTCACTCCGCATCACTCTGTGTTCCGATCCGGGATTCACAACGATATTCCGGCTATGTTCCGGCCAGGAGGCAGGAAGATTCGGCTGGGTGCATACGGCTGGCGGGGGAGCCGAAAGCACCGTCGAAAGAACGTTCTACACCGTCGTACACAGTGGACCGGAAGCTGACGATTTCCGGCACTTTTATGCTACTTCGCTGCACGGCGAGAACGCCGGTCCGGAGTGGCTCCATGACGTCACGCTGGTTTATTACGACTACCTGGGCAAGAACGGCCGCGGTTGGTTTGCGGATATCGACGCGCTGGCCAATCTGATCCCTGCCGGCAAACGGAACAAGGTTGCCCTGGCCCTCCACGGCTGGTACGACTACGTCGGGCGCTACGCATTTGATCCGAAGACAAAGGCGTTGGATAAAGCCTGGACGGCCTTTCCCAACGTGAAAGATCCGGGATTCATCGCGCACGCTACGGGCCCCCTTTCGAAGACGGCCAGGTTCTGGGGGTGGAACAAGATCATGGCCGCCTTGCGGCCTGTCGAAATGACGAAGGAGGATCTGCACCGCCGCATACGCTACGCGAGGGACCGTGGGTTCCGCTGCACGCTCTACTTTGCGGATGGCCTGAATTCGGGTGAAGGGCTGGCGGGCATCCACGATCCCAGCAAGGTGCTCAAGTGGGGCGGATGGGTCGGTCCCGAGACGTCGGGCAAGACCTACGCGCAGAATCCGCTGCATCCGGCCGTCCGGTCCTTTTACAAGGACTATCTGCAGACGCTGATCGCCGAGTTCGGACGGGAACTCGACGGCTTCGTTTGGGACGAGACTTTTCATGCACCGGCGGGACAGATGGGGACCGCTCCTTACACCGGGTACGCTGACGCGGCGATGATGAGTCTCATGGCCGAACTGCGGCGGATAACCGAGCGCCATAACCCGGAGATGGCCTTTCTCTCATCGGATTGCCTGTCGCCGAGCTACGAAGGCCCGTACGCGCTCATGTCTCACGGTACCTTTCAGGACACGATGTGCCATCCGCGAGCGTGGCCGTATGGATTGTTCCCAAATCGCCGGAACACACTCTGGTCCTGCAACTGGTATCACCAGTCCACTTGGGATCGGAACGAGGGTGCCGTCGCTACGTATGAGTTTCCGGTGTCTGTGTCAAACGGTTACGGCGACGATACCGGCCCCTCCGACATGAACCGCGAGCAGGTCGAAAAGATGATGGCGCTGTTCACAAAGCTTGGAGACCGGAAGCTCGACATCACCTGGATCGAAGAAACCGCCGGCGTGAAGACGTACAGGGGCCGTCCGGTTGTGACGAAGTAGGGAGAGCGGCGACGCCCGGCCGCTCCCCTCAGTAACGGATGCGCGTCTATCTGCCGACTTCGAATTCGGCCCGGCAGCCGCGGTCCACCCAAATCCCGTTCGAGTCGTAGCCCCAGGTCTCGCCCTGGCGGCAGGGCGATCCGCTGATCTGGCGCACCATCCTCACGCCGTATCTCGTATCAACAGCGCAACGCTCCCGGTCACCACTATTCGACGAGCAGGTGATGGTCCGGACGGACGAAGACGTGCGGCCCCGTCTGCTGCTCCGGGACATGATCTCGAACTCGGCCCGGCAGCCGCGGTCCACCCAAATTCCGTTCGAATCGTAGCCCCACGTCTCGCCCTCACGGCAGGGCGACCCGCTGATCTGGCGCACCATCCTCACACCGTTGCGGGTGTCGGCCGCGCAACGCTCCCGGTCACCGCTATTCGACGAGCAGGTGATGGTGCCAACAGATGATGTCATGCGGCCACGCCTACTGCTCCGTGACATCGTTTCGAATTCGGCCCGGCAGCCGCGATCCACCCAGATCCCGTTCGAGTCGTAACCCCACGTCTCACCCTCACGGCAGGGCGACCCGCTGATTTGGCGCACCATCCTCACGCCGTTGCTCGTGTCAGCCCCGCAATAGACCCGCTTGCCGCTATTCGAGGAACAGGTAATGCTTTGTGCGGACCCGCCGCCGCGCCAGGAACCGCCATAGTTGCCCGAAGCCGCGCGAAATATGAATCGCTGGTTGGCTTCGCCGTTCGCATCATAGATCTGGACCCGCGCGCCCTCTCGCCTGGTGCTGCCCGATATGTCGAGCGACTTTCCGTGTCTGTTGATGATCAGCGCGTTTCCGTCTTTGCCGGACTCGATGCGCCACTGCTGGCGGTCGCCGCCGCTGTAGGGCACGCCCCGGACCGCTTCGCTGTTCCGGTTAACCGGCGCCTCCAGTGCATATCCGTTCATCGCGTTACGGATGTAGTAGTAATTACCACCGGCTTCCGTCACGACCCACACCTGATTGGCGGTGTTGCGCGCGGAATACTGAATGACGGTGGTCTGGTCATTCCTGTCGAGATCGATGACCAAACCAGAGTGGACGTTGGCGATCTCGTACTGACCTTCGCCCTGGAAACCACCCTGGGCATCCAGAACGAGAGGCAAACACAGTACAAATGCCAGACTCGCGGCAGCCATCCGCAGCCACACGAATCCGATCGCAGAAAAGTTTCCGAAACGACCAGTCTCAGTCATATTCCCCTCCAATGTTGACAATCGTATCACCGCCTTGGCGCGCACTTCACGAGTGTGAATCGCTAGGCCCGTGAACCGCGCCACTTCCAGATCGAGAATCCCAACATACAAACGGCCGCCGTCAGTCCGGCGAGGGCGTCGGCGAGATAGTGATAGCGCCCGTACACCGTTGAGGTAGCAATCAGCACGGCCATCACCAGGAGGAAGCGGAACAACCATCTCCGTTCCGGCAACGCGCGCCACGCGCCAAACGCCGCCGCGAAGGCTGCCGCGACGTGGCCACTCGGGAAGACGCTCGTGTGAATGCCGTAATTGCCGAGCATCCGCAGGTTGATCCGCCGGAAAACGGTGAGATAGGAAGGAAGATCCTCGTTGGGAAAGACCGTCCTCGGCGGCTCCGAAGGCCAGAAAGGATACTGTGCGTAACACACGAGCACGCTGGCGACGAACAGAAACAGGAAGCGTTCCGCGCGGTCACGCCGTCCGTAAGCGTAAAGCATCGCGACCGCGAACGGGCCCAGCGAGTAGACGAGCGTGTAGGAGATCTCGAGGATCGAGGGCACCACCGGACCAAGGGACTCGATCACCGCCTTTGCTCCGCCCCGCAATACGATCCGATCCCAGAACACCCAGCTCGTTTCGAGGGGGTACGAATCGTGCGGCATGGCCAGCCAGCCCATCTCGCGATAGGCAAGCATGAGGATCGGAAACGGCAGCCAGTCCC
>JBDKSR010000122.1:0-3279 GCA_039680545.1 Bryobacteraceae bacterium | reverse complement strand
CCGGGAAGATCCTGAATTCCGTCGTAAACCCGGCGCGCGTTGCCGCGAACTGCTCCCACGATCATATCCAGCTTACGAAGTTGGGCCAGCAGGACGCCACCGCTGAACTCATTCAAACGGTATCCCGCCCCGATGAACGATCCCAATTGAGGCGTTCCAAGCCATTGTTGGTGCGGACCTCGCAGCGAACCCAGATCGTGAAATCGTGCCGCGCGCTCGAAGAACACCGGACTGTTTGTAACGACCATCCCGCCCTCGCCCGCCGTAATCGTTTTGTTGAGTTGCAGGCTATAGATGGCGATGTCGCCCAGCGACCCGAGGGGCCGCCCTTTGTAACTTGCGCCCACGCTTTGCGCGCAGTCTTCAAGAACCAGGACCTTATGCTTGCGGGCCACTGCCAGCACGCGATCCATGTCGCACGGGTTGCCCTGCAGATGGATCGCCATCACGGCCTTTGTTTGGGGCGTGATCTTGCGTTCGAAATCGTCGGGATCGATGTTGAACGTCTCGTCGATTTCGGCGCAGACGGGTAAGGCCCCCGCCAGCACCACTGTGTTGAAACAGGAGTGCCAGGTCCATGCCGGTACGATGACTTCGTCGCCGGGACCAATCCCGAGCCCGGCCAGCGCGCATTGAAGCGCGGCCGTGCCTGATGTCACGGCTAGGGCATACTTGGTCCGCATCCATGCCGCGAATTCCTTTTCGAGGGTCATCACCTTCTTAGGAGGTTCGCCGCCCGTGCCGTACCACCGGAAAGGTCTGCGGGTGGTTAAGACGTCGATGAGTTCCTGCCGTTCCTTTTCGTCGTAATACTGTGGACCGAAGAAATCGGCGCGAAGGGGCTTCTCACGAACTGGGGTACCGCCGTCAATCGCGAGCTTAGGAGCGGAAGACGCCGTCCCCGCTGCGAGTGCCGCCGTCAGAAACGTCCTGCGATTCACCATAGCCGGGCTCCTTTTTCTCAACAGCATAGTCCCGCGCGGCGCCTCTGACAATGCTTCTGGGAAATTACCCCAAGATCACGGTCAATTGGTGGCCCTTGGTACTCCCCATGAATTGCTAACTTAAGTTATGAGAGCGGTTTGCCCTTCTATAGTATTGCTGCCTGATGACGAGGGGAATAGAATCACCTTACTCGCGGAACTGTAAGCTAATTGTGCCGCGGAATGCAGGAATCAGGGAGGAGTGAAGAGTGAACACGAAAACGGGAAGGCGGTTTACGGCTACCTTCGCCTTATCTGCGCTGTTTCTCATTCCCGCGGTGTTATCCGGGCAGCTAACTTGCGGGAGCACCGTCTCCGCCGATGTTGTTCTTACCGAAGACCTTACCTGTAACAGTGGTCCTGGGCTGATCGCAGATGCCGACGGGATCACCATTGACTTGGCGGGCAAATCGATCTCGTGTATTGGCAGTTATCTCTCGTGCCAAGGAAACACCAGTGCCGTCGGAATTGATGTTGGCAACACCTCGGGTGTGACGATAAAGGGACCTGGGACAATTTACGGTTTCGACACCGGCATTAAGCTCAGTGGCACTGCCAAGGCGTCCATCGCGTCGCTCACGATTTCGGGACCGCAGTCGAACAGCACACTGTATACGCATCGCGGAACGGCCACGGGCATCCTGGTCGAGAATGTATCGTGCCCGGGTGCGATCCTGATCGACGGAAACGACGTGAGTTGGCATCGTTACGGCATCCGGCTTGTATCCGCCGCCTGTGTGAAGATTCAGCGCAACATGGTTTACGCGAACAACAATGACGGTGCGGAATCCTTCGGAATTCTGCTTGTTGATTCCAGCGGTAACACGTTGACGAACAACACCGTTACGAATAACGGATTCCACAACACGTACCTTTACCCTGACGCGGGACTCTTCGACGCGGGCATCGCTCTTGAAGGCAGTGGCACGACGGGCAACCGCATCGCGCAGAACACGGTCGAATCGAATTGCGGCGACGGCGTGGCCGCTCGCGCCAGTGCCGCCGGCAACACGATCAGCAACAACACCGTCCGCCAGAATCCGATTCAAGGCCAGGGAGCGTACACCAGTTGCAGTTGGCCCTATCCCGCTCCGGCCGTGATCATCAACTACGACCTCGCGGCGCGTGACTCGGCGGTGGAGAACCGTTGGAGTAAGACCAACGATTGCAACACTTATTTGGGCATCATCAGCGGTATTTGTAAAGCGGGCGAATAAGAATGTCTCCCCAGGACATCTGACTCCGCACAGGGCGGTCCCGTACCGCCCTGCTTTTTAGTCACACGACTCAAATCCCTTTTCGTATCTTTAGTATTGCCCCCCGAATACTAACTGAAGATATGGGAAATGAGTGTTCCTTTTTCAGTATTGCCTCCTTGACGGATCCCCCATAGAATCAAAACACTCCGTAGAATCTGCGGACAGTCAGGAGCAGTCATGAGACTCATTTTTCTGGCATTTTTGCCGCTTTTGGCCCTTGCTCAGCCCGAAAGTGACCCTCTCTGCGGGACAACCATCCTTCGTGATCTCGTCCTCGATCACAACATCACCTGTTACAATACGAACGGCTTGATTGTCGGTGCTGAGGGGCTCACCATCGACCTGAACGGAAATAAGATCGTCTGCAGCAATGGTAATTCGCTTGGATGCGAGGAACGTGGGCTGACAGGCATCGATGCGTCGGGGGTGCGGACGGTGTCGATTAAGGGGCCGGGTTCGGTTCGGGGATTCCACCTGAGCATGAAGGTGGCGGGCTCCAAAATGGCCGCAGTTCAGCCCGGCTCCAGGATCGTCGCCGCGCGAAGAGTACGGCTCAAATCCCGCCTCGACTGACGCCAAATTGGGTTCGTTTGGTAAAAACAGCAATTTGGCATCCCATTCTTCCTATTTGCGAGTTTGAGGACCGGTGGTAAATTGTAGCTGAAGAGTCCTACTGGGAGGTGCAGCGATGAACGCCGCCGTGTCTACCCAACCGGTGCTCAACAGCGAAGAGCAGAAGCTGGTCGTCGAGCTTCTGGAGCGCGAACTCCGGGAGTTGCCCGCCGAGATCCATCACACCCGAACAGCCTCGTTTCGCGACGAGTTGCGCCGGCGAATGGGGGTTGTAGAACAGTTGCTTGCGCGACTACGTCCCGGCTCGCCGGCGTGACGGCGCCGGTGTCGGGCGAATCTGGGTCGGCGTGTGATCAGGACGCCATGTTCTCCGCGATGGCGGCGGCGAACTCGCTTGTCTTGAGCTTTGTCGCGCCATCCATCAGGCGATGTAGGTCGTACGTCACGCGCTTCTGGGAGATGGT
>JBDKSR010000121.1:0-35294 GCA_039680545.1 Bryobacteraceae bacterium | reverse complement strand
AATAACCCCAACGGGAAGTGAGTCTAGGAGCGCGGTTTGAGAAGTGGCCGAATTAGGCCGAAGGAAGCAGAATAAGGCCGAAACAGGCCCGGAAGCTGAAGGTTTTGGAGCCGATAGCGCGGAGGCAGGACAATCTGAGACAAAAACCCGCCACAAGGCCGGATTGGAATAGCTCTGATATAACGATGGGGCGCATTAAAGGAGGGTTAGCTGGGGGTTAATGCCCCGCTTAACGGGGGGCTTTTTCCGACGCAGGGCCTGGACTAACAGGCAGTCGGCTTTGGCCAGGTCGCGGACGGGATCGGGATCGGGCGCCGTTGCGCGCTGGGCGGCCCACAACGCGCGATCCGCGAGCGCCCGGATAGGCTGGTGGGCTGCTTAAGTGCGGAGCGCGGAGTGCGGAGTGCGAAATGGGAGGGCATCAGTTGCGGGTGGGATCGGAGGCTGGAGAATAGACTAGGGCGGCGTGATGATGGCGAGCCCAGGCGAGGGCGGCGTCCGGGGTCTCGAAACGCTGGCGGCGCTGGGTCATTTTTCCGGCCACGGAGGTGACCACTACGGCTAGCTTTATTCCCTCGACTACAAACACGGTTCGTGAATACGGTCTATGATGCGATACGCTCATTTGCTTTAACTCGGGTGAGCTGTCGCGGCTCGCTCGTGCTTGCAACACGGGCGGGCCACTCTGGTTTTTGGTTACGGGGTCATGATCGGTTCAGAATTTCAGCAATCCATTTTGCCATCGGGGGGGGGAATGCATTGCCTGCGGCATAAGCCTCTTCAAGGTTGGTCGCATCCAGTCCGCAGCGAAACCCATGTATCTCAACCTCTCGGGCCCGCTCAACCATCGAATGCCATCCGTCTTCCTCAGCAACGAGAAGTTCAGAGCCCAAGTTGATGCGGGAAGAACACTTGTTGAATTTGTTGGGAGCCGTAAGAGTATAGCCAGCCCAAGCATCCGCTTGTTTTGCTACCCAGTTCGAGCCAGGCGACGCAGGTAGCGATTCCACTGGCCCGGCGTCAACCAGCATGTCCATTGAGGGGTGGCGTCCAAGACCCGAGACCAAGAGAAGGCGACGGCGCTTTTGGGGGATTCCGAAGTATTGAGCATCAAGCACCCGCCAGAATCCCACATACCCGCGGTCGGCAAGTTGGCGGATGACTGTTTCAAAGTCCTGGCAATCGTTGGAATGGAGCAGGGCCGGGACGTTCTCAATGACCAGCCAAGCGGGCTTGAGAGCTTCGACGATTTCCATGATTGCGAAGAAGAGTCCGCTGCGCTCGCCAGCAAGACCTCGCTTCGATTGGTCGTGCTTAGCTGCCGCCATGTTTGAAATGTCCTGGCAGGGGAATCCGAAGGCAATGCAGGCGACTGGGGACAGGGCAAATGAGCGCCAGTCGAGGAGATTCCGGTATTGTCGGGCCCAAGGAAATCTATCAGCAAGGACAGCCCGGTTAACATCGTCCAGTTCGATCTGCCAGGCTGTTTTCCATCCGGACTCTTCGAAGCCGGTGTCAAAGCCGCCGATGCCGGTGCAGATGGTGCCGAGGGTGCGATCATGGTTCATTAGAACGGTACGTCGTCGGATACGGCGGCGAGGTCGGAGGCGTGTTCCTGGGATTTGGATTGGGCGCGGCGCTCAGTGCATTCCTCGCACTCGCCGGTCTCGGGGTTGCATTCACTGCCGCAACGCTCGCAAGGGTTGGCGGCCGGTTGTTCGGGCTCGTCGGGATAGCCGATAGCCGGATTGCCGATAGCCAAGTCGGGGAAGGTGATGCGGGGGGCGGGGGCAGCGGCTTTGCGGGCTCGGGCTTTGATGGCTCGGGTCTCGGCGGTGCCGTGGCGGCGCTTTTCGACTTGGCGGTCGGACAGGGTTATGCGGAGCTCCTCCAGGGTCTCCATTGGGAGGGCGGTCCAGTCGCTGGTGTTGAAGCGCGTACTGGCGGCCAGGGCGACTATGTAGGCTTCGTCGGCTAGTTTCCTGCAAGCATAAACGAGGCGGGTGCGGGGCTGGTTTTGCTGGCGGAGCTGGGCTTCCAGGTCGCTGGGCTGGCTTAGGGCTTTGATTTCGGCCAGGACGTGGTCGAAGCCAGTGAGTTTGTCGACCTTGGTGAGGCTGGTGAAGCCGGCGCGGGCGAGCATGGCTTTGCGCTGGGTTTCGGCTTCGGATGTGGGCCAGTGGTGCAGGCGTACGCAGGCGGCCCACTCGTGCCAGAAGACGCAGGTTTGTTTCTTAGAGAGGAGCATTGGGAAATCTGAAATGCTGAAAGTTGAAAGCTGAAAGCGGGGTGATGTCGAGGCCGAGCGGGACGGCGGCGGATTTGACGGCGCGCTGGACGTTGGCTTCGTGGCAGCGCTCGCTGATAAACCTTGAATAGCGGGTGATCCAGGCGACGTAAGTGTCCTCGGTGGATAATGATAGATGTCTGAGACGGATGATTTCACGGGTCTTGGAAAGGGCTGATTCGAGGTTCATATTATACGAACGGTTGTTGCCTAATCCTTGTTAGGCGGCCCAGTTTTCGGCCTATTCTGGCCCCCTAAAATAGTTGAAAATAGTTGTTGCATATCCCAAGCGGTTAGGTTATTCTTTGACCATGAAAAATATCAAACAGTCCTTCGGAAACATCTACGGCGGAAACAACCCGACGCACGGCGTCTATACCCGCGCCGCCCTGGACACTTGGGGTGAGCGCGCAGTGGCGATTAGCCATCATTGGACAGCGGTGGCGGCGGAAGAGGCCGCGGCAAGAGAATCTGCGGCCCGCCGTGAGCCGTGCGTCGCCGTTGAATACACCCTGGAGGTCGCATGAATCGCGCTGCTCAGGCATTGGGCAGGCTTGGTGGGAAGGCCAAGTCTGCTGCGAAAGCAGCCGCCGCGAAGGAAAACGGGAAGCGCGGAGGCAGACCGAAAAAGAAGCCAATCCGGGCCGTCTAACCAGACGCTCCACACGAACCGCCGCCAGCCTCTCGGTCATCGGGAGGCTGTTCTGTTTTCGGGCATCGCAGGTATTCATGGCGGCGGTCGGTGAGCTATTTGTTCGGAGACACTTCGGACAGCGGTTCATAGCTCCCTTTCTTCTTCTCAGCCCATGCGCATGCAAACTCCCATGATGCGGTCCACCCCACAGCCGCCCCGATGTCGTGGCCTTGGCCCATGTGCAGGACGAATACCTTTTGCGGTCTGGCCTCCGCTTGGATTTCTTGGACCATCACGTTTAGATCGCTTTGGTGCTTCCTGCTCGTGTTGGTCACCTTACCTATTGCGGCGGCCCAATCTTCTGGCGTTTTCATATTGTCTCCGAACCGATCACTCCGCGGACGGCGGGATTCCGCTTCAGTCGTTTTATTGCTCAGTGGCCCGCCGCCGCTGAGTTTGGTGTTCAGCCTATACCGTCTGCGCCATAGGCTCCTGTTCCTCATGGCCAAGCGGCTCGGGATTATACCGTTGCAGTACTTGACTCCGTTGTTCCTGCGGGAGAGGGTCATCGAGCCGTACCAGTGCGGGTTGTTTGGCAGTCTCCAGATGCTGGTGACGGTGGCTATTGTCCGCCCGCCGCGGTGCCCTACATACGCCACGAACTGGTCGCTGCGGAGCCGAACCAAGCGGGTCGAGCGAACCGGGGTCTGGGGTTTTCGTTTGGTCTTGGTCATATCATCGCTCAGTAGTTATCGCGGTCGCTCACCCGCAGTGTTAGTGGTGGAGTTCATAGGCCGGAGTCGATGTTTTTGGCGAGCCAGTCTAGCTCGCGGTGTTCGGGGGGGATTAGTTCCAGTCCGGCATAGCCGTAGAGGTCGGCCTCTGTTCCGGCTGGGAGGATCAGGCCGGCAGCCACGGCTTTGTCGGCAGCGCCGTGGGTTTGGAGGGTGATATTATGCTCGCGCAGGCTGTCGAGGGTGGCGATGCCTTCGTAGGGGAACCAGTGCATGTTGCGCTCGGTGAAGCGCAGGGCAAGCCATTGGTTGTGTTCCATGCTGCCGGTGCGGCAGAGCATGCGGGAGGCGAAGTTTTTCTCGGTGGCGAACCAGAGGTCTAGCTGGACTTTGCGTAGCTGGAGGATGAGCTGTTTGCCGGGCTTTTCTCCACCGGATATGATGCGAGGAGTTTCTTCGCCAACTCCAGCAGGTGGCAAGCTAGCAGCGCGTTGGATATATCCACGCGCCCATTCGAGGACCTGGTTGGTTTGGTTTTGGGTGGCGCCGAAGAGGTCTTTGGTTTCATGGGTGAGGGGAATGCAGACGATGTCTATGTCGTGGCACTGGGGACGGCCTCGGCGGATGCTGCCGGCCGTCTCGATGCGGGTGCAGTGTTTTTGCAGCTCGGTGAGGACGGCCGTGGACCAGCGCTGGGCGGTCTGCAGGGGTATTGGGGCTGGAAGTTTTGAGGGCATAGCCAATAGTCAATCGCCAATAGCCGAGGCGGAATCCGGAATGGACATTGAAGCGCGGAACTGGCGCCAGGCGATTTCGATGGGGTTGGAGGGGAGGCCAAGGCGGCTGATTTTTCGTGGGCGGCCTTTGCTGGTGAGGCCGAGGGCGATGTTGGCGGCGCGCCATTGGCGGCAGTATTTGGTGTGGTCGAAGGCGGGTCTTTTAATGCGGGGTGTGCCGGCGGCGGTGAGGCCGAGGGCGGCGTTGCGGCCTTTAATTCGGAAATACCAGCGGCTGTGAGCGGTGTGGCCTTTGTAGCGAATGCCCCATTCCAGCGGACGACCGCAGTGATCGCAATGGGTGCGGTGGCCGCGCCAGAGTTTTCGATCCGGGTCTTTAATGTAGCCGCTGAGAGAGCGGCGACGGTAGTAGGTGCGACCGCAGCAGAATGTGCTCTGGACGATGAAGTGCATAATGACTAAAGGGGGGCACCGAGTTTAACGAGATGGTGTTGGATGGCCCAGTGGGTCAGGCGGGCGGTGTCACTGAATCCTAATTTGTGGCGGATGGAATAGGGATTGTCGGTGTTGTTGATGTGGAACTCGACGGTCTTTATGGAGAGACCAAGAACGAGAGCAATTTCAGCGCGGGTCTTACCCAGCGCGATGCCGGCGACGATCTGGCGCTGTCGGCTAATGAGATTATGGGTCATTGGTTGGTGAGGGTGATCGAGGCGCGGGCGGGGCTGGCGCGCGTGGGACCAAGGGGGCGGTATTCGAGGCTCACGGAGGGATTTGTGAATGTGAGGTTGGTTTTGCCGGAGAGCATCCAGGTGCCGGTCCAGGGGCGGTAGGCGATATTTGTGGCGTTGGTGGTGGTGATGGTGAGGACTCTGTTTGTGGGGAGAGGGACGGAAGGGACTGAAAAGACATAAGCTGTGCCGGCGGGCCAGCTCGTGGTGTAGAGGCCGGTGTTGGTGCCGCGGTAGATGTGGAACGTGGTGCGTGGTGCGTAGTGCGTGTCCCGGTCCCAGGCTAGAGTGGGGCGGGGGTTGGTGGTGGTGACTTCGGCGCTGTAGTCGGACTCCAGGCCGTTGGTGGAGACGGCCGTGGCGGCGAAGTGGTAGGTGCGGGGGGGCTGGATGATGGATTGTGGAATAAGGTCGGCGGCGGAACATCCAACATCCAACATCCAACATCCAACAACCAACCAGGTGAATTTGGCCAGGACTTTGACGACGCGGGACTTGCGCCAGCCGGATTCGACGGCGGCGCGCTTTTCTTTGACGGCTTCGGAACGGAAGGCAGTCAGGTAGGGACGGGAGAAGCCATCCCAGAGGAGGCGGGTTTTCGAGGGCTGATCGTGGCGCCGGATGGCGACGCCGTAGAGGAGTTCTTGCTGGCGCATAGGGATGAAGGATGAAGGATAAATGATAAAGGCTAAAAGCGGATCATGGCGCCGATGCCGATGCCCAGGGCGATCCAGCCGGCAGCGTAGATGGCGAAGATCAGGGCGCGGCGGGCGGCTTCGTGGCGTCGGCGGCGGGCGGCCAGGAGGTTGAGGTCGCGAGCCAGGTCGTGGCCGTATTCGCCGGTGGCGTGGATGGGGAGGTGGGTGATGGTGGTTAGCATGGGATTTTAGTTTCCGGTTTAGTCAGGGGAATTATTGTCAGGGAATTGTTAAGCGGCTTGCTGCGCGGCTTCCTCGACGGCGTCCTTTAAGAGGGCGCTGACGAGCTTGTCTACGTCACCGTCAACGGGCTTGATGACGACGACGTCTCCGGTGGCTTCGATGGTGACGCCGAGCTTCTTGAGGTCGGAGGCGTCGAGGTCTTCGAGGGCTTTGGCGATAGGCCGCTCGGTGGTTTTGATGAGCAGCTCGGCCTGGGACTTGGAGAAGAGCTGCTTGATGCGGTTGACGAGGCGGGCGTCATCTTCCCAACTGATGCCGCCGCGGCCTTTCTGGAGGCCGAGCTTGATTCCGTGCATGACGATGGTGCGCGGCTTGATGAAAAGGTGGCGGGCGCCGTCAATGAGGTTGGAGAGGGCGCTCTGGCTCTCGGCGGCCTTGGCGACGCGGCGTTTGATTCTGGCCAGGGCGGCTTGCTTGAGGGCCTGGATTTGAGCTTCCAAGGTTTGGACTTCGCTGGCGAGCTCGGCGCGGTCGGCGGCGAACTGTTTGGCGGATTGCTCGATGGTGGCGAGTGTGATTTCTTGGGATGCTTGCATATATGTATTGTTTGGTTACTTGGTTTGAGGGACGGGGGTGCCCAGGAGGAGGGCGGAGATTATTTGGTGGTCTTGGGGGCGCGGGTCCAGGCGCAGTGTGTCGGAGCCGATCTTGGGGACGCTGATCTTTTGGTCGTAGAGTATGACGAAGCCGGCGCTGATGGGGCGCAGGGATTCGGGCAGGGCGTCGCGGTGCTGGAGGGAGCGGCTGAAGAGGAGGACGGATTCGGTGCCGTCGGGGGCTTCGAGGATGATGTATTTGAGCATGCGCGGGGAGTCGTCGGCAGGGATGGAAGGGACGGGAGGGACGGCTGCGGCGATGTGGCGATGGAGGGCGGCGGTGGTGGGGGCTAGTGCGTCTAGGGCGGTCATAGGGGGTAAGTGGAATGTTTTTTTATCGGGCTTTCTGTGTGATTGTCCAGCCGTTCTTCTTTGGTTTGATGGTGAGATCAAGTCCGTTGTCATTGAACCAGCGCAGATGATCGAGGACTTCGTTGAGCCGCTTGGCGGCCTCCTGCGCTTTCGGGGTTTCAGACTGATCGGCGGCCATTTTTGCGAGGGCTTCTTGTGGGGTCACAGGTTGGATAGGATTAACGGGAGGGTCGAAAGAGACTGGATGGACTGGAGAGACGGGAGGGAATTTCATTCGGCCTCCTTTCGGGAGGAGAGTGCGGCGCTCTTACGAGGCGCCGCTACGGGGGTGGTTTTGGTTTTCATTTGATGCCCTTTCTGTGGTGGTTTAATCGGGGATTAGTTGGAGCCGGTTTCGAGCTGCTGGAGGCCGTTGTGGGCCGTCAACACATGCGCCCAGGTCAGCGGCTGCTTGCGCTGGGTGGCGAGCTTGGAGGCCATGCGCAAGAGCGTGAGCCACATGCCCAATGCCTCGCTGTCCACCATGCTGGCCTCCAACTTGCGGGCCTCGCCGCTGGATGGGGGCAGGCCGTTGGCGGCACTGAAGGTGTTAAGGTCCTGCTGGGTGGGACGGTCGGGCAGATTCAACGCGCACAGCCGGCGGCGTCTCATCTGGCGCAAGAGCTTCTCCAGGGCACCGCACTCCATCTCTTCCTGGAAGACTTTGGTCGCGCAGATGACCAGGCCGCAGTGGGTCTGGTCGAATATCTCGCGAATGAACTCGATGGTCTGGAGGCGGCAGGTGCTGTGGGCGTGCTCGATGATGCACTGATGGGCCTCATCCACGATTAGGAGCATCCGGCTATCGAAGGCGCCGATGATGCGCTGGCGCAGCTCGGCGGGGCGCATGCGGGCACTGATGCGCAGGGTCTCGGCCAGTCGGCAGAGGAAGTGCGAAATGTGGCCACCCGTTGGGACGCTGACGTAGATGGTGCTGCCGTGGTTGTGGGTGCGGGCGTATTCGAGAAGGGCCTCGGTTTTGCCGATTTGAGACTCGCCGAAAATGAAGGCGGCGCGCTGAAACTCTAAAGCGGATTCACAGACGCGCCAGATGCGCTCGGTCAAGCGGGTGGGGATGAACTGGAGCTTGCGGCCCTGGTTGCGTTTGTCGAAGAGTTCAAAGAAGCGTTCGATCTCGCCGACCAGGTTGTCGAGGCGGGCTTCGTATTTGCCCCGAAAGGCGAGGCCGAGTGTGGAGCCGCTCAGGTCAATGAGCTTGCCGGCTTCGTTGAGGCTGAGGTCGTTTTCCAGGTAGTAGGCGTGGAAACGGCGAATAGCACTGCGCTGGTTATCCGGCAGATCGGCGGTGGCACGGTTGACGACGTCGCCGGGGATTTTCTCGCGGGCCTCGGCCATTGCGGTGAGGGCGCTGTTTAAGTGCGGAGCGCGGAGCGCGGAGTGCGGAGTGTCGGGAGAGTCGGGAGCGTCGGAGCGGTCGCTGGGGGGGAGACACTGTTCAGAGGATGATTTCATTGATGCCCTTTCTGTTGCGTGGTGCGTGGTGCGTGTTGCGTGGTGCGTGTTGCGTGGTGCGTGGTGCGTGGTGCGTGGTGCGTGTTACTGCTCAGCGGCCGGAGGTTGTCCGGCTATCGCGCTGAGTAAATCGTCGGCGGCTTCGGAATTGCCAATAGCCGGATCGGCAATCGCCGAGGCTAAGATGTCGTTGGCGGCGGCGGGGCCTTCGGTGGCGACCAGGGCGGCCTGATCGCGCTCTTCCTGAGTGAATGGTTTGCTGGTGTCCAGGACGCGGGCGTTGTGGGCGAGGCGGTCGGTTTCATCGCGGACCATGCCGGCATGACGCTTCAGGATGGGCGCTTGCAGTTCGGTCAGGCGCTTGGCCCGGTAGGCGTAGGCGCTGTGGAGCTGGTGAAGGTTGGCAGGGTTGATTCGCTGGACGCGCGGGGCGACTCCGAGGCAGACGCCACGGGCGTTGTGGACAAAGATGTGCGAGAGGTCGAAGGGATTGGCGAAGACCAGATATTTGCCGTCCGATAATTGCTGGCGCTGGCCATCCGGGGTGACGATCACCGATTCGTAGCGCAGGGGCTCGGGGCAGAGTTCGGCATCCTGGAATTCCCGGAAGTACGCACCGACCACCTCCAGCTCGCGGGCGTAGTCATCGCCGAGCAGCTCGCCCACGACAAAGGGAGGGAGCTTGATGAGTTCCTGGCTGTGGCGGTCGAAGACTTCGGCGGGGGATAGCTTGCGAGTGTTCAGGTAACGCTTGTCCTCGGCGGCGGCGGTCAGCAGCAACTGCTTTGAGATTTCCGGGAGGGAGGAGAATTCCGCGTCGGTCAGCCAGCGGTCGGAGGTCGGGGTGGTGCGGTATTCGATGACGCAGTTGCCGGGGATTTCATGCCAACCTTGCAGATCGTGCCAGGTGCGTTGGTTAATCTCCCGATAAACGTCCATTAAGAGGGGAAGAAAATCGGCGTGGTAATCGAGGAGGTTGAGTTTTAGCTGGCGAGCGCGAGCGGGGTTTTTCATGGCGAGAACAGCCATTGCCTTGAGGGTTTCTTCGCAGTCTTTTAGCTGGCCGTGCAGATACTCCGGGCGATGCTCCACGTCTTTGCCGGTCTGGCCGGGGACCGTGCGGGCGTCTGCAAGCTCGTTGTGCTTGAGATTACGGATGCTTTCGAGGGCAGCTTTGAAGCGGGGGTTGCCTTTGCCCTGACCGCGCCAGCCGATGATGGCCTGCTCGTTGCCGGTGATGCCGTTCTCGCGGAGGCGGATCAGGCCGCCAGTGCGGTCATAGAGGACGCGGGCGACGTGCTCGGAGATGGCGGCGGTGCCAAGCTCGGCCATCATCCATGTTCCACGTGGAGAATAGCCGGTGTTGACGAAGACGCCGGCAACGAGAAGGCGAGCATAACGCTCTTTGAGGTTCTCAAAGGTGCCATCGGGACGCTGGGTTCTGGGTTTGCAACCGAAAGTGATGAGGTTGCCGCTGAAGGCGTCCAGGGCGTCCAATTCCAACACGCGGACGATCTGGCGCTGGAACACGACGAAGTTATCGTGCCAGAGATCGTCAATCATCATGTGAGACATGAGCCACAGGTCGGCGCGGTTGGAGAATATCTGCGGGCCGCACTTGGCGATGGCCGCGCCGAGACCCTGGCGCATGGCCGTGGTGGCGAACACGTCGCGGATTTTACCTGCCAGGTTGTCGTAGCCGAAGCCGGGCGGCAGACAGTGACGGGGGAGCGTGTTGTCCATGCCGGGGATGGTTTCGCCGCGCTTCCACATGCGGCAGAAGGTGCGCCAGGCCGGCTTGGTCTTGCGCTGGTTGTCCTCGACGATGCCTTTGAACCATTCCAGGAACTCAGCAGTGACGGCGGAATTACCTTGCGGGATTTTGGCGTTGTTGACCAGGGCGCGGATGCTGTGATGCGCGTGCCGCCACGAGTCGTATTTGCGGCGGGCCGTCTGGTAGCTGACACCCATGCGGCGGGCGATTTGCTGAAGGGTGGTGGTGAGCGTGCCGCGTGAAGCGTTAAGCGTGTCCAGGAGAGCGTCGCGCCAGTTTTCGGCGTCGGCTAGGACTTCGGGAGGCAGGCTGCCGATGTAGGCGAGGTCGGGGATGGTGAGGTTCATGATGCGTGATGCGTGATGCGTGAAACGTGAAGGGAAGGATGAGCCCTACTGGCACGACCACGCATTAAGCGGGTCTCGCTGACTAAACTGGAAGCACTCGGCACGCATGGGCTCCGTTGCACGGTCCAGACCTCAGTTTTGAGTGTCTCGTGGATTGTTAGGGCGGTCGGGATCGTCAAATTCATTTCAGGGGTGCATCCTTCAGCATGGGTTCGATGGCGGCGGGGTCGCGTTTGGCCTTCGGCAGGGCGAGCCAGGCGCGGCGGAGTTTCAGGGCGTGATCGAGGATGGCGACCTGCGCATTGACTTCCAGGTCGTTGACGTGCGTGAGCAGGAAGAAGTTCTTATTGGAGGCGGCGATGGCTTTGCCCATGCAGCCGCTAGCAGTCATGGCCATCTCGCGCAAGAGCGCGGCCTCCTCTTCGGTGGTGAGCTTCTTGTCGGGCTGCCCGCTGCCCTTGGCGTTAGGGTTGCCCGAGGGTTTTTTCCAGAGGCCGTGTTTCTCGCCAAATTCCTTTTGCGTATAGCCATCGGTGAGCTTGTGAACTACCGATTGCAGAGCATCGGCTTTGGCTTGAGGGAGCTGAGCGATGGGAGTGGTGAGGGGATTGAAGTCGCCGAGTTCCGGCATGCGTTTGAGGCGGGTAGCGCAGACTCTGGCCATCGCGAGATAGCGGTAAACCTGGCTCTTGGACTCGCCTACCAATTCGCAGATCTGGTCATGGGTGAGCAGTTTCCCATCGCGGGAAACTGCTCTAGCTTCTGCCGAGGTGTGATCCCCGCCATTCTGAATCCCAGCCTGTTTCCAGAGGATGGCGAGCTCGAATCCGGCCATTACCTGGCAGAAGACCTTTGCGGCCTCGCAGCGGGCAGCACCGTCGAGCCATTTCTTGGCGGAGGTGATGTCGCCCTTGAGCGATAGTTTGGAGCCTTTAAATGGAACAAGAGCGGCAGTTGTTTGGATAGGTTCGTTCATGGTGACACGTCGAAGTTGATGATGTTGATGCAGAGACCGGTATCTAGGCTGGAGAGTCCAGCGGCGGCCGTGAGGGCCTGAAAGTCTTCCACGCTGAGCAGCTCCTGGCTGGCCCAGACGATTCCGTTTATGGCGTTGCTGGCCCTGGCGGCGGATTCTTCATCGCCAGAGGACATGGCCTCCTTGAGCTTTTGATCGAGGCGGCGAATCGTGTTGGCCAGGCGTGTGATGCTATCGTTCATTTCAGCCTCCGGGATTGAAGGAACGCTTTGAAGCTGACGACGGTGATGCGCGCAGCATTGTTCGGCCCACGGCCATAATCGGTCTTGGGCTCCAGAGCCAGGTCCCCGGACTCGACCAGATGGAGGACGTGGTCGCTGACACAATTCAAGCTGCGTTGGATTTCCCCGTTGGTCAGGTAGGTGCGATCCGGGTGGCGCGGGTCGAGTTTCGACTGGAATCCGGGAGGAAGCAGGAGCGCGAAGACGGCGTCTTCGGTTAAACCATCCGGCTTGCTGCCGTGGGCCATGTAGTGGTCGATGCTCGCGCGCAGGATTCTTATCTCGCGGCGGTCTTTGCCGAGGCCGATGTTCCAGGCGAAGCGGATTTGCTTCCCGGCGATCAGGTCGAGGATGTAATCCTCGTTCAGGTCCAGGACGTGCTTGGCACCGTCGAGGCCGCAGGTGGGACGGAAGGTGGGGTCCTTCAATGGGAGATGTTTTTGGACTGGGAGGGAGGCAGTCATTGCAAATGGCAAATGGCAGAGGCGCGCGCGGGGGAGAGTTGGGCCAGTACGGAGTGCGGAGTGCGGAATGCGGAATGAAAGGCGCGCGCGGGGAAGAGTTCTATCGGATGATCCTCGCACCCGCTCCGGAGATTTCCTGCCGGCAGCATCTGGCCCCCGCGCGCTGGGAGAGTGGAAATGGGGTTCATGGGATGGGGCATGGGAATTATGCGGCTTTCTTGAGCTGACTCTTGGCATCACAGGATTTGGGATTGATTGGGAGTTGCATGACGGCGCTGAGGAGGCGGAGTGATGCTCGGTGGCCGTTCAGCACCAGGCAGAGGTGAACAAAGCAGACTCCCAGTTCCGGGGCGGCTGTGCGGTATGTCCATCCGTACTTTTTTAGATGGAGTTTTGCCTCAAGCCGTATATCGTTGTTCGGTTTTCGCGCTAACATGCACAAAACTCTACAAGACTTCACAAATCGTGCAAGAGAAAAGTGAAGAAAAGTATAGCCCCAAGAATCGCCTGGAAAAACTGCGGCTGGTGAAGGGGTGGACGTGGTTCGATGTCGCCAGCGCGCTGAAGACATCGGAGTCCATGATCTATGCAATTCTCGCTGGGCGGAGACTTCTTGGGCCAAAGATCGATTATCGATTGAAACTGGTAGAGGGCGAGGTGGGCATACGGTATGCCGAGGAGCAGGTGTTGACCCAGATCGCGGCAGGAACTGCTCTGGCGAGGAAACGAGGAGACCCGGCAGCGGTTGGCGCTATACTTCACGACATTCTTGGCCCGGCGAAGGCAGAGCATGAGGAAAAGGAAATTTGGAGAGAGCGGGCGCTGGCTGCGGAAAAGAAGTTAGCCGAATTGCGCACCGGGATGCGCGAGCTACTTGATCGAAGCGCGGCTACGCCGCAAGAGCAGGCAGGTAAGACAGGAAGACTGGAGACAGAAAAATGAGCGCAAACATTGACTCTGGAGAGGCGGAATATCCGTTCCCTAAGCAGGTTGTTTTTGACTGTCTGCTGAGAGCGGTCTCAAGGATTGAGGGGATGAGCGTGCATTCGAGCGACGCGTTGGCGGGCCGGGTAGTCATCAAGACGGGGATGAGTTTGCTCTCCTGGGGTGAAAACATTCACGCAACACTGACGGAGCCGGGCCAGAACCGGACGCTGGTCAGGATCGGCTCTGCGCCGAAGACGGGGATCTCGCGCGGCGGGTTCCTGGATGGCGACGGTTTTTTCGCCAGCGGCGATTTGAGTTTTGGAAAGAACCGGCGGAATGTGGAACGGATTTTCTCGGAGTTGTCGAGCCAACTGCGGAAGGTGGCGCCAGCGATGGAGGCAGAGGAGAAGAAGGCTGTGGCCGACAAGAAGAAATGCCCGTTCTGCGCCGAGATGATTCAGCGCGAGGCAATCAAGTGCAGATTTTGCGGGAGCGACATTCCAGTACAGCCGGCTGTCTCAAATGAGAAGTCAGACTTCCCAGCTCCTGAGATGCAACCCGCAAACGCTCCAAAACTTGTTGGGACCGAGGTGCATTTCGAATGTCACACATGCGAGCAGCCGATAGCCGTTGACGCGGAGGCCGCGGGTCAGGAGTTTCGATGCCCCGAGTGCGGAGAGCACTTAGTAGTTCCTCGTGTCCGATAATAGCCGATAGGCGAGTTTACCGTTGACAGGGGATTACGGGGCCGTTAAAAGCGGCTGGGGGCAGGAAGAGGAGTAAACCCTATGGTTGGAAATCACCCTCTTACATTGGGAGGGTGAGGTGTGGTTGGATGTCGTCGTGAATCTGCGGCGTCCAGAAAATCGAAACGACGGTGACCGGTTCCCGTGCAATGCGGGTGGTCAAGTTATGGCTGAGAAACAAAACTCTGGAATGCCCTGCCACTTTTCCCCCTCTGTGAGAGACGCCCTTTCTGTGGTGGTGGGTGGCGGGGCTTCCTTTTAACCACAAAAAACACGAAGCACACAAAATGAAGACAAGAATCTCTTTTGGACGGATCGCGCCGATCGCGCTCTGGATCGCAACGCTGGCGCTGACTGCGCCCGCACAAACGAACAGCACGGACACTCTCACGGCGCCGACTGACACCTCGTCGTTTTTCAAGACGGCGATTTCGTATGTGTCGAGCTTCAACACCAACCTGGACTGCACATTTACTAATCGCGGATCGTTTTGGACCGGGATGGACTCGATCCAAGGCGGGAGCAATCCGCTGGCGAACTCGATTGGGGTCTCGTATCGCGTGTGGAACTCAGTGGAGGCGGAGGGGGTGATGCGCGATGCGGGAACTGCGGGGTCAATTGTGAGTGCGCAGGGCGGCCTGGCTGTCGCGTTCCGGATTCACGACACGAGGCTGAGCATGTACTGCGACGGCGGGTATGGCTTTGGTGAAGACAGGGACAGGGTGTTCTGCGAGCCGGGATTCCGCGTGGATAAGGCGCTTACGGAGCACACGTATGCGGGGGTAGGGCTCGGGTTCCAGTTCCCGTCGGAGCGAAAGATTTTGGAGGTACGCGCCGGGTTCACGTTCTGATTAGCCGCGAAAAGGCACAAGAGACGCACAGAGGGCCAAATGCCATTCGTGAAACAAACCTCCGGGATTTCGCTGAAGCTTGCGCGGGTATGCGTGCAGGCGTCTGCAGACGCCTATGAGCACGTGACGTTTGAGAGCGAGTTGGCACACGTGCTAGTGGGGAATGCGGAGTGCGGAATGGGGAGTGGGAAAGCGACCGAACTCTCACTCCGAGGCAGCGCGAATACGCCGGACTGGTTGACGGATTTGCGGGCGGGCTGGACCGAGACTCCATGCGGACGGGTGCACATCGGGTTCTGGTGTTCGGTGGATTCCATATTCCACCAGGTTGTGGAGGTGGTTAAACCAGAACCGCAGCAGCCGATCATCATTGACGGGCACTCGAAGGGTGGCGGGGAGTCGGTAATTCTGGCGCTCCGCCTGGCGCGCATGGGTTTCCCGATCATGGCGGTGCACACGTTCGGAGGGCCGCGGGTGGCAGATGCGGCCTGGAAGGCGGCCTACAACGCGCAGAGCTGCAATCTGGATGATTTAACGCTGGGGGATGTGACTTACCGCTGGGTGCACGAGGAGGACATCGTTCCCAGGATTCCGCCGTGGATCTCCGGGCGTCGGCATGTGGGGCACGAGTGTTTCATGTCGTCGCTGGGCGGGGTGGAGCTTGATCCGCCGATTTGGCGGCTGGCGGCCAGCGACATCCTGGGGACGTTTTGGGGCTACAGGCTGGGGCGGATTGAGCAGGTGGCGGATCATCCGGTGGCGAAGTACAGGGAACATCTGGAGAAATTATGACCAACAATCTTAATTCCATTTCGGCAACGGTGGCGGATTCAGTGCCGCTGGCGATCGCGTCGTGGCTGGCATGCCTGGCGATCGTGCTGGTGATCGGGCTGCTGATCGTGAAGGTAGCAAGGGAGATTCGAGGGAAGCCGGCGGCGGGTGATGTGCAGGCGGAGGCGGCGGAAAAGTTTGTCACCAAAAAGCATTGCGACAAGCAGCAAGACCTAGAGCGCATGGCACACCAGGAACTGTTCTCAAAGATCGGTGGGGTTGAGCGCGGCGCGGCGGCGGCGCTGCAATTGGAGGTGAGGTCGCTGCGGGATGAGAGGCGCGCTGATGCGGTTGTGTTGCAGGGGAAACTCTCGGATTTCGAGAGGCAGATTGGGGGGCTGATAAAAGCATCGGAGCTTCAAACCGTGCAGTTGAACCGGATGGACCAGAAACTTGACAACATTATCGCGAGCGCATGAACCCCATAACGATTACCAAGAGATTTGTTTTGCAGGCGATCCTGGCGGCCGGCACCGGAATGTCCGAGCCGCTGCTGGAGGATGCGTGCCGCGCTGTGCAGCCCGCGCTGCTGCTGAGTGATTTCCGGCAGGCATTGCGGGAGTTGCAGAGCGGCGGGTTAATTGTCGGGGACCGGAATGAACTGAGTGAGATCACGACCTGGGGGCTGACAGCGGAAGGCCGGCTGCGGGCGAAACAGCTCTAGAAACGTGAAGGCACGCCCCAACAAACTAGATCCGTTCGCGGCCCGGCTGGATGAGTGGGAGCGCGAGGGCAAGACACTGGCCCAGATGCAAGCCGGGCTGCTGGAGGATGGCTGCCGGGTGGCGCTGTCGTCTATCAGCGATTACCTGGCGCACAGGCGGCAGGAGCGGGCGGAGCAGGAGATGTTCGCGCTGATCGCGTCGGGCGCGCAAATGAACCGGAAGCTGGATACGGCGTTTGAACAGAATCCGGCGCCGCAGGTAGAACGGCTGATTGAGATCAGCAAGTCGCTGGTGATGTCGCTGCAGGTGAACGGGAAGGCGAACCCGAAGCTGTTGCAGCTCGCGAATAATACGCTGGCGATGGTGCTGGAGTATGTGAGCGGAAAGACAAAAGCGGAGATCAGCCGCGAGAAGCTGAGCCAGGGCGACCGACGGTTGAAGGTGCTGGAGTCCAAGGTGCGCGAGGCGCGCGACGAGATGGCCAAGCTGCGCGATCCGAAGCAGGAACTGGGCGACGCGGACCGGAAGGCCATTGTGGAGAAGGTGGACGAGATACTGGGGCTGAAATAGCCGCGAAGAGGTGCAAAAGGCGCAAACGAATTCTTAAAATGAACACCAAAACACGCGAGCAAAGTGGGCCGCTCTTTATGGCGAAGACGTTCGCACCGGCTCCCGGTCGGCAGCGCCTGCTGCAGCAGAAGCCAACTGCCGACCGCCTGCACACGGGTATGGCAAATGGCAAATGGCAAATGGCACAGCCCGACTCATGCTCACACTGCTGTTAATCATGGCTGCGATACTGCCAGCGCTGCACGCCGAATCTTCTGACAAGAAGCTGTCGCGCTATTTCCTGCCGCACCAGATGGTGTGGATCAAGGATGAATCGCGGATGCGGTTTGCGGAGAAGTCGGTTCGTATCGGGTGGACGTACGCGGATGCGTTCAAGAATGTCCGGAAGCGGCTGCTGAATAAGAACCGGGATTACCTGTTCGCGACGAAGGACCAGGCATCGGCGGTGGAATACCTGCAGACGTGCGAGAAGTTCGCCTCGGTTTTCAACTTTGCGAAGTCCATTATCGCACGCGGCGAGGACTCGGTAAAGGTCCCGGCCAAGAACGACAAAGGCGAGTCGTTCGTTGAGGAGGTTAAGTTCGGCTACATCAAGTTCGACAACGGGTCGCGCATCCTGGCGTTCAGCTCGAATCCTTACGCGATGGCGGTGTTTGGCGGGGATGTGGGTTTGGACGAGTTCGCGAAGCATCAGAACGCGGAGAAGCTTTGGGAGACGGCACAGGGTCGTATCACGTGGGGCTATGATCTGGGGATCTGGTCGGCGCATGACGGGACGGACACGCTGTTCTACCAGTTCGCGCAGGAGGCGCGGGCGGGCAAGGGCGGGTGGTCCTACTACCGGGTGACGATGGAAGACGCGGTGGAGCTGGGCCTGGTGGAGAAAATCAACCAGGTGATGGGGACGAAGTTCACGCGGGAGGCGTTTATCCAGGATTGCAAGAACCGGGCGCGGCTGCCTGAGATCTACGAGCAGGCTTACAACTGCAACCCGACCGGCAGCACGTCGGCCATCGTGCCCTGGGCGCAGTTGGCGAACTGCATGCAGGATTATTCGATTGAGCGGCTGCACTTAGAGGCACACCAGATGGTGGAGTTGTTTGGCACGTTCAAGCCGGAAAGCCAGGCCGCGCGCGAGGTCCGGATTGCGCAGTTCATCGGGGCGGCGTTTCCGAAGCTGTTTGCGACCACCGCGCCTTACCGGCTCGGGTTCGACGTGGCGGCCAGCGGCCAGGGCGACCTGGCTTCGATCTACATTGACCGAAAGGAAGCGGGGCGGCTTCGGCTGGCGGGATTATTCACATGCCGGACTGACGACTGGAACTTTCTCAAGACGACGCTCTGGACATTCCACCGCCGGCTGCCGGCCTTGCGGGCTTGCGGGGATGAGACGGGGCTCGGCCGGCAGATTTGCTGGGAGACGGCCGCGCAGTTCCCGGGGCAGTTTACCGGGATCAACTTCGCCAGCGAAAAGCATGACATGGGGTTCGCGCTGATGAACCAACTCTCGGTGGCCGAGAAGATATTCCCCAAGGATCAGCCAGACGTTGCCCAGGACTATTTTGCCATGAGGAAGCTCTACCAGGGCAAGCGCTGGGTGTTTACGGAAGGCCGAAACCTGCTGAATCCGGAGAGCCATTGCGACATAGCCTGGTCTGGAGCGCTGGCGACCAAGGCCGATGCGACCGGGGCGGAAGTCTTCGCCATCGTCTGCTGACCGGAATAACCACAGATGAACACTCATAAAGACAGATTTGCCGGTGCCCCACGTGCCGCTGGGGCGTTTTCCGGGCATGGATGGGGCTGCAGCGGCCTCCGACGCCACAGCGAGGCGATTAACGGGGGATTAATGGCCTTCCTGAAAGAGGTTAAACGGCAGGTGTTGAGTCCAAAGTTCAAAGTCCAAAGTCTAAACCGGGAGGACGCATGAGCGTGATCGGACATATCGCCAAAGCGCTCGGCCGGATCAGCGGCGAAGCTAGTGTTGGATTCGGGGAGGGGAAGGCGCTTTCGTCAAAATTGGAGGCGTGGAAGCGGGGGCAGGACCTGGATGATGACAATCGCGGTGCGCAGATGGTCAGCCCTTACCAGCAGTCGGCGTGGATCTACACCGCTATCTCGGCTATGGCCGAGGGCCTTGCACAGATACCGTTTCGGATTTCGCGGGTTGGATCGGACAAGGTGCGGCGGATTCGGGCTCTGCGCGGGTCGGCGGACCCCAGGCACCGGGAGATGTGCAACCGGGCGCTGGGGGAGAATATCGTCGAGTCGGGGGATGTGGTGGATCTGTTCGACCGTCCGCATCCGACTATTCCGCGCACGCTTTTCTGGGAGCAGATAGTGTCCTGGGATGCGTTGCGAGGGGAGTTCTTCCTGGTGCCGCTGGATGAAGCGGACGGGATTGTGGATCTGTCGGAACGGTCGCCCGGGGTGAGGCGGCTGCTGACGCTCGACCCTGCGATGTTCTGGCACATGGTATCCGGGTTTGAATTGATCGGCTGGCGTTACACGGGCTCGCCGCTGATGTCGCCGCTGCCGTCCATCGTGCTGGCGCCGAGCGAAGTGATCCATGCGCGGGCGGTCAATCCTTACCTTTACTGGCGCGGGCTATCTCCGCTGACAGTGGCGCTGCTGCCGGCATCGGCTGACTTCGCGGCCAGCATGTTCATGAAGGGGCTGCTCATGAACAATGCGGACACCGGGGTCATTGCGACAACCGAGCAGAATCTCACGCCCGAACAGTGCGAGCAGTTCACGGCGGCGCTCCGCGAGCGGAAGCGCAAGGCGGGCACGCCGGATCGGCCGCTGTTCCTTTCGTCGGGCGTGAAGATCGAGAAGCCGACAATCAGCAACGTGGACATGCAATTCCTGGAGACGCGCAAGCTGCTGCGGCAGGAGATTGGGGCGATCTACAAGGTGCCCGAAAGCGTGATGGGATTCAGCGAGTCGAAGTCGTCATCGTTGAGCGGCGGGGGCAATGCGCTCAACGAAGAGAAGCTGACGTTTATCCAGCAGAATCTGGGCAGCAAGTGTCATCGGTATGAAGCCGCGGTTGAGCCGATCATCAAGACATTTGGCGATGACCTGGTCGGGTGGTTCGACCTGGATAGCTTGCCGGTCATGCAGGATGCGCGCCGGGCGCGGGTGGACACGGCGGCGAAGGTGTTTGAGATGGGTGTGCCGCTGAATGATGTGAACCGGGTCTATGACCTCGGATTTCCGGAATACAAGTGGGGCAAGGTCGGGCTGCTGCCGTTCAACCTGCAGCCGGCGCAATCGGTGGTGGAAGGGCCGGAGATGCCGGGGGAAGATAACAAACCTCCTACAGGAGGAAACGGAGAGAACGGAGAGGAGACGCCGGTGGCGGCTGGGGTGCGGTTTTTCAGAGCGCTCGCCAATAGCCAATCGCAAATTGCCGGTGGCCAAGCCGGCGGCCAGGAGCGCAAGGTGGATACCAAGAAGCTTTGGGAACGGCACATCCGGGCGCGGAATGCGGCGGTGAAGCTGTTTCAGCGCAAGGTGTGCCGCGTGTTGAATGAGTTCCGCGGGAAGGTGCTGGCCAAGCTGACGACGGTGCATTTGGAGGGGAAAGGGGCCGGCGTGGCCACGCAGACGAAGGGGTTGGTGGACCTGGTGTTTAATCCTGGCGAGTTTGGGAACGCGCTAGTGCTGGTGCTGGAGCAGCCGATGCGGTCGGGCTTGCAGCAGGCCGGCGATGAAGCGCTGCGCGAGGTTGGCGAGAATGACCCGTGGGAGGCGCCGCCGAAGTTCGTGACCGATTACCTGCTAAGCCGCAAGCAGCCGGTGATGGGTGTTGGGGCTACCGTGCGGGATCGGTTGAACACCACGCTCGAAGCGGGATTGCAGGAGGGCGAGACCACCGGGCAGCTCGCGTCGCGGGTGCGGGAGGTTTTCAACGACATGACCGAGGGCGAGGCGCTGCGGGTGGCGCGGACGGAAACGCATATTGTATATGAAACCGCGCGCGACAAGGCGCTCGACCAGGTCGGCATCACGCACAAGGCCTGGCTGTCCAGTCACGGGCCGGCGGTGCGGCCAGGGCATGCGGAGGCGGAGGAGACATATATTGACGACCCGATCCCGAGCAGTGAGCCGTTCATCGTGGATATGGACGGGGTTCCGGAGCAGCTCATGTTTCCAGGGGATGACAGTCTTGGGGCGAGCCTGGGAAACATCATCAATTGTCAATGTGTGCGACTTGCGGCGGAGAAGGAAGAAGAGGACGAGAAGGGCGCTTGGTTCAAGGTGTTCGGGATGGGGCGCTGCTATTTTCCCGCTAAAGACGCTAAACACACTAAACACTGCTGTCACTAATATGAAAAACCTGACTGAATTTGGATCTCGGCTGGTCACACTGAACACGGGAGCGCAGGGGCTGCGCGGGGGGCTTAAGTGCACCGTTAAGGAGGTGGAGGGCGATGCGCCGGTGATGGATTTCATTGCCTCGGATGAAACGCTCGACCGCTACAACGAGGTGATCAAGCTCGACGGCTGGCAGCTCGATAACTTCCGGGCGAACCCGGTGATTCCGGACTGCCATGATTATTCGAGCATTACAAAGATTCTCGGGCGTTCACCGCGCATTGAGGTGCAGGGCGCGAAGCTCGTCAATCGCATCGAGTTCTGCCTGGTGAACCCGATTGGAAACCTGGCTTACAAGATGGCGAGGGCTGGCTTTCTCAAGAGCGAGAGCGTCGGATTCATTCCGCTGGAGTGGGCTACAGGCAATGCGAAGGACCAGCCGGATCGGACCTACACGAAGGCAGAGCTAGTGGAGGTATCACTGGTGGTCGTGCCGGCAAACCCTGGGGCCACGATCGGGATGGCGCTCAAGTCGGGGGCCATCACTAAGAATGACATCTCCGACCTGCGCGATTTTCTGGAGGAGACTTGCGCGAATCCTACGCCCAAGGTGCGCATCCTCCGGTTCAAGGTCGGACAAAAAGTCCTGCTGCGGCCTGAAAGCCCGAAACTCCTGGCCTTCCCCTATAGCGAGATCGGCATCAAGGCCGATGGGACTGTGATTGCCACCTATACCCGACAGGGTGTGATGGACGTGGAGTTCATGACTGACAACTTTAGCGGCATGCTGCAGGGCGTCAGCTTTGGAGATTTTATCCCCGCCGATCAAAAAGACTTTTGCGGTGAAGAGGCAGGTCCCGAACACTCGGCCGGCGCATCCGTGGCCGGGACCTTTGATGCGCAGTTACTGCAGCTCGCGCGCGGGCTCAACCAGGTGTTGAGGGGCGCTTGAACCGGACGTTAACGAGCAACGTCCAAGAGACAAAAATACAAGAGAGACAAAACATGAAACGTTACAAGAATCTTATCGGGCTGGCGCTGATCATCGTGCTGGCGGTCGGATTGTATCAACTGGGCATGTCGGCGGTGGTTTGCGCCCTGGGCGTGGGCTGCTGGCAGCTCATGCAGTTCGCGCAGAGCAAGGCTTACCGGAAGGGGGTTTGCTTCACAACCGTTCTCACGCCGGAACAGATCAAGGAGTTTGAAACCATCCTGAATGGGGTCAAGTCCTACGACCAGATGTTCAAGGACCTGGCTGACATCGCGAAGATGGAAGGCGGGTTTGCGGCGATCAAGAAACTGCCGGAACTGCTCAAGAGCGAGCAGAAGCGCAACGACGAGCTGCATGCCGAGGTGAAGAAGCTGTCGAAGCGGCTGATCGAGAATCAAAAGACGGGTGTCGTTTGGCGGAATGGGATCCCATACGTCACTGATGAATGCGCGCAGTTCTGTGGATCTATGGCGGTGCTGCGGGCGGCGCAGTCCAACAAGATCAAGGGCGCCAATGCCGAGGACCTGATTACTCGCGCGGCGACGTTCCTGGGCATGGAGGTCAAGACGGCCATCGCCACGACCGACATTCCCATGCCGGTGCAGTATGCGTCGCAGATCGTCGAGCTGGTCTATGCCTACGGCCAGGCCCGGAAGCTCTGCACGGTGTATCCGCTGGGGACGGCCTCGGTGAAGCTGCCGCGGCTGAAGACGGGCGAGCCGGCTTTCGCGTTCATCGCGGTCAGCGGGCCGGTGCTCGAAAAGGTGCCTCAGATGGAGTTCATCACGTTCACGCCGGGCAAGGCGGGCGGCATCGCGCGCATCCCGTCTGAGATTGATGCGGACAGCATTGTGTCGGTGGGCCAGTTCGTTGCGCGCTACATCGCCCGCGAGATGGCGAAGCTGGAGGATACCTGCCTGTTCCTGGGCGACGGCACGGCCACCTACAACAGCATCAACGGCATCGGCGCGCAGGCCGCTGCCGACGGCGCCGGCGCCCTGGTAACACTGGCGGCCGGGAAGACTAAGCCGAGTGATATCACGCTGGCGAATTGCCGGGATCTGCGGAGCAAGGTCACGGGCGCAGTGCTGAAGACGGCGAAATACTTCGCGCATCCTTCGATGGAATCGCTGTTCGTGACATACAACACGAGCGCGACGGTGGTGCCCTTCCAGCGCAGGCCGGATGGCACGGCGACGCTGGACGGCTATGAAGTCGTCTGGATCAACACGATGCCGATCTACCAGACGACGGCCAACGCGAGCGCGTATCAGATCTATTTCGGCGATCTGAGCTGGTGGTATTTCGGCGAGCGGCTGGCTCTGAGCGTAGAGACGAGCCGGGACGTGTACTTCGCCACGGACGAAATCGGCATCCGGGCGCTGGAGCGGATTGACATCCACCAGATGGGCCAGTCCAGCAGCGCGGCGCTGCAGTTGGCGGCTGTCTAACCGACGCAACCAAAATCAAGCCCGGCCTGGGCCTTTATGAGCAAACCCAGGCCGGGCAATTCAAAGAAAGACAAATCGAAATGAAACGCACTCTCCTTACATTGGGCCTGGCGATTGGGCTGGCCCTTCCACTGGCGGCACAGAATGTGCCTCCGACCTACGTGACGCAAAGCGCGTCGGGGACAACCACGGCAATCGTTTACTTCGCCACCTCGCCGGCACAGCAGTGCCGGATTGTGCAGACGGTGGCGTCGAGCGATCTGGCCTCGGCGAACATCCTCCTGAGCACAGGGGTGACGCCGCTGACCATTACCAAGTCCAACGCGCTGGGCACCACGATTGACGTGGCCTACACGAATGGCTTCACGGTCGGCGACATTTGCCTGATCGAAAAGGCCAGCGGCGTGATCACCAACATGCAGATCGCTTCATTCACGGGCTCCACCAACATCGTCTTCTCGGGGAACATCCCGCAGACGCTGGTGGGCGACCAGGTCTATAAGCTGTCCACGCCGGTCAAGTTCTGGGTGGGCGTGTTTACGAACCGGGCGATGGCGGGCGATGCCATCTTCGTCGGCAACCGCGGCAGGCCGGTGCAGGTGCTGGTGAATGGCACGTCGGCGTGTTCGCTGGACGCGATTACCGGTCGCTACGAATGACCGGGCATTGGTAGGTGGGCCGGTGGCGGCTCGGGATTGGCCGCCACCGGTTTTTAATCCTGCACTAATTATGCAAACAGCAAATATCAAAGCGAGGGACGGAGAGGCCGCGGAGCGGTTTCCACGGAGTGAGCGGGGCGTGTGCTGCCGCGAGGAAGTTGGGCTGCGCCGGCCGCCCAGGGACCGGATGCTGCGCGCTGACCGGCACATTACGAAGCGCGAGCTGGCGGAGATCGCGGCCAGGCCGGAGGTTGCCCGCTAAACACGCTAAATGACGCGAAACCATGAACTGCGGACTGTCTAATCTGGATCGGTTGAAGGCGCATCTGCTGCCGGCGGGAACGATGGCGGGCGAGCGGAAGTTCGACGAAGTGATCAAGGACCTCGGGCTCGGGGTTGCGGAGGACATGGAGAACTACTGCAACCGAAAGTTTGTGCGAGCGGTTGGCGACACGGCGATTTTTCAGGCGGATCGGAACAGCTTTGTGCTGCCGCGGTATCCAGTGGAGGAAGTCACGCTCGTGGAACTGGACGCGCGCGACGGGAACGGTTTTGTGGCGCAGTCGGCGGACTTTGTGCAGTCGGTGAGTTTGCCGTCGGGCGTGGTCTATTTGAGCGGGAATCCAGATGCCGGGAAGTTTTGGGCCCAGGTGCGGTTCACCTACACCGGCGGCTACTGGTTTGAGCAACTGGAGCCGGAGGATGCGGGTTATCCGACCGCGCAGCCGGCTGGGGCTGTGGCGCTTCCGAATGGTTTGCGGCTGGCCTGGCTGAACCATTGCAGGGCTATGTGGAACGCGTGGGACAAGCTGGGGGTTGGGCTTGTGGATGCGCCGAATGCGCAGACAACGATTGGCGAAATGGAGTTCTCGCCGGCGGTGAAACGGGCGCTGGCGAACTACCAGATGATGCAACCTGTTTAATATGGCCGCCACACGAATAGAGCTGACACCGGAGGCGATTGCACTGCTGCAGAAGATGTCGCGCATGCAGGACATTGCGGTGGGCGCGATCGCGCAAGCGCTCGATGAGCAGAACGCGCTCACGGTATCGCACATTCAGCGGGCTTACTTGAGTTTCCCGAAAGGCAGCGCGCCGGTGCCGATTGGGCTGCGGGTGCAGTCGAACCGGTTGCGCGAGAGTGTGAACGCCGCGCCGGCCACGCAGGTCGGGTTGCGGGTGAACTCCGGGATCGGGTCCAACGTGGTGTATGCGCGGGTGCACGAGTTTGGTGGAGACGTGCAACACGCTCCACGGACGGGCTGGGTGCGATTGCGCACAACGACCGGCGGGGCGCTGCTAGGGCAGAAGGCAAACGCGCGGTTGGCAGTATTCGCCAAGAAGTCGCACAAGCAGGTGCGGTTTGTGCAATACAAGTCGCAGGGCTACACAGTGCACATGCCGGAGCGGGCGCCGATCCGGCGCGGGATTGTGGACCGGCTCAAGAATTATGGGCGTGCGGTGGGCAGGAAGCTGAAGGAGGCATGGTCAAGTCAATGAGCGAACTGGACACCAGCGAGATTGTCGAGAGGCTGCCTTACGAGCTGCAGGCGCGCGCGGAGAGCGATCCTTACGCGGTGGACATTCCGATCGTAGTTGCGGAAGAGGGGAATGTGCGGGCGATGATGGAGGCGCGCCAGGCCGCGTTGCGCATCAAGCATGGGACCTGGGGCGTGGCGGTGATCGTGCTGCAGATCGATGAGAGCGAGTATCGGCCTAACCTCCAGTTTGGACCGATGGTGTTACATCCGAAGTTCCAGGTAATCGAGTTTGTCGATCAGAATAAATCGGAGACGGGCACAAAGAAGAGCGACCGGCAGGTTGCGCGCTGGCTGGTGCGGCTATTTAAGGGTGTGATCATCGAGGGTTACACGAAGTCGTTCGAGACCGAGAAACCCGCCATTGAACCGATTTCGCTAGCGGAATATGGGGACAAAGCCCGCGGGGCGCAGGTGAACTTTTCCTGCCTGGAGGCGAGCAGCGCCCCTGGTCAGATGGTGCAGATCCCGGTGCTTAAGCCGTTTGCTGGATCCGCGCCGCAGGTGCAGATCACGTGCGGGACGGTGGGGGCGACAATTCGATACACGCTCGATGGGTCGTATCCAACGAACCAAGCGGCGGTCTATGCGGGGCCGATTGACATTCCAGCAGCCGGGTTTGTGGTGCGGGCATGCGGCTACATGGACGGGATGGAACCATCCTCGGTAATACGAAAGGCGATTTCGGTTAGCTGGTTGGGTTAACCGCTGAGAGATAGACAAACAGAAAGACAAAACATTATGGCAAGCGAAACATTATATGCGGGGCCGGCCAAGCTGTATCGGGGGACAATCGGTTACTTCCCGGAGGGCGAGGGCGGCGAGTCCAAGTTCGAAATCAACCAGGAAAAGATCGCGGTTAACAGTGCGATGCACGGGCGGCTCAGATACAACCAGGGCGACGCGACTGGGGAGATCACGCACAAGCCGACCGACAACTGGAAGAATATGGCCGGCATCTTCCTGCCGGAATTCGGCGCCAAGGTGGGCGCGACACCGGCGGCGCTGAGCATCGGCAAGAAGCTGGCCGGGCTTGGGACTGTGGTGCCGACGAAGTTATGGGTGCCGGGCGACGCGCGCATGTACACCGCGGTGTGCACCTATATCGCGAGTCTTCCGCAGTTGCACCTGGGGAACGGCAAGGCGCTGTTTGACACCTTCAAGATCGGCTGCATCGGCGACCCGGACAAGAGCCTGGGCGACGCGGACTTCCTTTACACTATTACCGAGAGCGCGGCTGCGGATCCGGGTGGTGTGATGGCGATGGACGATTTCATCCAGGAGATTTGGACGGCCGCCTGGGGCGAGGATTACACGGCGATGCAGGCCGAGGAGGAGTTTGTGGTTGTCCCCGAATACAAGGTGAACGTGTACAAGGTGCAGAAGCTGTCGCGGCTGGTGAAACTGGCGAGCGTGTCCTACATGGTCAAAGGCCGGCTGGTGGGGCCCACCCACACGGAGATTGACGCGGCGATCGGCATCAATGGCGGCCGGCTGCTCGGGTCGGCCTTCGGCGCCGAAGGGACCGACCTGGTGCTGACATCGCAGTCCGGGAAGACGATCACGCTGAAGAACGCGGACGCGGTCGGCGCCGGGTTCGAGTTCGGCGGAACGAAGCTGGGCACGGGCGAGGTGGGGTTTGTGAACGCGCTGACGCTCACAAACGGGACACCGGACGCGTTGATCGAGTTCTCCGCTTAACGTGACGATCACGCTCACAGAGATTGATCCAGTGACCGGCGAGGCTGCCGCGGGCGCAACGGGTGTTGTCCTTGGGGATGATGCGGCGGGGGATGTGATTGTTGATCCCCCGCTGCTCGTCAAAGTGCGGCGGAGCACGGAGGAGCGGGAACTGGCGTTCTCTGAGAACGAATTCGCCATCGGTCGCGGGAATCGCGTGCGCGGGTTTGGCTGGATGGTATCGAGGGAGCATGAGACGGCCGCGGCAGCGATTGACTTTCACCACGGCCACGAGGCGGATGTGCCGATGAATTGCAAGATCCAGATCGAGGATCTGGGGGTGCGGGTGGAGTATTCGCGGGCGGTGGTATCGGCGGTGGAGTTTGTTGAGCATTATGGTCGCGCGACAACTGTGCGTTACACGGTGACTGGAGCGCGGCTGGCAGAAACACAAAAGGATCAATTATGAAGAGCGTGGTGCGTGGTGCGTGGTGCGTGGTGATGTTTGCGGCATGCGCGGTGTTTGGGCAAAGCTCGAACACGACTTCGACGGTGACATTCAGTTTGCGGACGCTCAGCGGGACGGCACAAAACCGGGCGCTGGTGCTGGAGGCGGAATTGAATCCGGACCTGGATGATGGGGCGAACATATTCTGGGATGCGACTTTCGAGGTGCATCCAACCAATGGGGTGGCGACAGCGCAACTGGAGCCGAACACATACACGGTAACAATGCAGGGTGTGGCGGGGGATTTTGCGATTACGGTTCCAACGAATGGCGAGAGTTATTCGGCGCTGGACTTGACGACGAACCTGACGGCGTATCGCGGGGCGTCGAATGGCCCGGCGATGGTGGTATTTCCACTGCTGACATTCCGGGGAGCAGCGCAGAACAAACCGATCACTATTACAGCGCTGACAAACAACCCGATGCGCAACGGGACGAACATTGTTTGGGGTGCGCCCGTGGAGGTATATCCGACAAACGGGCTGGCGTCCAAACCGTTGGAGCCGACAGGGTATCGGGTGCGGATGGGGAATGTGCCGGGAAGCATGACGATCTGGGTGCCGACGGATGGGGGGACGTATAACGCGGCGGCGCTGCCGAGCGTGATGCCGACACCGGTATTTTCGTGGTCTCCGGAGGATTTGGTATCCACATGGACGGACAAGAATGGTCAAACAAATGGGGATTTGGAAACGTTTAACAGTATTGCGGATTTGGCTAGCGTTTGGGAATTCCAGCCATCTCTATCCATCACTAATCTAGCGAACGCATTCGCGCTCCCGGCATTGAGATATTTGCATGGGATGTACGGCGGGTATCAAATGGTAGAACTCGATTTAACTGGATGCTCACAATTAACTAATATCAGTTATGCAACCGCCATTCCGAAGCGTCTCAATGTGAGTGGTTGCACACATTTAACAACACTCCATTGGATCAGTGGTGGTGTACTTACGAACATAGCCGGTTTCCAAACGTGTTCGAATATAACAGATATAAACGTGTACCACGCTCACCTTGGGAGTGGTGAGATTAACAACATACTCCTCTCGCTCCAATCGTTCGGGCTCAGCAATGGAACAGCCAGCCTGAACGGCCAGCTCGGAGGTGGTTCACCTCCGACCGGTGACGCGACAAATTCGGTTACAACTCTGATTTCTCGCGGGTGGTCAGTAACGACGGATTGACTGGAGCGACGCATGGGGGATGACCAAGAATTTCTGATCCGCATTAACGGGGATGCGGGGGGGCTTGTCGCGGCCGGGAAACAGGGGGCGGGAGCGTTAAAGGAGGTTAAGGCGGAGATTACTGACTGGTTAAACCCGGCGTTCGCCAATGCGGAAGAGAGCACTCGGAAGGTGACCGAGGCGACGGGTCAACTGGATATTTCACACCGCGCACTGCGGTTTGGCATGCATCAGCTCGGCCCGGAGGCCGCTATGGCCGGACACGCGCTGCTCTATGGCTTGGCAAACCCAACAACAGCCGCGGCCATTGCCGTTGGGGTTGGTGTGGGCGCTGTGTTGAAGCACATGGAGAAGTTGCGCGAGGCGGGTGCAGCGGCTCCCAACATGTCGGGGTTCGATGCGTTGCGCGTTGCACTTGGGGCGGAGGGTTTGCTGAAGGCGTTTGAGGACGGGACGGTGGCTGCAGAAGAGTTCTGGGGGAAGCTCGACTTGCTGGCACGCACGCAGACGACGCGCAAGCAGCGCACGGATGACGCGGTGGAGTCCATCAACAAGCAGACCGAGGCCGAGAACGGCGTGCTGGCCGCGCTTGAAAAGTCGGAGCAGGCGAAGCTGCGGGCGCAGCGAGCGCGCGGCGAGCTGACAGAGGAGGATTTTCAGAAGAAGAAGGCGGAGATCGAGGACAAATACGCCGGCCAGCGGGAGACGCGCCAGGAGATTGCCGCAGATCGCGTGATCGAGGCCAAGAAAAAGGAACTGGAAGGGCAGCGGAAGATCGTGGAAGCCGGCCCGGATGTTGTCGTTCCGAAGCAAGTTGAAGCCGCAAAAGCAAAGGGAGCGCTCGCGGGCGAGACTGCGGAGTTGGCTGCGCTGGAAGCTAAGCTGAAGGAGCTGCGGGATTACAAAGCGAAATACGGCGAGGAAATAATCGGGAGCGAAGCGGCCACGAAACACCTGGCAGGCGCGTCATCGGGCATTCTGGCGATGATGGACATTGTCAACCGTGAGCCGGGCATTCCCGTGGGAGGTGTCCTGGACAAGCAGATGCGGCTGATGATGAGCCAGATCGAGCAGAAGCGACAGGGCACGATCCCAAAGGCCGAAGTGGCCGCGTCCAACGCGCAGTCGGAGTTAGATGCGGCGCAAAAGAAACTCACGGATGCCCAGAATCGCGTGCGGGAGTTGGACCGCGAGATTGCGAAACTGGAAGAGGACAAGAAGCGCAAGAAGGACGCCCAGGTCGATATATGGGGAGCGCGCAAGGCCGAGAGGGATGCTGATGAACTGGCGCGTATAAGCGCGCTGGCTAAGGATCCGGCAGCGCTAGGAAATGTTAGCGCGCAAGGGGATGCCGAGGCGGGACGCTTGCCAGCACAGCAACGGGCTAATCCGTGGCGCGGGCTAACCGGCGCGGAAAAGACGGAAGCCGAGGTGGCCGCATACAACGACATGTCTGAAGCCGCGAAGACAGCTCAGGCTGTTGGCGCTGGGGCCTCGGTGTCATCCGACTCGCAACGGAAGTTGATGGAGGTGGCTGCCGCACTCGCGGGGCACCAGGTGAGTTTCCGCGAAGCGGTTGCAATGTTGTCGAACGCGGGGAAGAACATTGGACTATTTACGCAGGATGTCTTTCGGCTGGCCGGGGTGATGGGAGAACTGGCGACCGGTCATTCGGCGCTGCAGGGGCGCGTTGCTTCTCTGGAGCAGCAGATCCGGCAAATCAAGGCGCAGGCTCGGGACAGCTACAATCATTAAGACATGTGGACGCTGGTCTCAAACGGGGTGGAGAAGGTGCTGGGCGAGGGTGGCTGGGGCATTGACGCGAACTTTTCGCGGGAGCGGTCGGACAGGGCCTGCGGGGTGTTTCGCTGCCGGACGATTGAGGGGTTTGATGCCGGCGTGCCGCAGTTTGCCTACGGCCAGGCTGTGACGGTGTGGCGGGATCGGACGGCGATCGGCGCGGGCGGGACAGTATATTTCGCGGGATTCTGGGATGATGGCGTCCAATGCGTGGATGGCGGCCGCCAGTGGATTGACTACACCGCCCATGATGTGTGGTGGCTGCTGGAGCAATTGGTGTTCATGCAGACGCGGAAACAGTTCAACGGCACCGAGGGGCATGTGCCGACTGGGGTGTTCGTCTATATCAACTTGCTGTGTCCAGAGGTCTATCTCGGGGAGAAACTGGACATCGCGGGCCAACTCTACCTGCAGACCAATGGCGACCAGATCGAGGAGGTGCTGGACTGGGTCAATGAGTGCTACAACCCGACCAAGCGCGGGGCCACGACCGGACGCGACGACGCGCAGGACGTTGTCCAGATCGGGACAATTGATCCGCAGGCGCTGATTGCGGTCGAGCGGGCCAGCGGGGTGTATTGCTCGGAGGCGATCACGCGGGTGCTGCGGCTGACGCCGGACGCAATCACCAGCCTGGATTATACGACGATTCCCCCCACGCTGAACGTGCGGACGTTTGCGAAGTGGAATTACACCACGAGTCCGCCGACGTTTGTGGACTTCACAAATCTGCCCGAGGTGACGATCAACATCACGGAGGAACAGGAGCGGTCCGTGCGGGTGCAGGCGCGGCATTATGAGCAGCTTGCCGGGGTGGCTATCTATTATCGCTGGGTCAATGAAACGGACGGCGTGGCGGCCCCGGCAATTTGGGTGGACAAGTACCCGGCGACGATCACGGATTACACCCCCTACGTCTCGCGGCATTTGATCGAGCTTGCGGGGTTCTCCATGAGCCACGTGCGGGCGTCCGTGGTATGCAACGATGATTATCCGCCTTCGATGCTGTTTGGGACTGCGGCGCAAAAGAAGGCCTGGCTGCTCGCGCATGACCAAACGATGAACGACGAGCGGATTGACCCGAACAGTATCGTTGTTGGGGATGTGAGCATCGTGGACGGGGCCGGGTCTGCGGTCAACCTCGGCACCTACCCGAATGAACTGCGAAGCGATAGTGCGGTGCCGTACTGGATCAGCCGCACCGTGGTGCCGGCGACGGTGATGATCAAGGTGGCCTTCAACAAGTACGCGGATGACGCGCGAACGATCCCGGACGAAAAGAAGACGGATCATGTCATTCGGCACGAGCTGAATCTCACCAATGCGCAGACCTACACTTACGTCGCATTGTCGCACGTAACGAGTAGTGAGACGGCACCGACAGGCGTGTCGGAGCAGGTTTACCGCGGACTGCAGTCCCTGCAGCATGCGGTGTCGCTGACGTTAACGGGCGAGCAATTGCAAAGCACGGTGGACGTGGGGGTGAGGCTCAAGCTGGTGGGCCCCACGACAACCTTTGAGAACATAGTGGTGCGGTCTATGGTGGAGAGGCCGCATTACGGTGAGGCGACGATTAACGGCGGCCCGCTGGCTGCGCTGGACGTGGATGCGCTGATTACGCTGGCGCGGTCCACCAGGTTTAGAACCACCTACAACATGCCGAGCGGCCGGGCGGACGGCGGGACCGGTGGAAGCTCGGAGTCGGTTGACTCCAGCGTGAAGCCAGGCGCAAAGAACACGTCGCACGGGGTGGGGGGAGCAATGTTTGACTCGGCTGTGGGGCACGAACAGGAGGATCCGAAATGAGCCGGCGACTTCAGGTATATCGCGACGCGGAGACTGGGACACTCGGGATCGTTTGGATAGACGTGGCAACTGGGGATGTTCTCGACAAGCCTGCGCAGATTTTGTTGAGTGTCAGCGATCTCGAAAACGCACCCGAGAGCGAGGGAGGGCACGCAAAACTCCGCAGGGTCCACTATACCGATGGCTCGGATGGGACTAAAAAGCGGGTGTACGCGATGTTTACAGCGGCGGAGAGCGACGCGACGTCGGACGGACATGACGCGGGGAGCGACATTCACCTGGGAGGGGGATCGGGCGGTGCGATAATGTGCCAGATCACCAACCTCTACAGCGCAAACTACATCGGTGTGAAGCGATTTGACGGGACCTACCAGACTGGCGGTGTGTTTTACGTCGCCAAGTCATTTCCCGCACGTTTGGCCGAAAGCGTGACTGGATATAGTTACACGTACGCAAATGACAACCAGCGCACGAGTGTATCTGTCATGGACCCCACCGATACCGAGGAGCAATTCATGACTCAGCCGTTCGGCATTGGTGAAATAGTGTTTGCGATTCCGGTGGACCACAGCGGGGTATTTGTGGGTGCGGTTGAGGTGAAGTGGTTGGAGATTAACACTGAGCGCGAGTGGACGGCGCCGCTGCCCACGCCCGATCCAGTCCTGTCCAGCACATGAAGCAGCATTGGGATGCTTTGAGCACGAATGATCGTGGGGTCATTTACCTCTCGCCGCATGGGGTGAAGTGCATCGGTCAGAAGCCGCCGGTGATAATTCCACATCCATCATTTCACTCATCCTATCGGTCGGCGAGTCTGCGCCGGCCGGGAGCGATTCCATCAGGCCCTTCCCCGATCTCCGATTACGCGCTGGATGCAAATGGAGTGTCTCGGCGATTTCTTATCTATGGCTACCGGAAAACGAACATACCGGATTTGGGGTTTATTGGGACGCAGGCATGGTGGGAGGCCGGCCAGCCCGCCCCGGATCCGGCCAGTCGCAGCGAGTATCTCGACCAGGTTACGATAAATCGTTACGACGCTGAAGTGACGAGTCATTTCGGGGGAGCGACGGTTGGCTCAGGATTATATTACCGACCGCCGGATACACCCGTTGGGACTTCATGGGAGAATGTGGTCGAGAGCACTGAATTCGAGAGTGCGGGCGGGCTCAGCTATAAACAAGTGGTGAACTGGACGCTTGTGTGGGGGGAATATCGTTGTCCTGTAAAAAGCATCTATGAGACGTTCTGGAAAGAGGAGTTAACGCTCTCCGCCGTGATCAGCGAGGTCGAGGCGTTGTATACATTACTCCCGGAACTTATCATCGAGGGACCTGGCTACTGCGTTACCAGGGATGCGGGTGGCGCGATAATAGACGGGTCCGTGCTCGGGTATGCTTTTGATGACTGCCCCGCCGGCATGGGCTTGATGTATAGACCGTCAGCCCTGTGCGACCTGGTCAGCAAATGCGGAGCGCTGCTTTGGAACCCAGACACAAGGCTGCAGAAAATCCTCGTCACGTTTGACATAACCGGCCAGCTAACCGAAACGAGGACTGACGTTACGCCGACCGAAAAACCATATTACCCAATTGAAGCCGATGCCTGGCAGGCTGCAAATATCGTCTCTGTATGAAACTCAAACTGATCATAATCGGGCTAGTGTTGTTGTGCGCATCGAGCGCGCCGGCCTGGCTTTCGGAGACCAACATAGACGTGGTGTCTCAGCTCGTTTATGTGCCGTGGGGGACAAACCACTACAACGAGCCTCAATGGTGGGTGCTCTCTGACTACACTTTGGGGGCTGGCACCGCGACCAACTCCGGCGGCTCGGTTAGCAATTGGGCGATGGTGCGGGCCTTTAATGCGAATTTTCGCATGTTGGAAAGAGGGCTGGAAACAGTGCGTTCAAACTACAGTGCGCTGACAAACTCCTTTGGGCTGAGTATTGCAACCAACACTCCTGACGGCCAACCCATCCCGTGGCTGGCCGGGACAAATAACTGGACGGGACCGAACGATTTTCCGGACGGGGGACTCACAATTGGCGGCATCCCGGTCTATCCGGGCGTGACCAATGGTGGGAGTGGCAGTGGTGGGGGCTCGAATGGGCCGCTGGTGATCTCAGTATCGCCATCGCGGATACGGGGCGACGAGAGCGTGACGCTGAAGGTGAGCGGCAGCGGGTTTGACGGCACGGGGATGTATATTGCGTTCGGGGAGGTGAGCCAGTGCGGGACGCTGATCAGCAGCAGCGAGATTGATGTGGACATTTATGGGGGATACTTGGCCGATGGGGTCTATGATGTTTCCTACCACGCGGCGAATGGCGCGTTCACGCTATTTGGAGGGCTGCGGGTTGGGCCGGATGCTGTGAGCTACGCGACTAATGCCGGATCGGCTGGAAAGATTGATCTGACCAATACGAGCGTGCT
>JBDKSR010000120.1:0-23426 GCA_039680545.1 Bryobacteraceae bacterium | reverse complement strand
GAGCCTGCCGCCAGGCGGGAACCTAACGTTTTTTCAAACCGCACTACATCCAGTGGCGAGAAGCCCACATCCGCCACGGTTTTGCTGCTTGACGGATTGAACACCGAGCGTCCCGATCAAACTTTCGCGGGGGACCAGGTTTTGCGTTTTCTGCGCCAGATCAATCCCGAAGAGAAGATCGCCATCTACACCCTTGGCCGGCACCTCAAGGTCCTCCATGACTTTACGGATGACCGCGACCACCTCGCGCGCTTCGTGTCCCGCTACCGGGGCGAGAACGTACCTGGGGAGCATGTCCTCAACGTTTCGGAGATGTTCGATCTTAGTGTGGACGACGAGATGGCGAAGACCGACGAGAAGGAGAAGGACTTCTCTACCCAGGTCCGCATCCGGACTACGCTGGCGGCGTTCGAAGCCATCGCCAACCATATATCCCGTGTACCTGGCAGGAAAAATCTGATTTGGGTCACGGGCAGTTTCCCAATTTACCCCGGATTCAAGGTAACGACCGGAAAGTTCGAGACGACCAGGGAGCACAACTTCAGCCCGGAAATCGCCCGTATGTCGCGCTGGTTCAGCGACGCGAACGTTGCCGTCTACCCTGTCGATGCTCGTGGCATGTTCTCGCCGTTTAAGTACGGTGCTGACACCTCACGCGGACTGGCAGGCCCGAGAGCGGCCTCTCTGAAGCGTCCTTTTGCGCCAGACAACTTCGACGTTCTGCGGACCATTGCCCAGCAAACCGGTGGCGTCCCTTACTACAACACGAATGACCTCAGCAACGCGTTGCAACGCGCCATTGCGGACGCCGAGATCACCTACACGCTCGGTTTCTACCCCGAGCCCGCCACACCAGACGGCAAGTTCCACCAGATCGAAGTGAAGGTCAGTCGCAAAGGCACGGACGTGCGCCATCGCAATGGCTATTACGCGACCGAAACCCAAGTTCCCAACGGTGGCGAGCGCGACCTAGCCGTCCGCGACGCCCTGACAAGTCCGCTCGAAGCCTCTTCCATCGAGTTGAACGTTCAGGCCGATCCATCGCCGAAGGGTCTGGAACTCGTGATTGGAATTAACCCTGCAACCTTCAGCCTGGAACCGAAGCAGAACCATTGGGTTGGTGAGCTTCGGGTCATCTTGGCGCAATTCGACGAACGAGGCAAAGTTCTCGAAGCCACGGCGGACACCCTGGACATGGATCTCACACAGGAACGTTACAAGAACGTGCGGGACAAATGGCTGCTTCTGCGGCGAACGGTGCAGACCAAACCGGGGGCGTTCCAGTATCGGGTCATCGTGCAGGACTCGAGCAGCGGGATGCTCGGCTCGGTCCATCTACCGCTCAGCAAGCTCGCTCGTTAGCTGACCGCGTGTTCAGGTGTTTCGAGTCGGGTGCTTCGACGATATGAACATGCCCTGGGAGTATCATGGACTCCATTGAATGAGGTCGAGTGTGAGACGAAACACCTTTCACAACCGCGAATTCAATAGGGCCTGGATCCTGGTAAGCCGCGTCGTGCTCGCTGTGGCGATACTCGGATTGCCTTGGGCTGCGGGGGCCGCAGAGCTTCTGGCCGGAACAGCGAAGGTGGATATTACCGACCGTGAAGCGAAGCCGGTCAACGACCCTTCGTATGCCAAGGCATTGGTATTGAAAAGCGGCGACACCACGGCGGCGATCATTACGGTAGACGCAGTCGCCATTGGAGAACTGGGCCGGATTGGAAACGACTTTCTGGCGGACATACGCGCGCAACTGCAAAAGGACCTCGGTATTCCGCCGGCGAACGTTCTCGTGAACGCTAGCCACTGTCACAGCGTCGTACGCAAGGACGCCGGCCTGCTGGCCGTGCAAGCTGTCAAGGAGGCGTGGAAGAACCTGGAGCCCGTAACGAGTGGTGCCGGTCGTGGCCATGAAGATCGGATCATGGAGAACCGCCGGCTGAAGATGAAGGACGGCAGCGAAGTGGATATGCGGCGAGCCTATGCAATGCCGCGTGACGAGGATGTGGTGGGCGTGGGTCCCGTGGACCCGGAGATCGGCTTGCTACGGCTCGATCGGAAGGATGGAAAGCCCCTGGCCGTGGTTTACAACTTCGCCGTTCATCCCATCCAGGGCATACCTGGCGGCGGAAATACTGCGGATATTCCCGGCTTTGCCTCAAAAGTAATCGAGGAGAATTTGGGAAGCGGCGCGCTGGCCTTCTTTCTGCAGGGTTGCGCCGGGGATGTCAATCCTGCCAGGTACAAGGACGTCGCACATCCCCATGATGCTGAAGCGTTGGGAAACCTGCTCGGACTCAGCATCCTGCGGGGATGGAGGACCATCCAGAGCCGCGATGGCGGAATGTTGCGTGTGATCCAGGAGGTCATTGCCTTGCCGAGGGGTACCGACCTCGAAAGGCGAATGGCCGCCATTCAAGCGGAACAGGCCCGGCTGCTGGCTTCCCTGCAAGGCACCAACCTCAATCTGAAGACCTTCCTTCCTTTGTTCATACAGTTCAAAGTGTCTCCTGACTTCCCGTCCTATTACAGCCAGCGATATCTGCACGAGAAGACGTTCGGCCAGGAAGACCTGATCAAGCTGGACGAGGAAAACCGCGCGGACCTGGAAAGGTATATCCGGAACATTTACACGATGGAGCAGCTCACCAGACTCCAGACCAACTTACAGTTGCTGAAGATGCACCAAGCACATAATGCGGCGGCTGGGGGGAAGACGCTTGATGTCGAAGTGGCGGGGGCGCGAATCGGAGACTTCGTTCTGGTCACGTTCCCGGGAGAGTTGAGCGTCGAGATCGGCCTGGGCATTAAAAAGCGGGCGCCTGCTCCATTCACCTTCGTCGCCGGCTACACCAACGGGTACATTTACTACGCGCCGACAACGACGCAGCGAAATAACATCGGGTACGCGCAGGAAGACTGCGACAGTCTTGTGGCTCCGGAGTGGCAACGGCTATTCGAGGAGAGTGCAGAGCGGATTCTGAAGAAACTATCGGCACCGTAAGGAACATTGAGAGAAAACACACCTCGGCCCCACTTCGTTATCTTGGCCCTCTTTCACACACGCAGCGCCGCCGTTTATGGCATCGACGCGCACCCGATCGACGTCGAAGTGGATATGTACTCCTCCGGTTCCGCCCGGGACTTCATAACAGTGGGCATGCCGGACACGGCGGTCAAAGAAAGCCGGGAGCGTATCAAATCCGCGCTCATGAACTCCGGTTTTGGCTATCCGAACAAAGCCGTGACGATCAACCTGGCCCCGGCCAATGTGCGCAAGGAAGGGGCTGGATTCGACCTTCCGATGGCAGTCGGCATCCTCGGTGCGATGGGCATCGCCAAGAAGACCGACGACTACCTGTTGTCAGGGGAATTGTCGCTTGACGGTGCGATCCGGCCGGTGCGAGGCGCCCTGCCGATCGCCGTCTGTGCCCGTGAGCACAAGGTTGCCAACCTAATTGTCCCTGCCGAGAATGCGGCTGAGGCGGCTGTAGTTGAACAGGTGCGTGTGTTCGGGGTACGGCATCTGGCCGACGTGGTTGCCCTTCTCGAACGCCCGGACGAATTCGCATCGGCCCAAGCGTCGCCCGTACCCCAACCAGGCATCGAAGACGCCATTCCGGACTTTGGCGAGGTTCGCGGGCAGACAACGGCGAAGAGGGCGCTTGAAGTGGCTGCCGCGGGTGGACACAACGTTTTGATGATCGGCCCGCCGGGTTCGGGCAAGACAATGCTGGCGAAGAGGCTCGCCGGTATCCTGCCGCCGTTGACCTTCGACGAGGCACTTGAGACCACCAAAGTCTTCAGCGTAGCCGGAATCCTTCCGAATGGAGCCGGATTGCTGCGCGCGCGCCCATTCCGCGCCCCGCACCATACAGTTTCCCCCGCCGGGCTGATCGGCGGTGGGACAGGAGTCGCCCGCCCCGGCGAAGTCAGCCTTGCGAATCACGGCGTCCTGTTCCTGGACGAACTGCCGGAGTTTCCCAGGAACGTACTGGAACTGCTTCGCCAGCCTTTGGAAGACGGTTCCGTCACGATCGCCCGCTCGAACATGACGCTCTCCTTCCCGTCGACCTTCATGCTCATAGCTGCGATGAATCCGTGTCCTTGCGGCTTTTATGGGGATTCCACTCGCGAGTGCCGGTGCACCGGCGGCATGATCCAGCGATACGTCGGGAAGATCTCCGGACCGTTGCTCGACCGCATTGATCTGCACATCGAGGTCCCGGCAGTCGCATACAAGGAGATGCGGGGCGAAGGCAGCGGCGCAACCTCGGCGGAAATGCGCGATCGCGTGTTACGGGCCCGCCAGATCCAGCATGCGCGTGGCTTCTACAACGCCCGCATTCCCGCGCGTATGCTACGCAAGCTTTGCGAACTTGACGCCGCGGGTGAACGGACCCTTGAGATGGCGATGCGCCGGCTCGGCCTCTCGGCCCGCGCCCACGACCGGCTTCTCAAGATGGCGCGCACCATCGCCGACCTCGCTGAATCCGAATGCGTCAGTGCCAAGCACGTCGCCGAAGCCGTCCAATACCGCAGCCTGGATCGCGATTACTGGAGCTGATTAAACGCCCGTCGGCTCTCCATTCGGGGAGATGACGCCCCGCACGGACCTATCCGATACACCAACCGTTCACGCAGTTGTTCCCTTCGTTTGTCTCCTTGATTTGGCTGGCGGAATCGACGCAAATCTTGAAAGAGCAATCAGGACTCCAGCATCCTTTGGATATTTCGAATTCCACTTTCACTGAACCGTTTGCCGGGATTGCTGGCGTCGGCATGTGCACCGGCGTGCCTCTGAACTCGACTGTGGTCTGAGACGCAGGAGCTGCCGCCGTGCGTGTGCCGTCAATCCACACGGGTCTCGGGTCTTGGCTAAGACTCTCGACACTCAAGCACGTGTCGCGGGTCGGGGCCTGTGGGCCGTCTCACCGTGGGAATTTCGGCGTGGGAAAACGAAGGCGAGCGCAACGCGGTGGTGTTTGCGATCATGTGTGTTTAGCCACCGCACGGTGAACCGCTTTGACGATGAAGATTATTGACCTGTTTTGTGGAGCCGGGGGAATGTCTCTCGGCTTCAAGAACGCTGGTTTTGAGTGTGTATTCGCGGCAGACCACGATAGTTCGGCAGTGGAGACCTATCGCGCGAACGTCGGAAACGAGGTCGTGAAGGCCGAGATTTCCGAGTTCACCGAGCTTCCTGCCGCCGATGTCATTATCGGCGGGCCACCATGCCAAGGGTTCTCGTCCGCTGGAATGAGGAAAAACGGCGATCACCGTAACAGCCTCGTCTCTTGTTTCGCGAAACTCGTCGCCAAATACCGTCCGAAGGCGTTTGTCTTCGAGAACGTCGAAGGCTTTTTGACAGCGGAGGGTGGCAAGCGGGTCTTTGAACTGCTCACGCCCCTAGTTGATGCTGGATACCGGATACATTTCAGAAAGATCAATGCGGCGAATTTCGGCGTGCCCCAACATCGCAAGCGCGTTATTGCGATAGGTGGCCTTGGGTGGGACCCGACATTCCCCGACTTCACTCACACAGCCTACGGTGCGCCCGGAGCGAAGCTGGCGTCCCGACACCTGCCGCTCTCGCCAACACTGTGCCAAGCACTGCACGATCTTCCAGCGCCATCAACCTCTACCCCCGGTGTTCCGCAGGGCCACTGGTATAAGCCGCTCGACGGTAAGGATCTGGAACGGGCAATGGCGTTGTCGCAGGGACAGAGCATGCGCGACTTGCCTGAAGAATTGCAGCACCCTAGCTTCCGCAGACGGGCACTACGGCGTGTGATGGACGGAACGCCTAGCGAAAATCGTGGCGGTCCACCTTCAGGTGTGAAGAGGCTTGTCGGTGAAGAACCGTCAAAGGCAATCACGAGTGCCGCAAACACCGAGTTCTTGCACCCGTTTGAAAACCGTCCTCTGACAATTCGCGAATGCGCTCGGCTGCAAACGTTCCCTGACGAATTTGTCTTCACCGGGAACGTCGCGGAGCAGATTCAGTTGATCGGGAACGCCGTTCCACCCAAACTAGCGGTACAGATAGCAAAGTCGATAGCGCACGACCTGAACGTGGCAACTAGAACGACAGACAGCGGCGCACTGTTGTCGTTTGTCCCGACGCTTTCTTCGGGCTTCAGTCCAGCACTCAGGAAAGTGACGGACCTCGTAAATTCAACCTTCTTCGCACCTGCGGAAACGCAGGGCGAGCTTTGGAGTGACAGCATGCCCCTATCGAAGATGCAGGAAAACATACTGACGAAAGCCCTCACCGGAGGGGGGTCGGAGCTAGCTGTTCCACTCGACCACGGAGCCGCGCTTTACTTGGTTGCGGTCACGGCGGCTGATCTCGGCCTGACTGCCCATTTTCCAGAATTGCCAAAGAGCATCCCTCCATTTTTCGGGAAGGAGCCGCTAACGAACCTGCGTATTGACGGTGTTGCGTTTCGCCCTCTATACGAAAGGCTGGTTCGCGTTTGCCGCGATGCGGATAGCTACTTCTTCTGCCTCGCAACTTTGCACAAGGCTCGGCTGAAATACGAGCGCATATTGAAAGTCCAGTCGGTCCCGGTGATTGACCAAGTGGGGCCGCGCGGATTGCTTCAATTCGGTAGCCTCAGTCCTCGTGCGCTTGCAGGTTTCCTATTCTGGCGAAAGTGGATGTTCGATATCGACAATCGCGCTGCACAAGAGACGGGCTACGTGTTCGAGCCGATATTGGCTCACTCCATTGGTGGAGTTCCATTCGGGCCGACGAGAAGCCCCATCAAACGTCGCAAGGACGGCAAGGGCCGACAGGTGGATTGTATTCGCGAACACGACAGGCTCGCGTATGAGTTCAAACTTCGGGTAACGATTGCCGCGTCCGGTCAAGGTAGGTGGGGTGAGGAAATTGACTTCCCCGGCGACTGCAAGGAATCTGGCTACACACCCGTATTGATTGTCCTCGACCCGACGCGAAATCCGAAGTTGACCGAATTGGCAAACGCCTTCCAAGCGGCAGGTGGTGAAGCTCATGTCGGCCCTAAAGCGTGGGAACACTTGCACGCAGCCGCAGGCAACACCATGTCTACGTTCCTTGAACGCTACGTTCACACGCCAATTGACGCTCTCCTGAAGGAAGCTCCAACCGAACTCCCCGACATGCTTCTCCAAGTGGTGGGCGGTGAGTTCCGGGTTTCCATAGATGGGGAGCTTCTAAGCGTTCAACGGGAGGGCAACGGCGATGCAATTCCGCCTGAGGCCGATACGCTGCCCGAAGATGTAGACGAAGAACTTCCGGGTTAGCAATGTCGGGGCGTTCAATCAGGTCACGAGCACCACGGTCTGCAAACGAAGCTGTACGTCGGGTGATGCTGGCTAATCTCGGCACCACCGGGCCGGAACGTCGATTGCGGAGCGCCCTCCATCGGGTGGGGCTGCGCTTTCGCGTCGATTACAGACCCGTACCTTCGATTCGATGCACTGCCGATGTGGTTTTTCCGAAGCGGCACGTATGCGTATTTGTCGATGGCTGCTTCTGGCACGGCTGCGAGACACACTTTACGGTTCCGATGAAAAATGCAGAGTGGTGGGCTGAGAAGATCGAAGATAACGTGCGCCGCGACTCCGCGAAAACTCAAGCACTGGAGCAAGCCGGGTGGAAGGTAGTTCGGGTTTGGGAACATGATCTGGACACCGACGCTGACGTGAGGAAGGTGGCGTCGAGGATAGCGACAATGGTGCGCTCGTAAGCCCGCGCAAGTATTCGTGGAAATTCGACCTGCGCTCAGTGAACAATGTCACTCTCTACGCCCCCTTTGCCCCGGCGCGTGTGGTCGCTCGTGGAGAGACATTAGAAATCCCCGCGGTGGGGCTTCACATACTTGTCGCCAGCCCGGCCTGAGAGGATTTGACAACGACCCGCCGTGCGACGAGGCCGGTGTCCCCGCTCACTGCCGCCCTCTCTTGCGGACGCAGCCCGGGTACATCTTCTTGAGCTTCTCGACTTTGGGGTCGGCCACCGTCACAATGTATGGGTTGAAGCGGTGCTGCTCGGCATAGTTCTGGTGATACGTTTCCGCCGTGTAGAACTTGTCGAGCGGAACGACTTGGGTCACGATCGTCCCTCGCAGAATGTGCACGTCGTTGATCTGCTGGATGTAAGCTTCGGCGACGCGTTTCTGCTCCTCGTTGACATATAAGATGACGCTCCGGTACTGCGGCCCGGTGTCGGGACCCTGCCGGTTCAGCGTGGTCGGGTCGTGCGCAACACTGAAAAAGATCTTGAGAAGCTGCCCGTATGTGATCTTCGCCGGGTCGTAAGTGATCAGAACGGATTCCGCGTGCCCCGTGCGCCCTGTGGAAACAATGTCGTACTTGGCATCCGCCTTCGTGCCGCCCGCATAGCCGGAAATCACGTCTTCGACGCCATCCACCAGTTCAAACACTGCTTCGACACACCAGAAGCAGCCCCCTGCCAACACGGCTGTCTGCTTACCTCTCGCTGGTTTCGCATCAACAACCGGGTCCGGGAACGTTCCCACGGCGGCGTCCATCATGCTACCTCCAAGAACTGACAGGGCCAAGACAAAAGTCCACGGAATCGGCACTCTTCCCGTGCGCACCTTGTTCACCTGCCTGTTTAGATGAGGCTTCTCCCCTTCTGAGTGCAAGATTGTTCGGGTCTGGGAGAAGGCCTATCGAGGGTGCTTGTCGCGGAGGCACCCGCGCTCCCAGCCCGGAGCGCGAGTGCTTGCATCTACCGGTCTCGCCTCAACTACTGTAGGCCGTGTTTCTTCCTGTATGCAGGAATCTCTACGGCCAACACCCCGCGTATCTGCTCGATCTTCGCTGCCAGTGCGTCGGGAGTGTAGAAGTAATCCTGCTCCCATTCGTAGCCCAGCCGCGAGTCTCGCATCTGCGTGCTCCGCGCGGCCTGCGTGCGAGCCAGTTCCTCCCTGAGAATCGCGGCCATGCGGTCCACGATCTTCCCTCGCTCACCCGCTGCGGCGGCCTTCGCCAGTTTCAGCCGCAGGTCTTCGAACTCCAGAACCGCCTGATCGCTCCGCATCATACGCTGCAGTTGCTCGGCGAGCAATACCTCGCGGAAGGCGCTTTTCTGCTTGCCGGCCGGCGCGTTCAGCGCGGCTTGGCGGTAAGCGGTAAGCCCTTTCTCCATTTCATCGGCAGCTAGCAGGAGGTACTTGCTGAAGACCGGCAGGCTGAAGGGACTCGCGTAGCGCGCCGCGGCGTTCGTGCGATTCGTGAAATCCGGCACCAGGATGACCCGGTCGGGCGCATACGGCCAGTATGGACTGACACGGACTCCGCCCGCCTCGATCCCCGGCACCGACCACGAGTGGTCCGCGGTCATGGCGCGCAACTTCGGCCGCTCGAAGAAAAAGGGCGAACCCACCGAGTTGTTCGTCCCCATATTCGGACCGGTATCCGGCACGAGGCGGATGGCCTTGCTGAAGTGATCCCACGCCGTAACGGCGAACTTCTCGGAACCGGGACCGAACTCGCGCCGGGCAATCGACTGCATCAACTCTTCAAGCGACGGTGCGTCCGTCCAGCTGTACCAGGCACGGAGTTCGGCCACGAAGTTCGGCTTGAAGCCGTAACTCCAGCTCTCCATGGTTCCGTAAATCCCGTGCTTTTCGAGGGCCTGGTAGCGCGCGTACCATTGCTGCGGAAACGGGAGGTAGGGGAACGTACCGTATTGCCAGCTCGCGAAGGTGTCGGCCTTGGCGTAAACCTTCATGCCGCGCTTTTGTGCCGCCTCGATCTGCCCCGCGGATACTTCGGCAGGACCTATCTCGTTGATCGAGTAATCTTTCAGATGCCCGTGCTCGCCGTCGCGCACAAAGTCCTTGCCGTTCTCCCACGTGACCAGCGGAGATACGTCCGAGGCGTAGCGGCTGATCACGTACCGCTTCAGATCCACCGCGCTGGCCCGGAAATCGATGTTGTAATCCCAGGGCAACACCTCGATCGCCGGGTTGATCTTGTGCATTTCCTCGGCGGCGATGTTGACGCCGCGCGTCCAGTGATCGATCCAGTTGCGCATATCGGTGCGATTCCACCCCGGCCACCTCTCGTAATCGAAGCCCTCGATCAACAGCACGTATCCTCGTATCTCCGGAAACTCCGTCACAACCTCGCGAACCAGTTTCCGAAGCGCCGCTTCATTCTCTGGAGTCCCGTCAAGGTGGTGCATGATCGGGCAGTAAACATCGAGGCCGTAACGCGCGGCCCGGCGGATCAGGTCGTGCATGCGGGTGGGGTCCTGCCGCTTCATCATTCTGTCGTAGGGCGGTCCCGCAATGGCCCCGTTGGGATTCGCGTACACCGAAGCATAGATCGAATCGAACCCGTAGTGCGCCAGGATCGAAAGGTAACGATCGGGCCACTCCATCCAACCGAGACCGGACAGCGTCATGCGTGCGCCATAGAGGCTCCGCCGCTTCGTATTGAGGTTCATCGGAAGGAACGGGGCCTCCCGCAAGTTCATGCGGGCCTCGATGTTGTACAGGCCATACATCGCCCCGCGCTCATCGAAGCCGCACACCGCGACGCGGCCCGAAGTCGCGATGATTTGGTAATCCTTGCGGCCACTGAGTCCCGCCCCGCACCCCGTCATCTCTCCGCGCGTCGCGGCAACGATGACACCGGACATCGTTTCCCAATCCTTGAGCGACGGCTTGGTTTCCAGCGTCACCCGCACCTGCATCGCTCGCCACAGATAGTCGCGGAAGTCTTCCGCAGCTTGGCGCAGGATAGGGCCCGCCTGACCGGAAATGAGCACTTTCCACCCCTCGGACGGAATAAACATTTCGGAATTGGATGGCTTCGAGGCAGGGTTACGCCGCAAGGGTTCGGTCCAATCCTCGATCACCTTTCGAAAGTCGTGCGGTTGCTCGATCGGCAACGTGGGCAGCGCCTTGGCGGCGAACTGCTCCGCCGTGAGAGGACGTTCTGCACCAAAACCAGCCGGAACACAGAGCGTCAGAAATGAAAGAAGTAGGATGCAAGGCAGCCTATGCATACAGACAGTATACAGACACATGTGTAATTTGCAAGACTCACATAGACAATCAGAAATAATGTGTATACATCGAACTCCCGCATCGAGACTACGCGTATCGTGATGTAGACTCGTTTTCGACCGAAAGTTGAGGCCGGATCGATATGGATCGTTCAAAAACCCGTAAGCGCTGGTCCTGGTTCCTGATTCTCGTTGGCCTGATCGCGATGTTCATTGGTGCGATTGACCCACTCGAAGGTTCGGTTATCATCCTTCCCGGAAGCGCCCTCGTGGCGCTCGGTGCGCTTGTCGGCAAGGTCCCCCGCCGCAAGCTTCTTTACTGGGCATTCGGCTTGACCGCGTTCGGCATTGCCACGATGTTCGTGATGAGCGCGTTCGGCGGCGTGGGAGGCAACAGCGGACACTCCAGATGGTGGCTGCTGGTATTCCTTCCCTACCCCGTCGGGTGGATCATCGAGGTAATCGGCGCGATCCTCAGCCTCAGGAAGCCCGCCGCTGCGACTGACTGAGCGGCAGTCTATCCGGTAGATCCACACGGCGTTTCTGTTATGCTGTTAAATCCGTTCGTTAAGTTCCGTTAACCATTCATTGTAGAGGGAACTGGAGGTTCTCAATGCTCCGGTCTGGGGCCGTCATTCTATTGATGTCGTTGGCCGGACTACCCGCTCCGTGCCAGTCTGATACCTGGGAAACGGTGCAAGCCTTGCCGGCAGGCGCGATGATCAAGATTTTCCTGCAGGGGAACAAGACAGTTACCGGCACCCTCGACCAGGCATCTTCCGAAGGGCTCACTCTCACGCGCAAACACGAGTCCATTCAGGTGGCCAAATCCGACGTCAGCCTGATATGGGTTCTGCGCAAGGGTTCACGCCTCAAGAGGGCGGGCATCGCGGCCGCTGTTGGGTTTTCCTTAGGCTGCCCGCTCGGCATTAAGTCGGTTGGCTTATTCGCCGACGCGAGTAAATCGAGCACAGAAGGCAAGGCGGGGTATTGCCTGGCATTGGGAGGGCTCACTGGAGGAATGGCAGCAGGCATTGTTGCGGCCATGCCCACCACCAGACGAACGCTCGTCTATCTCGCGCCCCCAACAAATACGTCACAAGAGCACGCCACTCCCTGAGGATTCCGCCTAAAACGGTCTTCCGTGTGTGAAGTCCTTCGACTAGGTTGGACTCCGTTTCGTGCTGTTCGAACTCTACGTCCCCGGCCTGAAGCAGAACACGCCGGTCAATGATCCTCAAGCAGTATGTCGCATCTGGTAGGGTAATCCTTCGGATGCGGGCTCCTCACGAACAACGATCGTCACTGGAAGGTGAACGCGGCCGAAGCGGGGGGCGTACTCAGATCTATCTGCCGTTGGGTGACTGAAAAGCGAGATCGGGCTTATCGGCGATCAATTCGCCTAGACTGATACCCCTGAGCAGGTGCTGAAGTTGCTGCGCATCGAACTCCCGGTGCTCCCACTTGCCCCCTCGTTCCCGAAAAAAGTAGGTGACGGCCCGTGTGGGAACCTGTTTCTCCGCCGCAGGGCCAAAACCTCCCGGGTCGAATTCGGCCTGGAACGCGAAAAGCCTGGCAGCCTCGTTGACGATCACGCCCCCTCGCAGATGAGCATTGAAGTTTTCGGGATCGCACTGGGCGTTGTTTTCCCTGCACCATTTTTCGGAAATGAGTTGCTCAAGCAACCGTGAGAATTGGCGCCGCTGGGGGTCGTCCGCATACGGATATACCTCCGTCGATTCGTTCCGCTTCACATCAAAAACCGCAATGTGGGTTGGATGCACTGACATGAAGTGCACCTCACTGCGCTGCAGTAATGCGTAGTCTGCCCCAATGTGCCCCAGCAGCCAACCCGGCAGTGCAGCTTTGAGCTCCAGCCTCGGCGACAGGACGATGACGCACCCTGTCGACGGGTTATAGTGCGTGTCGATGTAGATTCTGTTGCCGTATTCGACTATGCCAGTGGCACTTCCAAGGCAACTCATCTGGATCGTGCCTTGAAAGAGCGCACTTACATCTCGCAGATCAGTGCGCCGCAGGCTTCCGGTCGCCCGTTCATACCGGACAACGTGCAGTGGGGGTCTAAGGAACCCCGACCCGTCATCTTCGTAATAGGCAAGCAGGGACGGGCCGTCGCTGGAAACTGCGAAGCTCGTGATCTTTCCGACTAAGGCAGATGCTGGAAACTGCTGGGTCGGGACTTCCGCCGCCCGAAGCGCATCTTCGAGCGTCTCTGCCGCAACTGTGCCGGTTCCGCTCGTGAACAGGAGAGAGAGTGACACCCACAAAACGATCCTCAGCATCTGGAGAAATACTAACAGGATTCGAGAATAGCGACCAATGCAAAGCGGGCGACCATCGTCGGCAGCAGATAGATTTCGCAGCCCCCTCTTGGCCGCACGCAACCCAGCTTTAGTGGAATTCTCGGCCGATATTCAGCTTCTTCATGCGGGACTGAAGGGTTGTGCGTTTGAGTCCGAGGCGCGCGGCCGCTCCGTCCGATCCGGAGATGCGTCCGTTCGACTCCTTGAGCGCCCTCAAAATCCGGTCCCGCTCGCCTGACACGGAAACCTGCAATCGTCCCGGAGATACAGCCACCCCGGATCGCAGAACCTCCGGCAACACAACCCGCAACTCGCTCCCGGCAGTCACGATGACGGAACGCTCGATCACATTCTGTAACTCACGGACGTTACCCGGCCAGTCGTAAGCGGTCAGTGCGGCCATCGCCGCTGACGGAATCGCAGTAATATTGCGCCTCAAGCGTTGCGCATACTTCTGAGTGAAGTACTGCACAAGCAGGGGAATGTCTTCGCGCCGGTCGCGCAACGGAGGGACCAATAGCGGAAAGACGTGTAAACGGTAGAAGAGGTCGCTGCGGAACTTACCGTCGTCGACCATCTGCTTCAGATCGCGGTTCGTAGCCGCGATGAATCGAATATCCGTGCGAATGGTCCGGTTTCCACCCAGCCGTTCGAACTCTTGCTCCTGGATGGCGCGCAGCAGTTTCGGCTGTAATTCAAGCGGGATGTCCCCGATCTCGTCGAGAAAGAGAGTGCCGTGGTTGGCAACCTCAAAGCGCCCCATCTTTTGCGCAAGTGCCCCAGTGAAGGCTCCCTTTTCGTGGCCGAACAGTTCACTTTCGAGCAGAGTCGCCGGGATCGCGGCACAATTCAGTTTGATGAAGGATTGCCGGCTTCGTGTGCTCAGGTCGTGGACGGCCCTCGCGACCAGTTCCTTTCCTGTTCCTGTCTCTCCGGTAATAAGCACTGTGGCGTCAGTCGGCCCGACGACCTGGATACTCCTCAGCACGGACTGAAACGCAGGGCTTTCACCCAACATATTCCCGAAGTTCTGATCGGAACTGAGTTCTCCTTCGAGGTACAACTTCTCTGTAGCTAACTTCTCCTTGATTTCGGCAAGCTCGCTGTATGCCAAAGAATTTTCGAGCGCAATAGCGACCTGACGCCCGGCCTGCACCAAAAGCCGCACTTCGGGATCTGTAAACGCTATCCCGCTCCGCCGCCCCAATTCGAGAGTGCCGCAGACTCCTTTGCGAGTCAGCAAGGGGACGGAACAGTGTGCGCGGAAACCCTCCTCAACACCCCGTCGATAGAGCGGCGAAGGAAAGCGCTCAAAATCGATTTCATTCAACACGACAGGTTCGCCGGTGCGGAGCACCTCCGCCAAAGGCATTCCCTCCGGGCGGCCTGACTTAGTTTCGGGCTCCACGTTGAGGTCCCTGGGAGGCCGCAAGCCAAGGAGCCGGACCTCGCCCGTCTCCCCATCCAGCACCGTAAGCGCGGCAATGTCATGATCGACGACACGCAGCAACTGCTCTGAGATTTCCGTGAGCAGTTCATCCCAGGAGAGTCTGGAAACCAGGGCGTTCGTGATATCGAACAGCACCTCCAGACGGTCGCGCTCCCGGACGAGTTCCTGTCTTGTGAGATAGGACTCCACGGTGACCGCGAACTCCGACGCGACGCGTTGCAGAAAGGCGAGTTCTTCGCCACTTAATTCGATCACAGAAAACGAGCCGAAGCCGAGGAGACCTACTCGATGCTCCCCGTTGGTGAGAGGCACCATCACAATCGAATGGATGTTCCTTTCGAGCAGGAACGCAACCATTTCGGTCCACCGCTGCTCCTCTTCTATCGGAGAGATGATCAGCGGTTCCTGGCGCTTCCACACCCAGCCCAGCATGTTGCTGTCATCGGTGGGCAGCCCTATCTGGCGGCTTCCGGGAATTTCGAGCTCTGTCAGTGTATGCAGATGGAGCAGGCCCGTGGCTGAATCGGGGAGAACAAGCCCCAGAAAATCGAACGAGACTACTTGGCGCAGGGAACGTACCAGCCCAGCGCACAGGCTTTCCAGATCACCATGCCCAGCGATAGACTGCGTAAGCTCAACCAGAGCTTTATAGATCTCAGGCCCCGATGATTGCACTGCTCCGATCATATCAATCAGCGCATTTGCGCCCTCTGAAAACAGCCTCGCCGATTCATGTGGTTACAATCACAGTCACATCCGGCTCGCGTCATCACTCTCTTCATCAGGTACGGCGTCAACGGCAGCATGCCCGTTAGCAAACCCGGCCATCTGCCGCTGACGCGAAAGATTCATCGGAGGAAGTCTCCGCCACATACGCCGCTGCTTGGACGGCAGCGGCGGGAAAGCAGAGCGCCGCGAGCTCTCCCGTTAAGCTCCACCACCCAGCACCTTATACAGATTGACTAGGTTGCTCAGGCGATACTGGCGGACGCTAATCAGCACTTGCTGAGCGCCATATAGCGCACGCTGGGCAACGAGGACACTCAGGTAGCTGTCGATTCCGGCTTTGTAGCGAGTGTCCGAGAGCCGGTACGTATCGTCCAGCGATTTCACCAGCGCCGCCTGGGCATTTTCCTGTTCCAACAGTTTGCCCCGCAGCACGAGAGAGTCGCTGACTTCCCGGAAGGCCGTCTGGATCGCCTTCTCGTACTCAGCTACCGCCAAGTCCCGATCCACCTGGGCAATCTTGAGATTAGCTTTCCGCGCTCCGGAATCGAAGATGGGCAACACGGCTTGTGGGGAAAACATCCAAGTTCTGGCCCTGGGTGAAAACAATTCCGACAAGGCGCTGCTCAGAAGACCGCCGCCACCGGTCAAGGCAATCCGCGGGAAAAACGCCGCGCGCGCCGCTCCGATGTTGGCATACGCCGCCTTCAGTTGGTGCTCCGCAGTGAGGATGTCCGGGCGGTTCAGCAAGACCTCGGACGGCAGTCCGGCGGAGATGTCTTTCAACGAACTGTCAGAGCCCAACTCGCTGGGTAACAGATCGGCCGCGACGGGCGAGCCAACCAGGAGGTTCAGCGCATTCTCGTCCTGCGCCACCAAGCCCGTGTATCGGGCGATATCCACGCGCGCCGCCTCCACCTGGCTCTGCGACTGGCGGACATCCAGGTCGGAAGCCATGCCTGCATTGCGCGTGCGTAGTATCAGGTCATACGACGCCTGTTGGGCCTTGAGCGTCTCCTCGGCCAGGCGCAAGTTATCCCGATCGGCAGCCAACGTGAGGTAGCTCGACGCTACGGCGCCGACCAGCGAAATCTGCGTAGCGGTACGGGCCTGCTCCGACGCAAGATACTGTTCGAGCGCTGCGCTCTTCAAGCTGCGAACACGTCCGAACAGGTCCAGTTCCCACGAGGTAACTTGCACGCCTAATGTATTGACCTCGTAAGTGTATCCCTTGTTGTCATTCGTCATGTCGGCCGGCACGTGATAGGAGTCCACGCTGGCGACCGCGTTGATAGTTGGGTACTGCTGAGCCCGCTGAATTCTGTACAGGGCCTGAACTTTCTCGACATTGAGCGCCGCCATCCGCAGGTCCCGGTTATTGGCCAGGGCCTGCTCGATGACTTTCCGCAGCTTCTCGTCGGCGAAGAACTCCTGCCACTTCACGTTGACGGCGGCAGGCGCTTGCGCACCGGCGGCTTGACTGGTGGTGCTATCCGGCCAGGCGCTCGGAACGGGCGGTACCGGTTTCTGATACTTCTCCGGGCGCAAGCACCCGCAAAGAACGACGGTTAATCCCAACAGCAGGAATCTACGGTACATGATTATCGTCCCTCCGCCGGGCTGAGCGTATCGGAGCCAGGCTGTTCAGGACCAGGGCCCTTCTTCTTCGTGAATAATCGCACGACCAGCACGTAAAACAGGGGGATGAAGAAAATCGCCAGGAAGGTGGCAGTGATCATCCCGCCCAGAACACTGGTGCCGATCGCCTGTTGGGCTCCCGCACCGGCCCCTTTGGCGAGCGCCAGAGGCAAAACACCGAAACCGAACGCGAGGGAGGTCATCACGATCGGGCGCAGCCGGAGCTTCGCCGCCTCCAGCGTTGCCTCAATCAGACTGCTCCCCTGCTCCAACCGAATCTTCGCGAACTGAACGATCAAAATCGCGTTCTTTGTGGTCAATCCCAGCACGGTCAACAAACCGATCTGGAAGTACACGTCATTGGGCAAGCCCCGGGTTGAGGAAGCCAACACGCCGCCGATGACTCCGAGCGGCAGGGCCAGAAGAATGGAGATCGGGACCGACCAGCTCTCGTACAGCGCCGCCAGCACGAGGAAGATAACCAGGATGGAGAAGGAGTAGAGAAGCCCGGTCTGCGTCGAGGCCATGCGCTCCTGATAGGAGACTCCAGTCCACTCGTACCCGATGCCATGGGGCAATTTCGAGATGATTTCCTCCATAGTCTGCATCGCCTCTCCGGAACTCCTGCCCGGAGCAGCCTCCCCTTGGAAGTTGAGCGCCGGGAAGGCGTTGTACCTTTCAAGACGGGGGGAACTATACACCCACCGCCCCGAGGCCAGAGCGCTCACAGGCACCATGCCGCCGGCGTTGTTCCGGACATAAAGCCGCTCCAAGTCGCCAGGAAGCATCCGGTACGGGGCATCGGCCTGAACGTACACGCGCTTGACTCGTCCACCTTGGATAAAGTCGTTGACGTAGCTGCTCCCGAAGGCGGCCGAAATCGTACTGTGGATTGAAGTGATCGGAACTCCCCAGGTCCCGGCCTTTTCCCAATCCACATCACTCCGGTACTCGGGCACATCCGCCAAACCGTTCTGGCGAACCCGGACCAACCGCGGGTCCTTGGCCGCCATGGAAAGGAGCTGATTTTCCGCTTCCACCAGCTTCTCGTGACCCAGTCCGCCCCGGTCCTGCAGCATGAGGTCAAAACCCGTGGCCGTTCCGAGTTCCGTAATAGCCGGCGGCGGAAAGGCAAAGGCGATCGCTTCGCGCATGCCCAAGAGCACTCCGTTCGCCTTGGTGGCAATCGGCTTTACCCTCAGATCCGGCCTGTTACGCTGATCCCAGTCCCTCAGCTTGATGAAGGCGAACCCTTGGTTCTGTCCTTGGCCGGCGAAACCGTATCCGGAGATGTACATAACGGATTCCACCGCTTCCTTTTGGTCCACGAGAAAGTGACGCTGGACCTTTTCCATCACCTTGTTGGTCTGCTCTAAGGTCGCACCCGGGGGCAACTGCACCATGGTCATCAAAATTCCCTGGTCCTCGTCGGGAAGGTAGGCCGTAGGCATTCGCTTGAAAAGGAGCACCATTCCCACGACAATCAGCACAAAAACGGCGAGAGCAACGACCTTGGTTCTGAGGATGCGCCCGACCGTGGACACGTATTTTCCCCTCAGGTAGTAAAACAAGCGGTCGAATCCCAAGAAGAACGGCCGGAGGAGGCGGAATCCGCTCTCCGCGGCCTCGTGTCCTTTGGCCACTGGTCTAAGCAAAGAGGCGCAGAGTACCGGCGTCAGAATCAAGGCGACGAGGACCGACAGAAGCATCGATGCGATCACCGTGACAGAGAACTGCCGGTAGATGATTCCGGTGGAACCGGGGAAGAACATCATGGGAGCGAACACGGCCGAGAGGACAAATCCGATGCCCACGAGCGCGCCGGTAATCTCATCCATGGACTTTCGGGTAGCCTCCCAGGGTGGAAGCCCTTCGTCGCTCATCACGCGCTCCACGTTCTCCACCACGACGATGGCATCGTCCACCAGGAGGCCAATGGCCAGCACCATGGCGAACATGGTCAGCATGTTGATCGAATACCCTACCAATCCCAGGATGCCGAACGTTCCCAGAATGACCACCGGCACGGCGATTGTTGGCACCAGCGTGGCGCGCATGTTGCCAAGGAACAAGTACATGATGAGGAACACCAGGATGATGGCCTCAATGAGCGTTCGCACCACTTCCCCGATGGCGACTCTTACGAAGGGAGTGGTGTCGTAAGGATAGACAACCGTCATGCCGGAAGGAAAGTACCTGGAAAGTTCCTCCATCTTTGCCTTCACGCCTGTAGCCGTGTCCAGCGCGTTGGCGCCGGGCTCCTGTCGGACGGCGAGACCGGCTATCGGCCTGCCGTTGTATGCCGAAACCACACCAGCGGACTCAGCCGCCAGTTCGGTACGCGCAACGTCCCGAACGCGGACAATCGACCCATCCGGGTTGGTGCGCAGGGGGATGGTACCGAATTCCTCGGGAGTCTTCAGAAGCGACTGGACGACGATCGATGCATTGAGCCGCTGGCCTTTGACAGCCGGAGCCCCGCCAAACTGGCCGGCAGAGACCTCCACGTTGTACGCCTGGACGCCAGCGACAATGTCGGACATCGTCATGTTGTACTGAGTGAGCTTGTCGGGATCAACCCAAACTCGCATGGAGTACTGAGAGCCGAATGCTTCCACCTCGCCGACGCCCGGCACACGGCCAAGGGTCGGCTGCACCTGCGACGCGGCGTAGTCGGTCAAATCGTCCTGGTTCAAGCTCGTGGTCCCGGGTTTCGTGGTAAGACCGACGATCAGCAAATAGTTACGGGTAGACTTGGCAACGGTAATGCCCTGCTTCTGCACAACCGACGGCAGCATGGGCATGGCAAGCTGAAGCTTGTTTTGCACCTTGGCCCAGGCGAGGTCCGGGTCGACCCCTGGGGAGAAGGTAAGCTCAATTCGCGAGCTGCCGGCGGAATCGCTGGTAGCACTCATATACAGCATGCGGTCTAGCCCGGTCATCTTCTGCTCGATGATCTGGGTCACGCTGTCTTCCACGGTCTTTGCCGAGGCGCCCGGATATCTCGCTGTAATCGCGATAGACGGCGGCGCAATCGAGGGGTACTGGGAGATCGGCAGGTTGTAGATTGCCAGGACGCCACCCAGCATCATGGCAATGGCAATAACCCAGGCGAAAACTGGGCGGTCAAGAAAGAATCTGGACAGCATTAACGTCCCCCCTCAGCCTGGCTCTGGCCCCCTGCTGGGCTCGCTCCGGCCTGAGTTTGGTAAGGAACGGCCCGGACCGGAAACCCGGGTCGCACCTTCTGGCTCCCTTCCACGATCACCCGGTCACCGGCAACCAGTCCGCTGGTAACGAGCCACTTATCTCCCATGGCGCGGTCCAGTTCGAGCATCCGCTGCTCGACCTTTTCGTCCTTGTTCACAACCCACGCAATGGGGTTCCCTTTTATGTCGCGAGTAACACCCTGCTGGGGAACGAGAATGGCCTGTTCGCTGACTCCTTCTTCCACCACGGCCCGCACGTACATGCCAGGGAGAAGAATTTGCCTTGGGTTGGGGAAGACCATACGCAACGTGACCGACCCGGTGGTCGGGTCCACGGTGACATCCTGGAACTGCAAGCTGCCCGCGAGAGGATAACGGCTCTTGTTTTCCAAGATCAGATTGACTTTCTTCTGAACCGATCTGCCCCGGCTGAGACGCCCGCTCTCAAGGCGTTGCCGCAACTGCAGCAGTTCCGCGTTGGCCTGAACCACATCCACATAAATGGGGTCCAACTGCTGGATAACCGCTAGTGGTACGCCCTGGTATGCAGCCGCCATTCCGCCGACCGTGACGTTGGAGATTCCGATCCGCCCGCTGATGGGAGCCTTGATGGGCGTGTAGGACAAATTGATGCGGGCACTTTCCACGGCCGCCCGGCTGATCTCCACCGATGCCTTCTTCGCTGCAAGAAGAGCCTCGGCCTGACGCAGCGCGGCGCTGGCGTCGTCGTAATCCTGGTCCGAAACAGCATGGACAGCCACAAGCTCTTTGAGGCGCGCCGCGCGGGACCGGATCGCCGGAAGGTTCGCTTCAGCAGTGACCAACTCTGCCTCCGCCGTGATCAGACTCGCCTTGGCCTGGTTGTAGGCGGCCTGGTAAGGCGCGGGGTCGATTTGGTACAGGACGTCGCCGGCCTTTACGTTGGAGCCCTCCTGGAACAGCCGCTTTTGGATGACGCCGCTCACCTGGGGACGGATTTCCGCAACCAGATACGCGGACGTCCGCCCTGGCAGTTCGGTGGTGAGCACCGTCCGTTCCGGAGCGATGGTAACAACCGCAACTTCAGATGGCCCCATTTGAGGGGGGGCGGCTGCCTTCTTCGTGCAACCCGATGCAAACAGGCTCACAACGATGGACAACGTGATGACGAAATACTCAGACCATTTGCCGAACGACATGATGTCAAACGACTCCTTTATGCCTTAGTGGAAATTCGACGGGACTACTTCGACGCTCAACGCGGGCGCGTTGTCTCAGAATTACCACACCTCAAGGTGGGTTGTCGATGTGCCAGATGCTTTCCCAAGGCTCGTTCCTTAATGACGAACAATACAGCAATCAAGGTTCCAGTTTTGTTGGGGAATGAAGAATTCTTTTCTTTCAGCGTGTTACCGGGAGCAAAGACAAAGGCCAACCGGTTTCGCCGACGCTTCATCGGCATTTGCCGTCGTCACTTGACAATTATTCGTCACGTGACGTCGCGGGTCGGGCACCTGCCTCGCGGCTGCGGAAATGCCCTGACCCCCACCAACTGTAAACTTTTGTAAAGAAACGGCCTGTGCTGCTCGCTTCAGATGCTTCGCCATCCGGGGGAAGATCTCTTCCCTCGCGAACCGCAGATCGCCCGGATCGTCAATCTCAGCCCACGGCAGATTTCCAGTCGCGCTGACGCCCACCCGAACCCCTTTTTCAATCAGTCGCTGCACGGCTATATTGAAGAATTCATTCACATTACCTGCTTCGATGAAGCCCTGAATCTCCCTGAACAGCGCCGGAACAATGGTTCGTGAGAACGCCGTGATCCCGATGTACGTGGCGCTGTAATCTTCCCGGGATATTGCCTTGCCCATGCGGGTGACGTAGCCGTTCCGGATGACGACTTTCATCGTTTCGTCCCTCCACTCCGGGTCGACGATCATCGACACCGGTCCGGGCGTCAAGACGGCAGGCAGGAGTATCGACGGGTGGCATAAGACGTCCGCATTGAGACAGATGAAACCACTGCCGCGCACCCAGTCCTTTGCCAGCCAGAGCGAGTAAATATTGTTGGTTATTTCAAACTCGGGGTTGACGATGAAATGGATGCCGTCTGACTGTTCCCTGTGGAACGATTTGACGTGCTCGACGATCCAGCGTCCGTTGTGTCCGATGACGATTGCGATGTCAGAAATGCCGACGGACCGTAGGCCCTCGATCTGCCAGTCGAGGATGGTCCGCCCGCCGAAGACCAACAGGCATTTCGGCAGGCCCCGAGTGACTGGCTCGATTCTCGTGCCCCGCCCTGCCGCAAGGATGACCGCTTTCATTTCTCTACCTGTGTCGGTACGGCGTGCTCCGAACTGAGCGCCGTGCTACGCGACCCTTTCGCAAAGAACAATCGCCGGTTGAAGTACAGCGTCGCAATCCACGCGGCATTCGCCCCGAAAGTCGCAAGAACAATGCACAGCGGCAGCAGCCCCAACACTGCAAACAGGAGGATGTAGTGGATCAGTACGCCCTTCTTGGTCAGAAAGTGAAGCTGCCGGACGGCCCGGGAAACCGGATTCGCCGCGTCGTGTTCGAGCGCGGCCAGATACCGCTGCGCATACTCGTTGGGCCGCCCCGCGGGCGCGGCCAGCATCCGTTGTCTGCTGATGACAATGAAGGACAGCACGCTGCCAAACAGGAGCAGCGCCCCGAGGACCAGGTATTCACTTCCCTCCCGCCGGTAGCCACCCGCCGCCATGCCGGCGAACACGAGCAGATACGTCGCGTAGTCAACCATCGTTTCCAGCCAGCAACCGAACGCGGATTCCCGAAACGTCAGCCTGGCCAGCATACCGTCCATCTCGTCGACAATCCCGGAAAGGAAAAACAGCAGCGCCCCGGCGACGTTGAACGCCCATCCACCGCGGGCAAAACAAAAACCGGCCAACACCGCGACAGCCAGGCCAGTCAGACTGACGGCATTCGGGGTCACCTTCGTATGGGACAGCCAGCGAACCGCCGGGCGCGACAACATCCGGTTGAATCGCGAGTAAATGCCGTCCGTGACTTTGCCGGAA
>JBDKSR010000119.1:0-14496 GCA_039680545.1 Bryobacteraceae bacterium | reverse complement strand
TCAGATCCCAACGGTCCTGTGTGCGACTGCGGCAACCGGGGTTGTGTGGAGACGCGAGTTTCGGCATGGGCACTGGTGCGTAAGGCGCAGGAGGCGATCTCGCAGGGGCTGCGAAGCGAACTCTGGAATCTATCGAACGGTGATCCCCAGACCGTCTCTGTCGAGCTGATCGCGCAAGCTGCGGAGTCCGGTGACCGCTTCGCGCTGCGGCTGATCGAAGAAACCGCGGTGTCGCTGGGCGAAGCCATGGTTTGCCTGATCAACCTGCTGAACCCCGAACTGGTGATCCTTGGCGGCGGAGTCGTGTCAGCCCTCGGCCAAAGGATGCTCGATACGATCAATCGAATTGTACGGGAGCGTGCGCTGCCACCCTCTGTGACCTCACTTCGCATCGAACTCTCAACCCTGCAAGAAGTACATTGGGCGATGGGGGCATCGCTGCTCGTCGCCGAGGATGGCATGGAACGGGTGTTTGCGTTGCGGGAGAATGCCCTGTCCGTGAAGCGCCGCCGCAGATTGGCCGGGTTTCCAGCCGACTGAGTTTTCCATAAGAAGTCAGAGCAGCAGTACTGTTTTGATTATCCCGTCAGCCTTCCGCTCGGCCAGGTCGTAGGCGGCAGGGGCATCCTCAATCTGGAACTTGTGCGTAATCAAAGACTTTAAGTCCAGTGCGCCAGATTCGACCGAAGTGATGACTTCTTCCCATCCCACCCGATCACTGAGCGCGCCGTACACCGTCAAATCTTTCAATACCACTCGATTGAGATCTGTGTCTCGCAGTGGCTGTTCGTAGACTCCATACAGCAGCACCCGTCCGCCCGGGGTCACGACGCGCAACGCATCGGTGGTGCTGCGCTCTGTTCCGGCGCAGTCGATCGCAAGATCGACGCCACGGCCGTCTGTTTCCCGGGTGCAGACTGCGGTTAATTCTTCTTCGTCAACGGATACATAACGATCGGCGACACCAAGGCGTTTTGCCGCAGTCAACCGGTCCGGCGACCGTCCACACAGGATTACCTCTTCTGCGCCCATCAGGTGCGCGACCTGGCAAGCAAGCAATCCCGCCGGTCCATGTCCGATGACCAGCACGCGGTCGCTGTGGCGAATCCCTGCCTTGCGGATTGCGCCCCAGATTTCCATGTCAAGAATCGCGGCCTCTTCGTACGAAACTGAGGGCCCGATCGGGTACACATTTCTCTCGGGTGCGAGGAGGTAATCCTGGCATCCGCCGTCCGCCGTGAGCCCGAGTTCATACCCGGAAACACAGAACTGCGCACTTCCGCGCCGGCAAAAGAAACACTCCCCGCAACCGACGACCGAATCAACAGTGACTCTCTGGCCGACCTGAACCCGCTTGACACCGGGGCCCACGCCAATTACGTCGGCGGCAATCTCGTGTCCCAAGACACGCGGCGGGCGGACCCAAGGGAAACGGCCATTCATGATATGGACGTCGGTACCGCAGATGCCCACGGCGCGAACTCTCAACAGAACCTGTTGAGGACCTGGCATGGGCGGCTCGTCTGGGGAGATCTGCAAAGAAAAACGATGCTCACCGCACCAGAGCAGCCTTCGGTAATGATTCAAGCGTTCCGCCATGGTGGTTTGATTCTAACTCCTGGCTTGATGTCTTGTAAAGCAACTTTTTTAGATATTCATGCCAAGAAGACAAATGAATGAGTATTATCAAAGACATTAATACGGTAAACAAAAAAAGTTCTTGACACGTTACCCTGCCGCAAGTACTATTTGTTGGGAGGCTCGGTCTCTTGTTTTCCATGACAGCGGACGCTCACCGACCAACAAACACGACAATGCACCGAATCCAAAGGGCCTTCAGGATTTTCACCGCGTTTGCCTGCGTTTCGATGACGGCAGCAACGGCGGCAGCCCAACGCCTGCATCTGTCTCTCGACGGCGAATGGGGATTCGAATTGGACCGCCAAGATGCCGGGCAGAAGGACTCCTGGTTTGCGACACCGGACAAACTGACGTCGAAGATCACCGTGCCTGGTTGCTGGCAGGCGCAGGGTTTTGGCGAACCCATCGGCGTGCTTCGTCACCATTACGAGGGCGTGGCGTGGTATGGACGCAGTATCGCGGTCCCGAGTGAGTGGCGCGGCAAGAAGATCGACCTGGTCGTGGGAGGCGCGTTCACATACACCACGGCATACGTGAATGGGTTGCCCGCAGGGAGCCATGACGGCTTTAGCACAGCCTTCCGCTTCGATGTCACAGATCTCATCAAGCCGGGCGGCGCGAATCTTGTGGTCTTCCGTGTCGTGAATGTTAAGAACCCGCTGCAGCCGGTACGGCGAACGTTGTCCGCCCGGGACACCACGGACCTCAGGGGCGCGCTGAACCTCGCCGCGCCGTGGGGTGGAATCTATCGCGGCGTCGAACTGGAGGCGCGCGAGCCCGCTTCGGTGGAGCGTGTTGCGATCACGACTGAAATCCAGAATCCGTTGGCGGAAGTGGAAGTGTCATTTAAGAATGATGGCGACGCGGATCTTACGAATGCGGCAGTCGAAGTGAGCATCGCTCCTCGCGGTGCGCAGGAATGCGCCCGGCAGACTGTATCCGTCAACGTTCCGGCGGGTACGACTGGGAGCGCGAAGGTGCGAGTCGCAGTCCCAGGAGCCCGGTTGTGGTCAACGGAAGCTCCGAATTTGTACGAGGCCCGTATTTCGCTTAAGAAGGGCGCTCAAATCTTCGATCAGGTGTCGCAGACGTTTGGATTTCGTGAAATCAAGACCAATGGGACCCACATACTGCTGAACGGCAAGCCTGTGTACCTGCGCGGATACGGCGACGACAGTTCCGAAGTACTCACGGGCGCTCCACCGCACTCGAAGGACATCTACCTCGAGCGGATGCGCATTGCGAAGGGGCTTGGATTCAATGCCGTGCGGTTCCATTCCACGACGCCGGTCGAGGAGTGCTTTGCAGCAGCCGATGAGGTCGGCATGCTGGTTGGGGCGGAACTGCCGGTCGTCTACCAGGAGTTCCTTCTGCCGCATAAGGACTTGCTAAGAAGTGAACTGGTTCGAATTATCGACACGCACCGCAATCATCCGTCCTGGTTCTTCTTCACTCTCGGGAACGAGTTCGGCCTTCAGCGAATTCCGGATGCGAAAGGCAAGGAAGTGTTCCTGAATGCGGTCAGCGAATTGGTTTCCCTCGCCAAGCAACGCTATCCGCAAATGCTGGTTTCGTCCAACAGCGGGTATCTCGTGCCGCCGATGGACGTCGCGGTTCCTTACCGCGGACTGGCCGAGGGCATCCCGAACATCAAACATGAATACGGCGCGTATTACTCCACGCTACCGGATATCTCACTGATCCCGAAGTTTACGGGCTTGTTTGAGCCTCTGTGGCTGAGTACTGCGAAGACGTGGGTCGAATCGAACGGCATGACCGGGGATTACCAGAGCTACCAACGGAATTCCGGACGCCTGTACGCTCTCGGGGTCAAGACATTCCTCGAGAAGTTGCGAACGATTCCTGAGTTTACCGGGTACTTCTACTGGCTGATCAACGATTTTCCAGGCGGAACTCTGGAAGGGGGCGAGTGGAACTGGGGATGGCTCGACCTATTCTGGCAGCCCAAGCAGATTACGCCGCACGACGGCCAAGAGATGAACGCAGCCGTTCTTCCCATGATTGACCTTCCGGCCGACTCCCGCACGTTCTGGCTGGAGGATGGGAAGAAGATCGAAGTATCCGTTTCAAACTTCGGCACGAGCCCGATTCAGAAGGGCAAGTTGGTCTGGGAACTCACGGCGGGACAGCGAAAACTCGCTTCCGGCGAGTCCGCTATGCCTCCAGTGCCGCTTGGGTCGATTTCGAATGCGGGCCGTATCAGAATCAGCGGGCTTTCTGGTGAGGCGGCACTCGAGATGGACCTCACTGTGTCGGTTCGTTCGGACGGACAGCATTACCGTAATCACTGGAAGTTGTGGGGCTTTCCGCGAAAGGGTCTGATGCGTTCGAGCGAAACGCCGGTATTCAGTTTGATCAAGTCGGCGGCCGTCAAACGCTGGTTCCCATTTGTCCGCGATGGCGGCGAAGGAGGCGACCCAGCCGGGGTGTTGGTCGCGTCCGAATTCAACCCGCGCATCGTGAACTTCCTTCGCAGCGGAGGGCGAGTGTTGCTGCTGGCGGAATCGGGGCGATTTGGCGGGCGCACAGCCTACTTGCCAAGCAGCTTTGGCGGCGCCCAGGGTCTGCGGATTGACACATCACACCCGGCATTGCGCAGCTTTCCGAACGACGGTTTTCCAGACTTGCAGTTCTACAGCTTGATGGAAGGTAGCACCAGTTTCGTGCTCAGTCCGGAGCTAGCGCCTATCGTGGGTGGGCTCCGCATGACGCGCGCCGGCCGCGACAACGTACTGACGCGCGCATACTTTCTCTCCGAAACCAAGGTAGGAAAGGGGAGATTGCTGTTCTGTGGTCTGAATCTTCGTCACAATCTTGACGAAACCAGTCCAGAAGCGGTGTATCTCCTGGACCGGCTGCTGCGCTACGTTGTGAGCGCAGAATTCCAGCCTACAGGAAACCTTGCCGCGGAGAAACTCAACGAAATCCGAGTTCCGTACACGGAAATGATTCACTAGCCCGGTATGGGGATTAACTAGCAGACCATCGCAGGTCCAACCTGCTGGTGGGAATTCAGGGGAACACGATGACAAGTAGATGTTACCTATTAGCAGTCTTACTTGCGGTGGTGGCCGCAGCGGTTTTCGCGCAGTCGTCGGAAATCACGGGCCAGGTAACCGATACCAGCGACGCAGCTATTGCAGGTGCGAAAGTCGCCACGCGGCATGTCAGCACCGGAATCGTTAGGAACAGCGTAACGAACCAAGAAGGTTACTATACCTTCCGGCTCCTCGGCTCAGGCGCCTACGAAATCTCTGTTGAATCGACCGGTTTCAAGTCGATGACCCGTTCGGGAATCACTCTGGAGATTGGGCAGACTGCACGCGTTGATTTCCGGCTGGAGGTGGGCGAGGTGCGGGAGAAGATTATTGTTGAGGACACCGCACCGTTACTCCAAACCGAAAGCGCCTCCATCTCCCAGTTGGTTACGGGGAGTTCCGTCTTGGACCTGCCCCTAAACGGGCGAACATTCACCGGTCTCGCGACATTGGTCCCAGGCGCGGTGGGTGGCAATGGCACCAGTTACGCTGATACAAGCAGCGTCCGCATTAACGGAATGCGCGACTCCGGCACCAGTTACATTATTGATGGCGTCAGCACGACGAATCAGACATTCAGCGGAACCTCGATGGCTCCACCGCCGGACGCTATCCAGGAGTTCAAGGTCCACGGCAACAGCCTCCAGGCTGAATTTGGCCAGGCGGGCGCCGTGATCGAGGTGCAACTGAAGTCAGGCACCAACGAGTTCCATGGCGGTGCGTATGACTTTCTCCGGAATAACAAGTTAGACGCGAGGAACTTCTTCTCGCTCACCAAAGCGCCACTCAGGCAGAATCAGTTCGGCGGACAACTCGGAGGCCCGATTGCAAAGAACCGGACGTTCTTTTTCGGCTCTTACGAGGGCACGATTAACCGCGGCGCCAGTACCAGGAACTTAACGGTACCGACTGTGGCCATGCGATCCGGGGACTTCTCCGCGCTGACAAAGACCATCCAGGATCCCCTCACCGGCATACCGTTTACCGACAACAAGATCCCGACGGCACGGTTGTCCCCCCAGACAACGTACTTCCTGGATTTCTATCCTTCACCGAACAACTCAAGTGGAACTTATGCATACAACGCAAGTTCGACGAGTGATACGCATCAATTCGATACGCGCATCGACCACCATATCAGTGAACACGATCAGTTGAGCGGAACGTACAGCTTTCAAAATAGGAGCCGGTACTCGCCGGGCAGTCTGCCCGATAACGGCGGCATCACCGCTGACATGCGTTTCCAGCGAATTGGCATCAGCGAGATTCACACGTTCAATCCCGCAACCATGAACGAATTCCGCGCGGGATTCATGCGGTCCGTGTCCTACCAAACACAGCAGGGGCTCGGAACGAACTACGCCACCCTTGCAGGCATTGGTGGACTTTCGCAGACTTCGGCGGAGTTTCCGGGTTTTCCAGGACTGAGCATATCCAATTACGCGGGCTTCAGCGCTGACAACTGGACTCCAATACGGTTCCGGGAAAACACGTATGAGCTTCGTGACAACATTTCGTGGGTACGAAGCCGTCACACGATAAAAGCGGGTGGATACTTCCGCCGGGCCGCAGACGATCAGTACAATGCTGCGTACAGCCGGGGATCGTTTGGTTTCACGGGAACCTACGCGGGACACAGCTTTGCTGATTTCCTCCTCGGATACCCGTATAGCGGCACACGCAGCTTCCCGAGAAATCTGTTCGGTTTTAGTCAACACAACGAGGGCGCTTATGTTCAGGACGACTGGAAGATCACGCCCCGAATCACAGTGAATGTGGGCGTGCGATATGAGCTAAATCATCCATCCAATATGTTGCACAATCAGGGTGCAACGATGGATTTTGCAAACCGGCGGATCATCGCATCTTCGGGCGATGGCGGTGAGATCAACCTGACGTCTCAGCAGGTTGCAAAGTTTGCTTACCCGCTGTTCTCTGACATTATTGTTTCCGCCAAGGACGCAGGCCTACCATCAAGCCTGCGACACCTGGACGCCAACAACTTCGGCCCCCGGCTGGGCCTTGCGATACAACTCCCACGCAATGTCGTTCTGCGCACCGGCTACGGTATTATGTACGCGCTCGAACAGGGCAACCAAGTTGTCAGTACGCAGATGATCAATCTGCCTTTCATTGCCGACGAGACGGCGACTTATAACACGTCTGGGGTTCCCACAAAGGACATGACCAATCTGTTCCAGGACGTGGGTTCAGCAACGTATAAAGTCGGGTCTGTGACGTTCTATGACATGAATCCACATCGCCGTGATCTCTACCTTCAGCAATGGAACTTGGCTTTACAGACCTCGATTGCCCGCGTCGTGTCCGTGGAAGCGGCGTACGTGGGAAGCAAAGGCACAAGGCTTTCGTTTTCGGCACCGCAGAATGTGCCTGTCCCAGGGGCGGGCACGATTCAGACCCGCCGTGAATGGACACGTTTCACCGAGGGCACGTACCTGGATGACTCCGGCAACTCGTCATACCACTCACTTCAGATGAAGGCCGAAGTCCGAAACCGGCGAGGCTTCTCGATGTTGACCTCGTATACGTTCGGCAAGGCGATCAGCAGCCAGAGCGGAGACAACCAGGCTTCCGGCGCTCAGGATGCACGCAATATCGCAGCTGAGAAGTCACGCGATAGTTGGGATCGCCGTCACGTGTTCGTCTTCAGTTCCACCTATGCCCTGCCGTTCTTCAAGAACAGACGTGATTGGGTGGGGTACGTGATTGGCGGTTGGAACGTCTCTAACATTATCTCGCTCTATAGCGGGGCACCGTTTACACCGAGTATCAGTACGGACCGAGCGAATACGGGAAGGAGTTACAGGCCTGACCGGATCGGCAGCGGCAAGCTCGATAATCCGACGATTGTGAAGTGGTTTGATGCCTCCGCTTTCGCGCTTCCGGCGTTGTATACGTATGGCAATTCCGGCAAGTATATTCTGGACTCCCCGGGGACGCGCAACTGGAATATAGGCTTGCTGAAGGACGTTCCAGTTCGCCCGCTAGGAGAGAGGGCGTTCGTCCAATTCCGGGCGGAGTTCTTTAACTTCACAAACACGCCGGCATTTGGCGGGCCGACAACGAGTATCCAGTCGTCGAGCGTTGGCAAGATCACAAGCGCCGGCTCACCGCGGCAGGCACAGATGGCGCTGAAGTTGTCGTTCTGACGTGAAGACAGGGAGGAACTATGAGAACCCTCTTTCGATGTGTGATCGTGCTGTTCGCCTGTGTGGCTGCGGTTGTGGCGCAAGACACGACCGTCGCCGTCCGAGTAAACGTGGCGGATCGCTTGGGCCCCATGAATATTAACCGATATGGCGTGGGGCAAGGAGGGTTCTCTCCCGAACCCATGTGGGCGGATAGGATGGCGGAAATCCGGGCATTGAAGCCGAAGGTGATCCGCCTCTTCGTCCAGGAGTATTTCAACCTGCTCCCGGCTCGCGGCCAATACCACTGGGACACGCTCGACCAGTCGGTGGACCTGATCTTGAAAACAGGCGCCACGCCGCTGTTGTGCATCGCGTTCAAGCCCAAGGTGCTGTTCCCGGAAATCAACCAGGACATCGTCGAACCGAACGACTGGAAGGAGTGGGAGGCGCTGATTTACAACCTGGTGCGGCATTACAAAGAACGCGGCGGGAAGGGATGGTACTGGGAGGTTGCCAACGAACCGAACCTCAAGAGCGGTGGCGGGACACCATACCATTTCACTCCCGAGAATTACCTTCCCTTTTACCAGCGCACGGTCGCGGCGGTGCTCAAGGCGGATCCGGAGGCGCGTGTGGGCGGCCCTGCTCTAGCTGGCTGGGAATCGCCCATTATTCCGGCTCTGCTCTCATTCTGCGATTCGCAAGAGGTTCCCCTCCACTTCGTTTCCTGGCATGGCTACTCGAATGATCCCGCGTGGTTCCGTAAATCGGTCGAAGGTGTGAAGGCGCTGCTTGCTAAGCATCCCGGGCTGCGTCCGGAGACGATGATCAACGAGTGGAATATGAGTTTGGGTGCGTCGGTCGTAGACCCGCGATTTCAGTCAGCGTACATCGCCGAGACTACGTATCAAACGAAAAAGGCTGGCTTGGATCTCTCCTGCTACTATCACATCCGCGATTACCACGTCGCGGTCGAAGAGTTCCTCAAGTTCTATCCGAAGCAGGACTCGCTGAACCAGGACATATTTTGGGAACGGCGGCCGCGGTATCTCGGATTGTTCGATCTTCAGAACCGGGTCCGGCCGGCGTATTTCCTTTTCAAGTTGCTTTCACGGTTGACCGGGACAGAAGTCAAGGTGGACTCGGAGTCACCCACTGTCCATGCCCTTGCGGCCGACGACGAGGAACTCAAGGCCACCGGGATTCTCGTGTGGAACTTCTCGAAATTCCCGGCACGCGTCTCGCTTGAAGTTCAGAGCGGACCAACTGAGGCGAGAGCGTACATGGTTGTGCTGGACTCGATGACGGCGAATGACGACGACACTGCCCGTCTGCGTCCTCTCGCGCCGGCACCGCTCAAAGGCGAAGGCGTGGTCAAGCTTCCCCTGGAACTGGAGCCCTACGGCGTGACCTTTATCTCACTGGAAGGGCGACGCTGACGGCTCGCGTGAACTCATTCGTTCTCGGCGACGGTTAGGGAGGAATCATGAGAACCTTTATTCGTTTTGTGATCGTGATGCTTGCCTGTGCTGCAGCGGTTACGCCGCAGGATGCGACCGTGGCCGTCCGGGTGAATGTAGCGGACCAAGTAGGCCCCATGGAAATCGAACGTTTCGGCGTGGGGCAAGGAGGGTTCTCTCCCGAACCGATGTGGACGGACAGGATGGCGGAGATCCGGGCATTGAAGCCGAAAGTGATTCGCCTGTTCGTTCAGGAATACTTCAACCTGCTTCCGGCTCCCGGCCAATACCACTGGGACACGCTCGACCAGTCGGTGGACCTGATCTTGAAAACAGGCGCCACGCCGCTGTTGTGCATCGCGTTTAAGCCCAAGGTGCTGTTCCCCGAAATCAACCAGGACATCGTCGAGCCGAACGACTGGAAGGAGTGGGAGGCGCTGATTTACAACCTGGTCCGTCATTACAAGGAACGCGGCGGAAAGGGGTGGTATTGGGAGGTCACCAACGAAGGGAACGCCAAAAGCGGTGGTGGAACGCCCTACCATTTCACGCCCGAGAATTACCCGCGATTCTATCAGCGAACAATCGCGGCGGTGCTGCGTGCGGATCCGGAGGCGCGCGTCGGCGGCCCCGCCCTTGCGGGATGGGGCTCGCCTATCCTTCCAGCTTTCCTCTCGTTCTGCGACTCAGAAAAGGTGCCTCTCCACTTCGTTTCGTGGCATGGCTACTCGGACGATCCGGCGTGGTTCCGCGATTCAATTACCAGCGCGAAGGCGCTGCTTGCCAAGCATCCTAGTCTTAAGCCAGAGTTGGTGATTGACGAGTGGAACATGCGACTGGGTGCGTCCGTGGTTGACCCGCGTTTCCAGCCGGCATTCATCGCAGAAACCACATATCAGATGAGGAAGGCAGGACTGAATATTTCCTGCTACTACCACATTCGCGACTATCACGTCGCTTTCGATGAGTTTCTCAAGTTCTTTCCCAGGGAATACGCTTTGAACGAAGTGAGATTCTGGGAACGGCGGCCAATCTATCTCGGTCTGTTCGATCTTCAGAATCGAGTGCGCCCCGCGTATTTCCTCTTCAAGTTGCTTTCGCGGTTGACCGGGACCGAGGTCAAGGTGGAGTCCGAGTCACCCACCGTGCATGCCCTGGCGGCCGACGATGAGGAACTCAAGGCCACCGGGATTCTGGTGTGGAATTTCTCGAAATTCCCAGCGCGTGTCTCGCTCGAAGTTCAGAACGGACCTGCCGAGGCGAGAGCGCACATAGTTGTGCTGGACTCGATGACGGCGAACGACGATGACACGTCTCGCCTGCGTCCTCTCGCACCGGTGACGCTCAAAGGCGAAGGCGCAGTCAAGCTTCCCCTGGAACTGGAGCCCTACGGCGTGACCTTTATCTCACTGGAAGGACGGCGCTGACCACGGCCCAGTCTGATAACGTTGTTGCTACTGCAGACCGAGTTACGAACGGGCTGGTAATTCCGTTTCCGGCGTGGGCTGCGGGGTGTTTTAAGGAGTAGCGATGAAGATCACCGATGTCGAAACGATTTATCTGCGGCTCCCGCAAGTGAAGGAGCAGACCGACAGCGGGCAGGATGCGCTCATCGTTCGAGTGCACACGGACGCGGGAATTTCGGGCGTTGGTGAGGTCGACTCTTCTCCCCTCGCAGTGAAAGGGGCCATCGACGGGCCATTCTCGCATAACGTCACCTCCGGGCTGAAACACCTCGTCGTGGGTGAAGATCCGTTCGAAATTGAGCGCATCTGGCACAAGATGTACCAGCGCAACGTCTATGCGGGGCGGAGGGGCATCGGCATCCACGCCATGAGCGGCATCGATCTAGCGCTCTGGGATATCAAAGGGAAGGCACTTGGTTTGCCGGTCTGGAAGCTGCTCGGAGGCGGGTTTCACCGGCGGGTCCGTGCCTATGCCAGTAGCCTTTTTGGCGCAACACCAGCGGAGACATGCGAGCGCGGTAAGCGCTTTATCGACAAGGGCTTCACCGCGGTGAAGTTCGGTTGGGAACCCATGGGGCGCGATGAAGAGACTGACATCGCGCTCGTGCGTGAAGCCCGGCGGGGAGTTGGGGAGAAGGCAGACCTGATGATCGATGCGGGCCTTTGCTGGGACGCGAAGACGGCGCTGCAGCGGGTCCGGCGTTTCGAGGAGCAGCGGATCTTCTGGCTCGAAGAACCGTTGGCTGCGGATAACTACGAAGGTTACAGCCGTCTGGCGCAGTCAAGTTCTGTCCGAATCGCGGCGGGAGAAGAGGAGAGCGAACGGCGTTCCTACATCGATCTGATGGACAAAGGCAAGATCGACGTCGTGCAGGTCGATATGACGCGATGTGGCGGGATCACTGAAGCGATGAAGATCGCCTCGCTCGCGGCCGACCGGGGACTGCCGTGCGTGAATCACGGATTCACGACGTATATCAATGTGGCGGCGGCGTTACACTGGCTCGCCTCGATTCCAAATTCGTTCATCATGGAGTACGTCGCCGAAGAAGGCACGGCGTTACGGGAGGCGATCACGCACCAGAGCTTTCGTGCCCTGGACGGTTATGTCCCGGTCCCCGACGAGCCGGGCTTGGGTGTCCATCTTAATGAAGATGCGTTGGCACGTTACCGCCAGAATGCGGTGATGTGACTTTGACGATGATCGGACTGTTTCTTTTCCTCCTGATGGGGGTGCAGCCGGGTCCCGCGGCTCGTGACATTGAGTTTCGGGCGGACCTGGATGGATCCCTGCAGCGTTATGTATTGCTTCTGCCTACCGATTTCCGCGCGAGCGAAGCTCACGATGTACTCGTCGCGCTACACGGACACGGCTCCGATCGCTGGCAATTTACTCGAAGCGACCGCGATGAAACCCGAGCTGCACTCGACGCGGCCGCAAGGCACAACCTGATCTACGTCTCGCCTGATTATCGGGCTACGAATTCCTGGATGGGACCCGCCGCGGAAGCGGACGTTGTACAGATCATCGCCACCCTGAAACGGCAGTACAAAGTCGGCAGGGTGATGCTATGTGGCGCATCGATGGGCGGAACCGCTGCGCTGACCTTCGCCGTCCTGCATCCGGATCTTGTTGACGGGGTTGTGTCCATGAACGGCACCGCCAACCACCTTGAGTACAGCAACTTTCAGGAGGCGATTGCGGAGTCCTTCGGGGGGCGCAAAGACCAGATCCCGTTGGAATACAAGAAACGCAGCGCCGAGTACTGGCCGGAGCGATTGACCATGCCGGTAGCTATCACGGCGAGCGGTCAAGACAAGCCGGTACCGCCCCAGAGCGTGCTGCGGCTGGGGGACGTACTGCAGAAGATCGGCCGGAAGGTCCTTGTGATATACCGTGAAGACCGTGGCCACACGACAGATTACAACGACGCCACGACTGCATTGGAATGGGCCCTTACGAATGGAAAAGTGAAATAGGCGCCTCGTGAGATGCGATGGATCGAGGCCGCCTTTTCGAGGAATGGGAAATGATGAACATTGTTTGTGTTGGCGCGCATCAAGATGACATCGAACTTCACTGCATAGGTACACTCCTGAGGTACCGTCAGCGAGGCGACGTTTCCATCACGAATGTCACAGTCTCGAACGGCGATAAGGGCGCCCAGTACGACCCTTCCATGCCGTACGCGGAAGTGGCCGCCATGCGCATTGGCGAAGCAACCGCAGTGGCTGAAGCGCTCGGAGGCCGTTACATCTGCATGGGCCAGTCAGACGAATACATACGGGATACGGACGAGGCCCGGAACCGGTTGACGGATATCATGCGGGAGGCCAAGGCTGATGTCGTGCTCACGCCGCCGCCGGTCGATTACAACACTGACCATATGGCGGCGAGCCAAATCGCGTTTCACGCGTGCCTGCTCGCGCCGGTGCGGACGATTTTCACCGACCATGACCCTCTCGCCGTGTCGCCTGCGCTCTATTACACCGACCCAATCGGCGGCCTAGAGTTTCAGCCCACGCATTACGTGGATATCACCGACGTCTTTGAGCGAAAGTGCGAACTCCTCAGCCTCCACAAGAGCCAGATGCGCAACATGCAGAAGTTTGGCGGCTGGGATTTGATCAAGTACTCCCGAATCGTGGGTGCGTTCCGTGGTCTGCAATGCGGAGTGGAATACGCGGAGGCATTCAAACCGGCCTTGGCGTGGCCACGCGTGCGGCCCGGCAGCCTGTTGCCCTGATTCGGAGGCACGAAAAGGGAGGCCTCGTGTAACGATGATCCAAAGCCGCCATTTCTTCAGCCGGTTATTACCCGTGATGCTATGCGCGGCCGCCTGTGTGGCTCAAACGAGCCGTACGGCGCCTGCCACGGCTGCCGTCGTGAATCCGGTTTTCCGCTCGGAGCTTCGGCCTTGGCTGTCGCTCGATGGAGACTGGAGCTACGTACTCGACCCCGAAGAAAACATCCGGGAATACCAGATTCTGAAAGGCGAAGTCTCCTCCTGGAGCACAATACACGTTCCAGGCACATGGGAGTCGCAGGGCATCGGCGACCCCGGGCCGAGCCGCCCGACGCATATCGAGCAGTATGTGATCCCGATGCGGCACCGGTTCACGGGTAGTGTCTGGTGCCGGAGGTCGTTCCGGGTGCCGTCGGAGTGGAAGGGCAAGCAGGTTTGGCTTAAGATCGGCGGCGTGAATTCGCAGGGTTGGTTTTGGGTGAACGACCATTACGTCGGGACTTTGGATTCGTTCTGCGGCAGCTTCAAATTCCTTCTCAACCCGTTCCTTGAGGAAGGATCGAACACGATCGTCGTCCGGGTCAGCAACAAGGTGATAAGCCGGAAGGGGCTGATGAACTGGCTACACCAATTCGGCGGGTTATACCGGAGCGTTGAACTGGAGGCGACCGCACCGGTCCGTATCGACGACGTGTGGGCAAAGCCTGACTTCGACAACCACCGGGCTAACTTCCAAGTTACTGTGATGGCGCCACCGTTCCAGAACGCAAGTGGTGACTATCGGGTCACGGTACGGGTCAGGACGGCTGACGGACGTCCCGCAGGCCAGGCGGAGCTCTCTGTTTCGAAGATCGAAGACACCGGCACACAAGTCAATGTCTCCGTTGCGCTGGATCCTTTTCGACCCTGGAGTCCGGAAACACCAAATCTCTACCGGGCCGATGTGACTCTGACACATGATGGACGGGTCA
>JBDKSR010000118.1:0-4439 GCA_039680545.1 Bryobacteraceae bacterium | reverse complement strand
GTGTCCTATTCCGCCATCCGGATAGGAGCCGGTGGAACATCGAGTGTCCGAACTTCTTCAAACTTGGAGAAAAGTGGGTATTGCTCATATCGCCACACGGGCCAGTCGAGTACTTTGTTGGTATTTTTGACCCCGAGCAACATCACTTTTTCCCGGAGACGCACGGCGTGCTCGACCCCGGCAAGAGTTACGCCAGCAACATCTCATTCGATGCGCAGGGACGGTGCATCCTCTGGCTGTGGGGCCGCACGGAAACGCCTGCCGGTAGGGGCTGGAACAACGTCATGGTAATGTCGCGCATTCTGACACTCGGTGAGGACGGGCATTTGCGGCAGAACCCCGCCCCGGAATTTGAGCACCTGCGCACGCACGAACAGAACATGCCCGCCGTGTCGCTCGATAACCAGGCTAAGGCCCTTGCCGCCTCGGGCGACTGTCTTGAATTGCACGCCGAATTTGAAGCGTCGACGGCGAAGGCTGTGGGACTGCGAGTCCGCGTGGCAAAGGAAAGCAGGCGAGCCACCGAGATCGCATTCGAGCCGGGTAACGGGATGCTCACCGTCGGGAGCCATAAGACATTCGTCGCAAGAGATAAGAAAATCCGACTGCGGGTATTCCTCGACAAGCGCGTTCTCGAAGTTTACGTGAACGATGGAGAGGCGGCTGTGTTTACGATTGCCGAAGCGGGCCGGAACGACACGGGAATAGAGGCATTCGCTCGCGGAGGGGCGGCGTCAGCCAAGTCCTTACGCAGTTGGACGCTGAAGCCGGCACAGTTCAGCCTGGACAACTACGTGGCGCGATAGAGCCCATCAGGGGGACAGACCATGCAACGATACGGATCGGTGATCCGGGTCCGGCCGGAAGCGGAAGAGGATTACAAACGATGCCATGCAAACGTATGGCCCGACGTCCTCGACATGATCCGGCAGTGCAACATCCGTAACTACTCGATCTATCTCAAAGACGGCTTCCTGTTTAGTTACTTCGAATATACCGGCACGGACTTCGAAGCCGACATGGCCAAGATGGCGGCGGATCCGACCACGCAGAAGTGGTGGGCCTACGTCAAACCAATGCAACAACCGCTCGAAACACGAGCGGAGGGCGAATGGTGGGCCGGCATGGAAGAAGTCTTCCATGCCGACTAAGTAGGGGAACCGGCTCTCTATCTATTCCAGTTCCGGCGGAACGTTGCCGTAACTCCACGGCTCCCGGAACGGCGGTGCCAGCTCGGGGACGGGCACCTTCCCGGGCGTCATGTGCGCCATCATTTCGACGCCGGCTTCAAGCATCTGATCGCCGGCCGAAGGGACAAGGTTAGTGTAAGCCGTGAGCCGTGTCTCATAGCCGCCTCCGTTTTTGCCCAGCGCCTCCGCCGTCGGCACATAGCCGACGATGCCATTTGCCAGTTCCACCGGAAATGTAAGCGGAAATGCGCTGCGTTTCTTCCACTGGAGGCCAAACTCGCAAAAATACTCGGCCGGAGCTGAAGGCAACGCAACGGGACCAACTTGGAGAACCTGCACCTCGGCGTCCACCTCCGGGCTCTTGGCGAGTATCGCGTCGAGAAGAACCGTCTCTTTGGCAAATGTCCACTCGGTGGCGCCGACTTCCTCGCGTGTCTTCTTCGCAAGTTCCATCGCTCGCTGGACGTGCGCCGGACTCGGCTTCCGCCGCGGAATCCTCAGCAGCTTGGACTGAGCCGAGAGTGGCACATCGGAACCCGGTGTGGCAGCGTGAAGCACCTTGACGGCCTCCGTTCCCACGCGTCCTCCCACATAGCGGGCCCACTGATCGCCGGACGGATTAGCGTACGGGCTGAGGTTGTCCACCTGCGTGACATCTCCGCACGGACCTGCGAGAAAGAGAACGATTACATCCTTCCCTAAGACGCCACGGATTGCCTGTTCGAGATAGTAGATCCAGTTGGCGGAAATGCCGCCTGGGTTCGTCGTTCCGTGGCAGGCGAAGTTGACGATGCAACCAATCAGGCGCCCTTCCGCGTTCCACGTGCCGATCACTCCGACTTGCGGATCCACAGGACCGGCCGGCCCGACGATGTCCGGGTTGCCCTTCCCTGGATGCGTGTATGACAAGCCGTTCTTCATCCGGAAGCGGCGGTTATATGCGACCTTGTCTTCGATGCCGAAGCCGAAACCGCAACGGGCCGGCACGAGAGGCTGGCAGGCCGTCGAGACCGCTTCCACGATTCCATCTCTCACTCGATCGAGGTATCGCTTGTCGGCACAGGACGACATTTCGTAGGCGAGTTTCCGCACGAACGGGTCAGCGTGATCGAACTCACCCGGCAGCACCATCCCTGTAGGACCCGACGAGTGCGAGTGTGTCGCCGCGATCATGACCGCTTCCGGGGCAATGCCGCAACGCTCGCGTATCTTCTCCCGGGCTTCGACCACTACTGGACGCGGTATGACCAGCGCATCGACACTCACCAGCGCGATCCGCGTCCCCGCGTTCTCGAAGACAGCCGCACGCGCTTTGCAGGGGTCGTGAAAGGTCTTGTGAAACACCTTCCCGTACCCACCGGGCTGCTCCATGCCGATATCGGGTGAGATGTCGGCCTCCGCATACCCGGCACGAAGGGACGAGGCGGAATTCTGCAATCCGGCGGCGAGTGCCGGCGCCCCACCCGCACAGGCAGCTTGCACCAGAAAATCTCTTCGATTCATTGGCCGCTCCTAGGCTTCACGAATTTTCTTGGCTGCGGGATCGTACACCATCCTCCGGCCCCGCACAAAGGCTTCGTCGGAAAGCAAGGCGGCGATCGAGTGGCCGTAACCGGCGTCGATTGGAGCCATCGGTTCCTTGCGTGAGCGAACGCAGTCGAAGAAGTTCTTCATGTGGTGAGTTACTTCGACCTCGGGCACCTTGGTTCCCGGAGCAATCTTGTCCGGCTCTTGTGATCCGTCGCCGCTGATCTCCGGCAGCTTGCCCCAATTGGAGCAGTCCAGAACGCCACGTGTGCCGAAAACTTTCATGTAGCTCCCGGCTCCGTTACCGAACACAGACGAGTAGCGAGCCATAAAGCCCTCCTGCGGGTATTCGAGTATAGTTTCAATCGAATCCGGGCAGGTACGAGCATCCTTCCATCGATAAATGCCGCCCATCGTCACCGCGCGGAGCGGATACTTCGCACCCGTGAAGTAGTGGACGAGATCCATGAAGTGAACTGCCAGGTTGGAATGGGGCCCCGCTGTAAAATCGCGATAGCCGTACCAGGCTGCATACTGGTCTGCGTTAAAGGGGCGGTATCTGCGATGCATGAGGAAAGCCTTCCAATCGACATCGGCTTCCTCGACTTTCCTCTCGCCATACCCATGCCAGTAAGGCTTGTAACCGTTGCGCGCCTGCTCGATCTTGAGGACTTTGCCCAGCCCCCCGGAACGGATGAATGCGGCGGCAGCGGCGGGACCGGGCCAACTGCGCACCTGCGTACCGATCAGCACGACGCGATTGTTCCGCTTCACGGCGTCGACCGCGATATTCAGTTCCTTCCACTCCATCGCGAGCGGCTTCTCGCAATAGGCATCCTTCTTCGCCCGCGCCGCGTCGGCCAGCATCCGGCAGTGCTGGTGATCCGGCGTACCGATGACAACGGCATCGATGCCAGGGAGCGCGAGCACGTCGCGGTAATGCACATATGTGTCAGGTGTGTTGCCTGCCGCGTCGCGGACCTTTGCGACGGCCGCTTCGCGCTGCTGACGCCACGTGTCACAGAGAGCGGATACCTGAAGGTTGCTCTCCTTGTGAAACTTCAACACCTCGTTGAGAAGGCCCCGGCGTCCACACCCGATCATTCCAACTGAAATGCGATCGTTGGCCCCAAGGATTCTTCCATAGGACAACGCGCTGATCGACGCCGCGGCAAACGCCCGGCGGCTCAATTCTCTTCCTTCCATTCTTCCTCCTCGCGTCATGCCGGACGTCCACTCGGATGAAGCACGTTGGAAACCGGCTATCCCTCTTGGTGCAAAACTTTGCCGTTGCGATAGACGTAGCGAATCCCGGTCGGCTTGCGTTCCGGCTCTTTATATGTGGCTGTGGTGCCGACGGTAGCCGCATCGATCACAGTGATGTCAGCGCAATACCCTTTTTCAAGCCGTCCGCGGTTGCGCAGTCCATAGCGGCGCGCCGGACGGTCCGTGATCTTGTTCACGGCGTCTTCGAGAGACAGCCAGCGCCGCTTGCGAACATACTCTCCGAGCAAAGTCGGGAACGTCCCGTGCAATCGGGGATGCGGGCGTCCATGCACGTAGAATCCATCGCTGATGACGATCGACAGCGGATGAGTCAGGGTCTGCCGTAGGTTCTCCTCGCTCTGATTGAAGGAGAGCATGTTGACGGCGCCGTGTTCCTCAATGAGAAGGTCGGCCATCCCGTCCGCCGGGTCCTTCTTCCGCTGTCGCGCGATTTCA
>JBDKSR010000117.1:0-3214 GCA_039680545.1 Bryobacteraceae bacterium | reverse complement strand
ACCCAGCGCTCGGCCGTGACGGTGCCGTTGCCGGGGATGGCGAGTCCGATCACTTCGCCGAGGCAGTTCATCGAGTTGGCCGTGAACATTCCGGAGCAGCTTCCGCAGCCAGGGCAGGCGCGCTCGGCCAGGCTCTTCAGTTCACCCTCGCTCATCTTCCCGGCGCTGTATTTGCCGACGCCTTCGAAGACCGTGATCAGATCGGAGTTTCCTCCACCGGCGAGCATCGGACCGCCGCTCACGAAGACCGACGGAATATTGAGGCGAACCATGGCGTTGTACATGCCCGGCACGATCTTGTCGCAGTTGCCGATGCCGATCCAGGCGTCGCACGGGTGCGCGCCGACGATCGACTCGATCTGGTCCGAGATCAGTTCCCGGGACGGCAAAGAGTACTTCATGCCGAAATGCCCCATAGCGATGCCGTCGCAAATCGCCGCTCCGACGTTCGTGTACCAGACGTTAAAGCCGAGCGATTTGAGCTCCTCCATGAGGATGGCGCCGATGCGGTCCAGATGCGCGTGTCCCGGAATCTGCGTCGTGTAGGAGTTCACGATGGTGACGAACGGCTTCTTCAGGTCGCTGAAGTTGCCGATGAAACCCTCGGCTTTCATCAAGGCCGCAGCGGGCAGGAACTGCACTCCCTCCGTCAGAATGCGGCTTCCACGTTTTCTGATGTTCTCGATGCCCTGGTTCATAGCTGTATTGTCTCAGGTTAGCGCAGGTGTGGCAGTGTACACTTAATAAGAGCCGTTTATCCGGTTCAGATTCTGCCCCATGATACAGAGCAATTCAATGAATCGCCGTCAGATCCTCCAGTGTGCAATAGCGCCTCTCTTTCTGCCCCGCAGCGTGTTCGGCGCGAACGATCGCATCAACGTCGGTATTATCGGCGTGGGCAACCGGGGGAAACTGCTGATCGATCAACTTCCGGAGAAGGGGCAGATCATCGCCGCGGCGGACTGCTGGTTCAAGCGCTGCGAAGACGCGGCGGCAAAGCGAAAGGCTTCCTGGAAGCTGTACGACGACTACCGGCGGTTGCTTGACAACAAAGACGTCGATGCCGTGATCATCGCCACGCACGATCACGGGCGTGTGCGCACATCGATCCACGCCTGCCAGGCAGGCAAGGACGTCTACGCCGAAAAGCCGCTGACTGTTTACATCGAAGAAGGCCGTGCGCTGGTGAAGGCAGCGCGCAAGTACAAGCGCGTGTTCCAGGTGGGCAGCCAGCAGCGATCGATGGCCATGAACCGCATCGCGTGCGAATTCGTTCGGAAGGGCGGGCTAGGTAAGATCAAACTGGTGCAGGGCGCGAACTACACGAGCCCGAAACGCTATGAAGGATTGCCCCAAGAACCAATCCCCGAGACATTGAATTGGGACATGTGGCAGAACTTCACCGAAGCGCGTCCGTACAACAAGAAGCTCCACCAGGGATGGATGGGCTGGTGGGACTACTCAGGCGGCGAAATGACCAACTGGGGAGCGCACGGATTGGACATGATCCAGTGCGCGCTTGGCATGGACGGCACTGGGCCTGTGGAGTGGTGGCCGCTTGAGGACGGCCCGAAGGACTCGGTTGGTTTCCGCTATGCAAATGGCATCCCCGTCCGGCTGGAACTGACTGACGACCGGATCAAGGGCGGCGCGGTGTTCATCGGCGAGAAAGGCAAAATCGAGATCATCCGCAACAATTTCCGGACCGAACCGCGCGGCATGATCAAGGACCTGCCCAGCAAGGAAGAAGTCCAGAAATGGCGCGACGACGTGGCGCTTTGGCAGGCCCGCTACCACATGGAAAACTGGCTCGATTGCATACGGTCGCGCGAGACGCCAGCGGCCGACGTCGAAATCGGCCATCGCTCGGTGAGCATCGGGCACCTGGCGAACATCACGCGTCAGCTTGGCCGCAAGCTGCAATGGAATCCGCGCAAGGAGCGTTTCGTCGGCGACAAGGAAGCCAACCGGCTCGTGAACCGGCCCCGGCGCAAAGGCTACGAACTTCCCGTAAAGGCCTAGTGGCAGAACTGGAACGCGCCGGATAGTTCAATTTCCGCGCGATGGGTGCCAGCCGGTTTTCGAACATTACTCGTAGGGCTCGGAAGTGCCCGGCACCACCCAGATGTTCCGGTACCGCACGGCGCAATCGTGTGCCTGGAGCACTACGGGCCCAGTCTTCACGTAGTCCGGCGAAAGGCCGCCAGGGCATCGCGGCACCGGCAACTCCAGATTGTCGTGGACCTTCACTCCGTTCCAGAACACCGTGATTCTTGGCGCGGCAGTGAGTTTGCCGTCAGTGAATCGTGCGGCACGATAGTAAATGTCGTAGCTCTGCCACTGCTCCGGCGGTAAGGCTGCGTTGCCGCGCGGAAGAGCAAGCGAGTAGATGCACCCGCCCATCCCCATTTCCATTTTGGCCTGGTAGCTGTCCAACACCTGCAATTCATACTGGCCCTGCACGAAGATTCCGCTGTTGCCGCGAGCCTGCCCGGTTTTGTCCTTCATCAGAGGGAGCCAGAATTCGACGTGAAGATGGCTGTCTCCGAAACTCCTCTTGCTGGCGTGATCACAGCCCGGATGCCCCTTGCAGGTCTTGTCGACCTCCATGGCGCCGTCCACGATTTTCCAGTAGGCGGGCTTGCCGTTCACGACCTGCCAGTTGTCCAGATTCTTACCGTCAAACAACACAATCGCGCCATTGGGAGGCGGCACGGGGAGGTTCGCATTGCCGGGTTTGTCACCTGCCCACAAACCAATCATTGAAGAAACAGCCAGGCAGCACAAGAAGCTTCGAAACATGGATTTAAGTGGAGTCTCCTTCGTCGATCCCAGACTCTCACCGATTCTACACCAGGCGAGCATTGCGGCAGCCGCGGCCGCAAACACCGGTCTCCAGAGAGACACACCGGTAGCTCCTGTCCTGGCCGTCAGGACCCGGAGCTACACGGTGGAGTCGCTTGGATTCAGAACGTGAATCGCGTGCCCAACTGGAATTGGCGCTCACGCGTGAGGTTTGTTCCTGTCGCGGAGATCGACTGGAAGTCCGTGCGCGGGAACAGAGTCGCCGTCCTGATGTTGTACTGAGTCGTGTTGATGCCGGTGATGTTCACGCGGTTCAGGCTATTGAATGCCTCCGCGATCAACTGCCACTTAAACCTGTCGGACAACCTGATCTCCCTGGCGATTCGAAGATCGAGCACGGCAAGCCCCG
>JBDKSR010000116.1:0-3635 GCA_039680545.1 Bryobacteraceae bacterium | reverse complement strand
GGTTTCGGCGATGGCCATTCGTGCGGCATTCACGGCCATAACCGCTCCAAACGCGTTTCGTTCAATGCAGGGTATCTGCACGAGGCCGCCAATTGGGTCGCACGTCATGCCGAGGTGGTGTTCCATCGCGATCTCGGCGGCGTGCTCCACCTGCTCGTTGGTCCCTTCGAGCGCCGCCACCAAACCTGCCGCTGCCATAGAGCAAGCTACTCCGATTTCTCCCTGGCATCCGACTTCAGCTCCGGAGATCGACGCATTTTCCTTATACAGAATTCCAATGGCCGCGGCCGAGAGGAAGTAGCGAATCACTCCCTGATCGCAAGCTTCGGGAAGAAACCGCGTGTAATAGTGCGCCACGGCCGGTACGACACCGGCAGCACCGTTTGTGGGCGCAGTCACGACTCGTCCGCCCACTGCGTTCTCCTCCGCTACGGCCATGGCGAAGGTATTGAGCCAGTCCATGACAGTGAAGGGGTCTGATGACTGCTTCGCTTTTAGCTCGCGAACAAGTCCCGGAGCCCGCCTGCACACGTTCAATCCCCCTGGAAGCACTCCTTCGGCTTTCATGCCGCGCTCCGTACACTCGCGCATGACTTGCCAGACGCAACTGATGCGGGCCAGAACCTCATCCTCGGGCCGCCACGCCTTCTCGTTTTCGAGCATCAGCTTCCAAATAGGGAGGCCGCAGTCCTTCGCCATACGGAGCAATTCGGATCCGCTGTGGAAAGGGTAGGGAACAGTCCTCCTGGTTGGACCGGCTGTGTCTCCGTTCCCAGTCTCCTCTTCAGAACGGATAAACCCTCCGCCGGTGGAATAGTAAACCCTGCTGGCCAATTGTCGCCGTGCAGAATCAAGGGCGGTGAATCGCATGGCGTTGGGGTGTTCGCCGATCAGTGTTTCAGTCCGGAAGATCAAATCAACCGGCTCGTCGAAAGCTATGCGGTTTTGGTTGAGGAGGGGCAGTCGCCGGTCAGCACGAATGCGGGCGGCGATGGAATCGACGAGAGTGGGATCAACTGTCTCCGGAGACTCGCCGCAAAATCCCAACAGGACGGCACGATCAGTGCCATGCCCCCTGCCGGTGAGTGCCAGTGATCCGTACAGCTCGGTAATGATCTCTGCCGTGGACTGCAGCAGGTCGCGCTCTTTCAGCCATCCGGCGAACTCGCGCGCGGCGCGCATCGGACCGACCGTGTGCGAACTGGAAGGGCCGATGCCGATTCGAAACAGGTCGAAGAGACTGGTCTGCATCGCTCTTCATGATACTAGCGCCGGTTTCTTGTATAGGGATCGCGTGCCGGCGGTATGTACGGTGCCGCCCGGGGCGGCATGCCGAACTGCTTGACGGAGCAGAATCGTAACCTGTTTGTGCCTGGCGATGCTCACTCGTAGCGAAGCGCCACCACGGGGTCCAGAGCCGCGGCTTTCCGAGCGGGGTAGTAGCCAAACGTTACACCCACCATCGCTGCGAAGAGAAAAGCCAAAGCGACCGCGCCCGGACCTATAAGCGTGTTCCACTTCGCGAAGTGCGAGATGAGCATTGAGGCTGTCACCCCAAGCAGGATGCCGACGACGCCTCCCATGACCGCGAGTGTCACCGCTTCCACCAGGAATTGGGCCCGAATATCGCGTGGCCTCGCGCCGATTGCGGCCCGCAGCCCGATCTCACGTGTCCGCTCAGTCACCGAAACCAACATGATGTTCATGATCCCGATGCCGCCCACGATGAGTGACACGGAAGCGATCGCGCCCAAAAGCAACGACATGACCCGGGCGCTACTCTCCTGGGCGTCGAACACCTCCTTCAGGTTCCGGATGGTGAAATCATCCTCCTGCTCCGGCTGCAACCGGTGCCGCTGACGCAAGAGGGCTTCCATCTCGCGCAATGCCTCATCCATCAGGTTGGGCGACGTGGCCTGAACCATGATGGCGCCGACCGCACGTGCATTAGCGCGACTGAAACCCACCAAACTCCGCTTGGCTGTCGAGATTGGCACGATGATGATGTCGTCCTGGTCCTGGCCTCCCGGTGACTGGCCCTTGGGCGTTAGCACGCCCACGATGGTGAACGGCACGTTTTTGATGTGAATCACTTGGTCAATAGGGTTACCGCCGTCGAACAGGTTGTCAACGACAGTCTGTCCGAGAATGGCTACCCTGGCAGCGGCGTCAACGTCCTGGCTTGTGAACGCGTGTCCGGAACTGAGGGTGGCGTCACGGATAGTCAGGTAGTCCGGCGTGGTGCCTTGGATCACCGTGGCCCAATTGTTATTCCCGTACATCACTTGGGCCCCGCTCCGTACGGTGGGAGCGGCTGCCGCGACGGCGGGGCACTCAGCGGCGATGACGTTGGCGTCATCCTCGGTCAGGGCTACCGACGCTCCTGTGCCAAGGCGCATGCCACTGGCAGTTAAACTGCCGGGCAGGATGATAATGATGTTGCTGCCGATGCTCTGGATCTGTTCCTGGATTCTTGCGGTGGCTCCGCTGCCAACAGCCACCATGGCGATCACCGCCGCCACGCCGATGATAATGCCCAGCATCGTCAAGGCGGACCTCATGCGGTTGACTCGCAATGCCTCGAGGGCGATTCCCATGTTGGAGAGAATTCTCATACGTCAGCCCTCCGTCTACGTTTAAAAGCCCGGTCTGCCGGGTCTGCCACCACCCGGAGAGGACGGCGCCGATCCCGCCTTGTTGGTTGAGGCGATGATCACCTTATCTCCCTCCTTGAGCGGACCGCCGGCGATCTCGGTGTAGACACCATCGCTCAACCCGGTTTGGACCGTTTCCTGCTTTGGCTTGCCCTTGTCGTCCAGCGCCCAGATCGTGGACTCCGATGCGCGAACGCGACCGCTTGGCCTGCCTGAACGCTCGGACGTTCCGGCAGCGGGGCGTTTAAGTCGAGACTCAAGAGGACGGAACCGCAGGGCGGAATTCGGGACCCGCAAGACGTTGTTGTGCCGGTCTACGAGGATCTTCACGGTAGCTGTCATCCCAGGAAACAGTTTGAGATCCTGATTAGAAACCCCAATGACGACGTCATACGTGACGACATTTTGGACGTTGATGGGAGCTTTCCGGATCTGCGTAACCTGCCCATGGAAGATCTCTCCCGGGTATGCGTCGACCGTGAACGTGGCGGGCTGGCCTACGCTTAGCCGGCCGACATCCGCCTCGCTCACGTTCGTGTCGACCTGCATTTTGGTGAAATCCTGGGCAATCTCGAACAGCGTTGGAGCCTGCAAACTCGCGGCGACAGTCTGTCCCACGTCCACTTGGCGGGCCACGACGATGCCGTCAACGGGTGCCGTAATGTAAGTGTGTTTCAGGTCCAACTGCGCCTGCTCCAGCGCGGCATTGGCTTGCTTGACCTGGGCCTGAGCGCTGGCCAATTGAGTTCGGGCCACCTCGACATCCGCCTTCGCCGACAGGACCTTCTGATCAGCTGCCAGTTTCTGAGCTTCCGCCGCGGTCTCCACTGCTAAAGCAGTGTCGTAAGTGGTCTGCGCAGTCTCTTTGTCCTGCACGGCCATGATCTTGTTCTGGTAAAGGTAGTCCGCACGCTCCAGTTTGTTCTTGCTGTCCTGAACGCCCACCTTAGCCTTAAGGACCGAGGCGGCAGCGTCGGCCAC
>JBDKSR010000115.1:0-7104 GCA_039680545.1 Bryobacteraceae bacterium | reverse complement strand
ATCGCGGCGGGCACAACGGAGATCTACCAGGGCCACCCGACGACGGTGCTGATGCCCGATGGCAAGACGATCTTCGCCGTCTGGTGCATCAAACACGGTGGCAAAGCGGGGCCGATGGCGCGGAGCCGGGACGGCGGCAAGACGTGGACGCGGCTCGACGACCAGATGCCGGCGGGGTTCACGAAGCACGAGAACTGCCCGAGCATTTACCGCATGGTCGATCCGAAGGGGAAAGAGCGGTTGTGGGTGTTCTCGGCGTGGATCGGCAGGTTCGGCATTCAGATGCCGTCAATCATGAGCGAGGACAGCGGAAAGACGTGGAAGGAGATGCCGCCGTTGGGCAGCAAATTCCGCTGCGTGATGACGTTCAGCAGCATTGTCCGGCTCAAGGATGGGTCGTACATGGGGATGTACCATCGCGGGCCGGAGGGTGCGGACCGCGCTCCGCTGGAAGTCTTGCAGACGGTGACGAAGGACGGCGGGTTCACCTGGTCCGAACCGCGCGTGGTGGCGAGAGTCGAGGGGAAGAACCCGTGCGAGCCATTCGTGTTCCGCTCACCGGACGGGCGTGAACTGAGTTGCGTGATGCGGGAGAACACGCACAAGAGTTACAGCCTGGTGATGTTCAGCCGCGACGAAGGCGCGACGTGGAGCACGCCGGTGGATACGCCGTGGGGGCTGACCGGCGACCGTCACATGGGTGTATACGCGAAAGACGGCCGACTGGTGATCGCGTTTCGTGACCAAGCCAAGGAATCGCCAACACGCAATCACTTTGTTGCGTGGGTCGGCACGTATGATGACATCAAACAGGGCAGGCCGGGACAGTATCGCATCAAGCTCCTGCACAGCTATGCGGGAGGCGACTGCGGCTACCCGGGCGTGGAACTGCTGCGTGACGGGACGATCGTCGCGACGACTTACATCAAATACTGGAACGACGAGCGCAAGCACTCCGTGGTCTCGACACACTTCCGGCTGAAGGAGACCGACAAACTCCTCCGTGCGGCGAAGAGCGGGCGGTAGGAGGAAGACCGAACACTCCCTCGGCGAGACCAAACCGGCGCTGCCGGCGGCGCGAATGGGTTCACTCTGATTTGTTGATTTTGTGGAACCTCATTGAGTTCGGGCCGTCGGCCGTCTCAATGGCCGGATATGGCGTGCTCACGTCGTCCGTGAAGAGGGTGCCCGTCATGATTAAAACGTCGCCCGTTTTTCGGAATTTCCAGAAGGCATTAACAGAAAAGAACGGCGTGCCCGGCGCACTGGCACGGTAGCAATAGATCGGAACCTGCACGATAGCGCTACCTACCGCGCTCAGAGCCGGGTCCGAATCACCTCCGGGAACATCCTGCACCCCGTCTGTAACTCTCCCCGCGCCGGGGTAACTGCCGGTCGAGACGAGGTCCTTGCCCTTGGCCTTTGCATAGCCGAGGTAGATTCCACGGCGGTTATCAACGGCATCGCCATCCGGAAGGTTTGCGATCGGAGACACGGTGCAGGCCCTGATAAAGGTGTCGCTGAAGCGCAGGTCCAGCACGTCGTTATCGTCCACATTTTCCGTGATTTCCAGCGTGAGGAGCCCGCCATCCAGAGGGTCGTTACCCTGTCATACGCCCAGGAAGTGTTTTTTATCGGAGGCCTGTGCGGCGACCGAAAACGCCAGGAACAGAGAGAACAACCCAGCGGTCATTCCCTTGAATGGCAGCCCGTTCATACACCATTCCCCTTTCGTTGGGGTCAGTGTCAGCGTGAACCGGGACTCCCTCTTTGCCCTCCCAGAAAGGACAATTCCAGCCAGGATTCCCGCTTTCGACTCCTGACCGCGACTTGAGTATACATCCGGGTGCTTCCGGCGCCGGTCTGTAACCCAAATTGTGAGTTCTGGTACCAAATGGGTCCCCGAAAGGACGGCGGGGCTGGGCCGGGGAGTAAACAAAGGACAACGGGAGGCAAAGGAACGGCGGGAGACGGTCCAATGGGCCGAATAACTTACGCAGGAAATGCCGCAGACAAATCGATTGGGTCCCCTAGACACAATGGATTCCTGGAATCGGAAGTACTCGGAGTTACTTCCCATCCTGTCCGTTCCTGATTCATTACTTTCATCTTCGTCTTGCTTTCGATGGCGATAGCATGTCCAGTCGATGTTGGTCGGGCATTCACGACTGACATTTTGACTAACACCTAGCGCTGACTGGAGCGGCGGAACCGGGGATTTCGGAATCCCCGCGCCGGTGGCCGCCGTCTGAGGTATACTTGCGGCAGTCAGAAAACCAGGACAAGAATTCGTATCAGGACGCACTTCCGCACCTGGAGCATCTATGGAAAACTTTTCGTATCGGAACCCAGTCAAGATTCTGTTCGGCAAAGGACAGATCGCATCCATCGCCGGCGAGATCCCAGCCGACGCCAAGGTTCTGGTCACCTATGGCGGCGGCAGTATTAAGAAGAACGGCGTTTACGATCAAGTGAAGGCCGCCCTGGAGGGCCGACAGTGGCTGGAGTTCGGTGGCATCGAGCCGAACCCGCGTTACGAAACGTGCATGCGGGCCGCCGAACTCATCCGCCAGGCTGAAGTGGATTTCCTGCTGGCAGTGGGCGGGGGGAGCGTACTGGACGGCACTAAGTTCATCGCCGTCGCGGCCTGCTTTAAGTTGGGCGATCCGTGGGACGTGCCGGCGCGCGGCGCCGAAGTTGAGGCGGCCCTCCCGCTCGGCTGCGTGCTTACGCTACCCGCCACCGGCTCGGAAATGAACAACTTCGCGGTGATCACGCGCGAAAGCACCAGAGAGAAGCTGCCTTTTTCCACTCCACACGTTTATCCGCAGTTTTCGGTGTTGGACCCGGAAGTCACCTTCTCGTTGCCCGCACGCCAGATCACCAACGGCATCGTGGATGCGTTCGCCCACACGCTCGAGCAATACATGACCTTCCCTGTGAACGCCCCGTTGCAGGACCGCATGGCGGAGGCCATCTTCCTGACGTTAATCGAAGAAGGCCCCAAGACACTGGCCGACCCGACTGATTATGCCGCGCGCGCCAACCTCGTGTGGAGCGCCACCTTGGCCCTCAACGGCCTGATTGCGGTGGGCGTTCCGCAGGATTGGGCCACGCACATGATCGGCCACGAAATCACGGCATTGTATGGCCTGGATCACGCGCAAACGCTCGCGATCGTCGCGCCCAGCCTGCTCAAGGTGAAATCGGACAACAAGCGTCAGAAGCTGCTGCAATTTGCCGAGCGGGTTTGGGGAATCCGCGAGGGCGCGCCGGAAACGCGCATCGAGCAAGCCATCGAGAAGACACGCGCATTCTTCGAAAGCGTAGGCGCTCCCACGCGCCTGTCGGCCTATGGTCTGAGCGCTGAAGCGGCAACCGAGGTTGCCAGCCGGTTGGAGAAACGTGGATGGGTAGGGCTTGGCGAACGCCAGGACATCACGCCGGCTCAGGTAAAACAGATTCTGCTGCTCGCAGTGTGATTTGCGCGTTTACACGCCTCACCGGGGCGTCATATTTACGGGCGCCGTCGCGATGTGTGGTTGTCCTCCTCGCGCTTGCATAGCTTGGCTACCCAGCGGCTGTCCTCACGCAGCTTTGCTGCGGCCGTGCCTTTCCTCATCCGGGATGTACTTTTCCGTCCCACCGGTCGCTAGACGTGAAGAAGTTAGTTCTCACGCCGCGAGGATGACGGCCGTTTCGAAGTTGTTGTTATTCTATATTCGCCACGACTTGTTGCTGACGCGTGGCGATTGGACACTCTTATGAACCCGTTTTCGTCGTCTCAAATCCGCGGAACCTGGGCGACGCTGCTGCTGCCGATTCGTGAAGACGATTCCATCGACTGGGCCCGTCTGGCCGACGAGATTGATGTATTGACGGCTTCCGGAGCGCAAGGTATTTACTCGAACGGAACCGCTTGTGAGTTCTATGCACAGTCGGAAAAGGAGTTCGACCGGGTCGGCAGCCTGTTAGCCGAGAAGTGTGAGCGCGCCTCGGTCCCCTTCCAGATTGGCGCCTCTCATATGTCTCCGCAGCTCTCATTGGAGCGGGTCCGCAGAGCCGCGCAGTGGAAGCCAGCAGCCATTCAGGTCGTACTTCCTGACTGGTATCCCGTTACAAACGCAGAAGCCTGTGACTTTCTCGCGAAGGTGGCGGAGGTCTGCGCACCTATCGGACTGGTGCTTTACAACCCGCCGCACGCGAAGCGTGTCCTGCAGCCCGAGGATTTCGGGGTCCTGGCGCAGTCTGTGCCCTCTTTATTGGGAGTCAAAGTGGCGCGGAGCGACGCGGAGTGGTGTGGCGAGTTTAAGCGGCACGCAGGCCGACTCTCGCTCTTCGTACCGGGTAACAATCTGGCGACCGGGCATGGCAACGGGGCCCACGGCTCCTATTCAAACGTGGCCGCCCTGGAACCGGCTGGAGCGGCACGTTGGAACCAGCTCATGGAACTGGATATCGATGCAGCGCTCGGCATCGAACGGCGCATCGTGCAGTTCATGAAAGGCTATATCCTTCCATTTCGTGAACGTGCGGGGATCTCCAATCAGGGACTCGACAAATTGCTGGCGGCCGTTGGAGGATGGGCGGACGTCGGCACCCGGCTGCGATGGCCGTATCGCTGGGTACCAACAGAGGATGCGCTGGCCTTGCGTCCAGTGGCTCGCAGACTGATTCCCGAACTCTTCGAGCACTGAGGCACGAGCAATCCGGCAGGGCTTGGCAGCAACTCCCATAGAACGGCAGCCCAAAGCGAGGCCGAAAGCCAGCCAGTGATGAAATCCCGGCACCGGTGCATACCGGCTATTGCTCACCTGCGGCGGAGGGGAGCGGACTCACGAGATCCTCCCACGGAGACAAAGAACCGAAGCAGGCGTTCCGATTCGAAGAACTCCGGTATTTCGGCGTGTCCTTTTCCGGGCACGATCTCTAACTCGATTTTGCCTCCCCGTGCGCGGTAACGTTTTGCCAGTTCGAGACTGTTGGCTTCCAGAGGCACAACCTTGTCGGCGTCACCGTGCAGGTGAAGAATCGGCACGCCAGCCTCCGCGAGTCCCTGGAGGCGATCGATGGGGTTGTGCTCGGCGAGGTGATTACTCAGTTCCTCCGCGGTCATGCCATAGGCCGCAGACGCGCGGGCGAGGCCGGGGTAACTTCTCAGATCGCAAACGGGATAGATACCGCCGATGCATTGCACCGATTGCGGATGCTCCGCCGCCCAGTTATAGGCCATCAGACCACCACGGCTCTGCGGGAGGAGGCACGGCTTTGGTGAGTACCCGCGCGTGTTCACGAGTATGTTGTAAAACGCCGTGTAGATCTTCCGTCCTTCTGGATTGCCGTATGACTCGCCCACGTCCACACCGGCAATTGCGAAGCCTTCGTCAAGGAGCCGCCTGAACAGCCACACTTGTGCGTCGTCGGGATTCTTCTCTGTGAAGACCGGAGCGTACCAGACCCACGGCTTCGCAGGTTCAGATCTGGGCTTCTCGGGCAGCAGGACGAACGCCTCGTGCCCGGCGATCTCCATGGTGACCCACTTCGCGCCAAAGCGGCTGAGCCAGTGGGGGCGGCGTTCCTGGTCCGCCTGCCCTGCCCCGCCGATCGTCAGGCCGAGAAGAAAGAAAGCACTTACGAGAAGTGCGCACGAGCGACTGGTCATCAGAAAGCTCCTCCATGCAGCATCGATTTTACATCCGGCAAGCGAGAACGCCTGTGGTAAGACATAATCTCATAAGGAAACGGAGGACGCATGAAGCTGTTGAGTGCGCTGTTCGTTCTGAGTTCCGTGCTATTCGCACAGCCGACCCCCATCCAGGAACCATGGGATGGTGTTCCGGAGGGTTTCCGTAAACTCCCCATCGGAAAATTCAAGACGCCCGCTAACATGAAGGAGTGGCGCGTGGAGCGTGAGCGCGTCAGAGCCATCGTCGTGCGATCGCTTGGCGAACTGCCGCCCCGACCGTCGCCGCCGCGCGTCAAGATCGTCTCGACAGACAGGAAGGACGGCTACACCGTCGAGAAGTTCGTCTTCCACAATGGCGTGGATTCCGAAGTGCCGGGTTACATCGCGGTTCCCTCCGGGCGCAGCGGCAGACTTCCAGCAATCCTCACGATGCATGGCCATGGCAGCAGCAAGGACAACATGTTCGGCTACGAACCAACTTCGCAGTACGTCTCCGAGACGCTCGCGAAGCGCGGCTTCGTGGTGTTAGGGATAGACAACTACTTCAACGGCGAACGCAAAGGCACGGGCCCGGCCGGCGCACTCGAGGTGATGGCAAAGGGCGCCGATCAGGAAATGTCGTTGTTCAAGCTAAACCTGTGGTTGGGACGCACGCTCTGGGGGATGATGTTGCGCGATGAGCAGATCGCCCTCGACTACCTGGCGTCGCGGCCCGAGGTGGACCCGCGGCGCATCGGAGCGCAGGGCATGAGCATGGGAAGCACACGCTCGTGGTGGCTGGCGGCGATCGACGACCGCATCCGCGCCGTGGTGGGAGTGGCATGTTTCACGCGTTACGAAGACCTTATCGCGACGCGTAACCTGCGCGCGCACGGCATCTACTACTTCGTGCCCGGCATCCTGAAGCACTTCGACAGCGAGGGGGTGATGGCGCTCATCGCGCCGCGTCCATTCCTGGCACTGACGGGAGACCGGGACGCGGGTTCCCCACCCACAGGGATGAAGACGCTGGAGCAGGTCCTGTCACGGGTATATCAGGTACACGGAAAACCGGACGACTTCCGCAGCGTGATCTATCCGGAGACAGGCCACGTTTACAACGACGACATGAAGCAGAAGATGGTGGAGTGGTTCGAGAAGCACCTGAAGTGAGGGTCGCGACGCCCTGGCGAAAACGCTTCCAGGTCCTCCAGATGCGCCGCGCGCCTAAGGCTTACTCGACCTCAGCTTGATCATCTCCCCATCCACGGCGAATTTTCCGTATCCGTGATGGTGGATGGTCTTCGGATTCTTTTGCGCCCGATCGATCCGAGCCTTGACCACTTCGAGGACGAAGATTCCGTACTTGTTGACGAGGCTGGTATCGATTACCTTGCATTCCAAGTTGGCAAAACATTCCGCCACGAGAGGCGGCGAGA
>JBDKSR010000114.1:0-2221 GCA_039680545.1 Bryobacteraceae bacterium | reverse complement strand
ATTGGATCTCACCGCCGGGGACATGGGCACACGCGGAACCCCCGACCTACGAATCCGGGAGTCGGAGACAGCGGCGCAGCATATGCTGCTCACCTGGCGAGGCAACCTGCGCATGCCTGACGCTCGTCTGGAGAACGCGCTCGCCGCTCGGATGACGGTCGCCGCGAAGATCCGCGAACTGCGGCCGCGCGTGGTCATTCTGCCGTACTGGCAGGGGAGGCATCCGGACCATTACCGCGCGAGTGAAATCGGTTACGAGGCGTGCTTCCTCGCAGGGCTGCGCAAGATCGACCCCCAATCGGAGCCTCACCGTCCCCAAAAGATCCTGTACGCCTCGTCGTACGCGAATGTGACCCCGTCCTTCGTCGTTGACATCAGCGCCCAGTTCGAACGGCGGATGTCCGCGTTGCTCAGCTATCGCTCACAATACGGAGAATTCGAGGCGGGAACCGATCTTTTCCCCGACGAACCCGAAATCAGGGAGCGTCTGGCCGCAGTCGCGCGGTTCTATGGCAACCTGATCGGCGTCCGCTATGGCGAACCCTTTGTGGTGAAGGAAACGATGCGTGTGGACGACATCCTCCAGCTTGAACCACGAAGCCTATAGCTATCGTCGAGCCTTGCGGACCTTACGAACCTTCCTCTTCAAGCGGCGTCACCGGATCCAGGAAGGGCCAGCATAGCGTACCCAGCAGGTACACCCCGGCCATGATATAGAGGTTCACGTTCCAGTTGCCGTTGGTCCAGAGAAGAACATAGCTCATCACTGTCGGTCCGACGAACCCGGCGAAGTTCCCCATCATATTCATCGATCCCGAGAGCGTTCCGGCATACTTGCCGCCCACGTCCATGCAGGCACCCCAAGCACCCGGCATCACCAGATCGTTGGCGAAACTCGCCATGCCCATGGCGATCATGGCCCACAACGGATCTTTGAGGTTTATCGAGAGGACGATCATCGCACCGGCCCCGGCAAAACCGAGGCAAGACAACAGCCGACGGGCCTTTCTGATACTACCCATCCACCGCGCCACGCGCGCCGAGATCATCCCGCAGAATAGGGAGCCAAAACCGCCGAACAGCAGCGGGAAGACGGCCAATCGGGAGGCCTGCCTCAGATCGAGCAGACGCCACTCCTGAAGGTACGTAGGAAGCCACGTGATGTAAAAACACCAGGGATACGACAGGAAGAAGTATTGAGCCCACAGGAGCCAGACAGCTCGGGATGAGATGAATTTCTTCCAGGGAACGTCACCGTGGCCTGAGGCAAGCTTCTCCGAGCCGGCCAGCAGCGTGATTTCAGCGGCATTGACGCTTTTGTGATCCCGCGGGTTGTCCTTAAACCAGCGAAAGAAGAATATGCACCAGACCAGGCCCAATGCGCCAAAGGTATTGAAGGCCCCCCGCCAGCTCATGTAGTCGAACACGATGACGACTAAGGGCGGCGTAAAGGCGCCTCCCCAACGCGCGAACGTCCACATGATGCCCTGTGCCCGCACTCTTTCGTGCTGGGGAAGCCAGATAGTGAACGCCTTGGTGAGGTTCGGGAAGCAACCCGCCTCCCCCGCCCCGAACAGAAATCGCACAATACACAGCGAGGCCATGTTCCAGGCCCAGCCGGTCGCAGCCGTAAATGCCGACCACCACAAGACGATCCGGACCAGGACCCGCTTCGGCCCGAGCCAATCTCCCATCCAGCCGCTAGGAATCTCGAACATCGAATAAGCAAGGGCGAACGCCGAGAACACCAGGCCCATCTGCACTTTGCTAAGGCCGAGATCCCGCATCATGCTCGACGCTGCCATTGAAATGCTGACGCGGTCAATGTACGCAAGGATGGAGAGAGTCACCGCAAAAACGATGACCCAATAACGCGCACGAGTCGCTTTCTGGACAGCGGGCGGGGAAGAGGAAGTAGAGGCACTCATGACGAGAAACGGCTATCAGATCACGTCAGAGCGGACCAGCGCAAGTGCGACGTCTACGCGCCGGGAGCCAGCTCCTTTTCCAACCAACTGAGGTAACCGAGCGAACCCTCGACAATCGCCACAGCGACGACTTCCGGGACCTCATAGGAGTGGGACTTCTCAAGTTCCATGCGGACCGCGTCGAAGAGTGACCGGCGCGATTTGATCAGGAGCAGAGTCTCGGGTGCGTCTTCGATTTCCCCCTGCCAGCGATAGATGCTCTTCGCTCCGGGGATGACGTTGACGCAGGCTGC
>JBDKSR010000113.1:0-2406 GCA_039680545.1 Bryobacteraceae bacterium | reverse complement strand
GGGTTCCGCCGGGTCGCAAGCGCAACCCGAGACTTCCGCGCGAGCGGCCATTGCAACAAACACCAGAGCTATTGTTCCCAAGCGAGACATCGCGGTTATTATACTTGTTAAGTGTCCTCTGGAACTCGGAAGTGGCTCCTCATACTTCCTGCTATCTATTTTCTCTTCTTTTTTGCGATTACGGACATCGGCGTAGTCGGACCGGACGAGCCGAGGTACGCGTCGATCGGAAGGGCGATGGCGGAATCCGGCGACTGGGTGACCCCGCGGTTGTGGGGTGATCCCTGGTTCGAAAAGCCACCGCTTCTTTACTGGATGGTCGGACTCGCGCACCGCGCCGGACTTGCCGGTGAACTGGCGGCCCGCCTCCCCGTGGTGTTACTGAGCCTGGCGTTCTTGGTCTTCTTTTACAGATACTTGCGCTCGGACTTCGGCCCGCGGGCGGCAGGATTTGCGACCGCCGTCCTTGGAACATCGGCCGGCTGGCTCGCCTATAGCCAGCTTGCCCTGACCGATATTCCACTAGCGGCAACGTTCTCGGCTGCCATGCTGGTTGGGTACCGCGCCATGGAACGCGAGTCCCGCCGGTTGCTGGCCGTGTCGGCCGCTCTGCTCGGATTCGCCGTGCTCGCCAAAGGCCTTGTTCCACTGGTGCTGGCGTTGCCGCTTCTCTGGATGTGGCGCAGCCGGTTCCGCCGGTTTCTCGACCTCGGCCCGGTGCTTGTCTTCCTGCTGATCGCGCTTCCCTGGTACGTGATCCTCACTTCGCGTGCCGGAATGCCGTTTATTCAGGAATTCTTCCTGCGTCATCACTTCGCCCGTTTTTCGAGCGGCGTGCAACTGCACGCGCGCCCGTTCTGGTTTTATCTGCCGGTACTGCTGGCGGGGCTGTTCCCCTGGACGCCCGGCATTGCTCTGTTGTTCCGGCGCAGTTTCTTCGCCGATCCCCGGCGGCGTTTTCTCCTGCTGTGGGCCCTGTTCGGGTTCGTCTTCTTCTCGGCTTCGTCCGGCAAGCTTCCCGGCTACCTGTTGCCGCTGTTCCCGGCCTTGGCCGCGCTGATCGGGATCGCGCTCGATGAGGCGTCGAATGTTCGCTGGGTGCTTGCTTCGGCGTGCGTCTTGCTGCTGCTCGTGCCGGTGGTTGCAGCGGTACTTCCGGCTGCGCTCGCGTCCGGCCTTTCCCGTAGCGGATTCACGGGCTGGAATTGGCCGTTTACCGTGACCTTCGCCTTGATGGCCGTGATGATCTTATGGGTTGAAGACATTGGACGGCGTGGGGCTGCCGTGGGCATGCTCGTCGGAGGAATTGTGCTCAGCGTGGCTTTTGTGAAGGTGAAGGCTTACCCGATGGTGGACCGTTTGGCCACAGCCCGTCCTCTCTGGCAGAAGGTATCTGTCATGACCCGGAGCACGTGCGTGGAGTCGGTTAACCGGAGCTGGCGTTACGGTCTCAACTATTATTCCGGGAAGCCGCTGCCCGATTGCTACGCGCGTCCGCGCCCGGTTCGGATCCTGCAGCTTCCCGGTCTCCCGCCTTTAATTCACTGAAGCCGGAACTCAACGCGTGCCCGGACCGTATGGACCAGGCACTGAGTCCAGGCGTGATTACTAGTCTTTCTTCTTAACTTCCTTCAGGGTCTTCTCGATCTTGGCAGTCAGCGCCTTTGTCTCCCTCGACGGCTTAATCGCCTTAATCGCATCGGCCGCCTCATTACAGAACAGCTCCACCCGTTCGGGCTGGTCGAGTTTCTTGCGGCTGAAGAGATCGGCGATCTCTTGCATGTGCGTGGCGGCTGCGAGAGCGAACACGTCGTGTGGAATCTTCACGTTGCCCGCCTGGAAGACGCCTTGGGCTTTCGCAACGTCGTCCGTCGCTCCGACTCCTTTGCAGACCGAAAGAACGATTTCCTGCTCGATCAGCCGTTTCCGCAGGTTCTCAATCTGCACCTCTGACAACATGATGCCGTTACCGAGGCGGTTTAGGTCCGGCGGCGTGCTTGCGCTTCCGCTCGGGAACGAAAAGTCGAGTGGAATCGGCTGCGCGGGATCGCGCTTGGCAAACTTGAGGAACACTTCGGCATACTGCAACGCGCGTTGTCCGGCGAGCGCGCGGCTTTCTGCCGTTAGCGTCCGGAACGGCGTCGGCTTCGCGCGGTTCATTCTGGCCCCGGTCTCAGCCGCGTCGGCCAGTTCCATGTATCCGTGCGCCATCCCTGCGGTCACGATGAGCCGCCACGGAATCGCGCGCTCTGTATATTCGTTGTCGGTCTTGGTCAGCCTCTCGAGATGGTCGGCAGTCTTCAGATAATCCGCCTTCGCGAATGTCTCGCCCGCCGCTTGCCAGTAGAACGCTGGCGTCCCCATCTTGGGAGCGGATGGGCCCGAGGAGCACGCACTCGTGGCCAG
>JBDKSR010000112.1:0-2935 GCA_039680545.1 Bryobacteraceae bacterium | reverse complement strand
GGTCCCCGCCGAGCCCATACCGTTCAGCGGCGCGGGCCGACTCGACCGCGCTTGCCACCATCGCCCGCAGCATGACGGCCGAAGCGTCGAGCGGAACATCTTTCTTCACGTTCTCGTCCATCATCCGCGCGAGCATCGTCTGGTCGAGCGAACCCCAATTCACGCCGATGCGCACCGGTTTGCCGTATTCGATAGCGGCGTCGATCATCGTCCGGAAATTCTCGTCGTGTTTCCTGCCGATGTTTACGTTGCCGGGGTTGATCCGGTACTTCGCCAGAGCCCGGGCGCACTCGGGGTACTTCTTGAGCAAAATGTGCCCGTTGTAATGAAAATCGCCGATTATGGGCACGTTTACGCCGTTTTTGTCGAGCGACTCGACAATCCTCGGCACCGCCGCCGCGGCTTCCTCTGTGTTCACGGTGACCCGCACGAGTTCCGAGCCCGCGCGAGCCAGCGCCATCGCCTGGTTGACGGTGGATGCGGCGTCCGCAGTATCCGTATTGGTCATCGATTGCACGACAACCGGATAGTCGCCGCCAATCTTCACGCCCCCGACGTCACACACCGCCGCTTTCCGGCGCGGCTTTGCCGCCATATCTCCTCCAGAATCCTCATTCTACCAGCGCCTATGGGCCATCCGTCTCGCGGTATACTGGCTCCAGGAGCTGGTTTCACTTGTCCATCCGGTCTTTTATCCATCTGGCGGCACGCACGCAGCTTCTCCCCGTGCTCGCGAGCCCCGAGGAGATCCTCGTGGGCGGCCAAGCCGTCATGGAAGGCGTGATGATGCGGGCGCCGCACAGTTATTGCGTTGCGGTGCGGCGGCCGGCGGGGGATGTGGTGACGGACGAGATGCCGGTGCCCAAAGTCTCCGAAAAACATAAAATTTTTAAGTACCCTATTTTCAGAGGGATGGGGTCGCTTGGGCAATCGATGTGGCTGGGGATGAAAGCGTTGCGGTTCTCGGCGAACGCGGCTCTCGACGACGGAGAGAGCAAAAAACAGGAGATTTCGCCGTGGATAATGACGCTAAATCTGGCATTTTCGCTCGCTTTTTTCATCTTTTTGTACAAGTTTGTGCCACTTTATCTCACGTCCCTGCTCGGGAAGTGGGCACCCGCCGTCAAGGGCCACATCCTGTTCAATTTGACGGACGGTGCGATCCGAATCGCCATTTTTTTGGTCTTTTTGTACCTTATTTCGCTCTGGAAGGACATAAAACGCGTTTTTGAGTACCACGGCGCAGAGCACAAGGTCGTTTTCGCGTTCGAATCGGGCAAGCCGCTGACGATCGAGAACGCGCAGCGTCATTCGACGTTCCATCCGCGCTGCGGGACGAGTTTTTTGCTCGTGGTGATGGTGGTGGCGATCATCGTGTACGCCATGGTGCCGTATGAAGGGTTCTTCATGAAGTTCGTCGCCCGCGTTGTCCTGCTGCCGCTGATCGCCGGCCTGAGTTACGAACTCATACGTTTCGCCGCCAAGCACCGCGGAGGAGTCATGGCCGCTCTCACCGCTCCCGGGCTGTGGCTGCAACGGATCACGACGCAGCCGCCCTCGGATGAGCAGGTGGCAGTCGCAATACACGCCCTCGAAGGAGCGATGGCGCTGGAACAATCTCAAGGCGGCCAATCCGTGATCGCCTGACCGTACCCCATGCAATACGCACAGAAACTGGACGAGATCGAGTCCCGATTCGAGGAACTGACGCGCCAGATGGCGGACCCCGCCGTCATCGCCGACTCCGAGAATTACAGGAAGACGGCCAAGGCCCGCTCGGAACTCGATGAGGTCGTCACCAAGTACCGCGAGTGGAAGAAGTCGGACGCAGACCTGCGGGATGCGCGCCCCATGCTCGAAGAGACCGATCCCGAGTTGCGCATCATGGCGGAGGAAGAGGTCGCGCGGCTCGAACCCGAACTCGAGCGCCTGGAGCAGGAACTCAAAGTCCTGATGCTCCCCAAGGATCCGAACGACGAGAAGAACGTCGTGCTCGAAATCCGGGCCGGGACGGGCGGCGACGAAGCCACCTTGTTCGCGGCCGAAATCTTCCGGATGTACTGCCGTTACGCCGAATCGCAGAGATGGAAGGTGGAAATCAGTTCGTCAAGCGAGTCGGAGGTCGGCGGGCTGAAGGAAGTCATCGCGCTGGTCAACGGCGACAAGGTGTACAGCAAGCTGAAGTACGAAAGCGGCGTGCATCGCGTGCAGCGCGTCCCCGTCACCGAACAGCAGGGCCGCGTACACACGTCAGCGATCACCGTAGCCGTGCTGCCCGAAGCGGACGAAGTGGAAGTCCAGATCGATCCGAAGGACATACGCATCGACACGTTCTGCTCGTCGGGCCCTGGCGGACAGTCGGTCAATACGACTTACTCGGCCGTGCGCATCACGCACTTGCCGACGGGGCTGATCGTCTCCTGCCAGGACGAGAAATCGCAGATCAAGAACAGGGCCAAGGCGTTGCGCGTGTTGCGCTCGCGCCTGTACGAAATCGAACTGGAAAAGCAGCGCGCGCAGATCGGCGCGGAGCGGCGCAGCATGGTCGGCAGCGGCGACCGCAGCGAGAAGATACGCACGTACAACTTCCCGCAGAATCGCGTCACCGACCACCGCATCGGGCTGACGATCCACCAGCTTGACCAGATTATCGAGGGGCGCCTGGATCAGATTGTCAGCGCGCTCACGACCTACTACCAGACCGAAAACCTGAGGCAGCAGACGGCGCTTGCCGGCGCTTCCAATGACAGTCCAAATCGCACTCCGGCAGGGGTCCAAGCTTCTTGAGGAAGGCTCGATCGCCGCGCCGCGCCTGACGGCTGAGGTCCTGCTGTCGAAAGCGCTGGGCCGCGACCGCACCTATTTCTATTCCCATCCCGAAGCGGAAGTAAGCGAACTGGAGTGGCTGCACTACGGCCGCTATCTGCACGAACGC
>JBDKSR010000111.1:0-5479 GCA_039680545.1 Bryobacteraceae bacterium | reverse complement strand
ACATACAGGAACGCTGCATCAATCTTGCCAAGCGTGGCCTGCTGGCCCTCAATGTCGAGTGGTTTGGAAAAGGGCAGCTCGACACACCCGGATTCGCGCACTACTTCATCAATGATCTTGATCTGTGTGGCACGAGCGGAGTCGCCCTTCATTATCTTTCGCAGCGGCGTGCTTTGGATATCCTCCTCGCGCACAAAAATGCCGATCCTGACCGCGTCGCCGTAACCGGCCTCTCGGGCGGCGGCTGGCAGACGATCTTCATCAGTTCACTCGATACGCGGGTAAAACTGGCAAACCCGGTAGCAGGATACTCCAGTTTCGTCACACGCGCCCAAGTGCAGAGGAATCTTGGCGACTCAGAACAGACGCCCAGCGATCTTGCGACTGTTATCGACTACACCCATATGACCGCGATGCTGGCCCCGCGTCCGGCGTTGCTGACCAACAATGCCACAGATGAGTGCTGTTTCCGCTCGGATGACACGATTGGGCCGCTGATGTCGGCTGCGATGCCGGTCTACGAACTTTTCGGCAAGGGAGATCGGCTCCGCTATCACATCAATTTCGAGCCTGGTACTCACAACTATCTGCAGGACAACCGCCAGGCATTCTATGAAATGTTGCGTGAGTACTTCTTCAACGGAAGCAAGGACTTCCCAACCGCGGACATCCCTTCTGAGAAGGAAGTGAGGGAGGCGCATGAGTTGTATGTCAAACTGCCGGCAGACAATCTCGATTTTCACCAGATCGCTCTGAACCTCAGCAAGAGTCTGCCGCGCGAGCGTGCCCTGCCCGTCGGCAAAAACGCAGCCGCTGTCTGGCGGAGCGCAGCCCTGAAGAGACTACAGCAGATCGTTCGTCCCGCCGAGTTCAAAGCGACAGCGGAGATGGCCGGCGAGGCGGCACTGCGCGGGCAGGATGGCGTTCGCATCACGGTCTGGCGGATCAAGATGAACGGCGGAGTTTGGACCGTGCCTGCGGTCGAACTGGAGCCGCGTAACGCAACCGCCACTGTGATCGTGTTGGGGGACAGCGGACGTAAGGCGCTATTCCCTGAAGTGGCGCGACTGCTGGGCGACGGGCGTCGAGTCATCGCGATTGACCCGTTCTATTTTGGGGAATCCGGGATTGGCCGCTATGGCTATCTCTATGCCATGCTCCTCGCAGCGGAGGGAGAACGGCCGTTGGGGGTGCAGGCAAGCCAGGTTGCTGCCATTTCCCGCTGGCTCACACAACGCCAGGCAGGTCTGGTCAGTGTGGCCGCCTTCGGCCCGAGAACGAGCTTGATCGCGTCGGTCGCAGCGGCATTGGAACCGGCAGCGATCACCTCTCTCGAACTGCACGGTTCGTTCGGCAGCCTGCGAGAGGTCATCGAGAGCAAGACAAAGGTCGAGGACGCGCCCGAGTTATTCTGTTTCGGTTTGCTTGCGCAGTTTGACATTAAACAACTGCTCGCCCTGATAGCACCGCGCCGCGTGACGCTCTTTGTGCCGAGTGAGCGCGCCGGAGCGGAACTCCGTGAATTGGCTGGTTATTACAAGACGCTGGATGTTGATTTCAACCCGCTGACTGCAGCCTCGCTGCCAAAGTGAGCGGATGCCCGTAGCCGGATCGCACTTCGCGGTCGCGGAAAGGGCCATTCCGGCCGATTGCTTGAAGAATCATTCTTGATTCCAAGGTGCGGAGAGACGTATAATTCTCACTTAGTGCTCTATTCCTACGCCAGCTCGTTTACTTACGGCTTCTGGGGCTTCCCAGTGGCCTAGAGTGGCGTTGGTTTAGAGAAAAATCTAGGAGTTTTAGCCAACCCACTCAAAGTTGAGTGGGTTTTTTGTTTTGATCGGGTCTGCTGGAAGGAGGGCTGGATGATCATTTCAATGAGACCCCATGCGACACGGGACGAGATCGATCAGGTTTGCGAGCGTATCCGCGAGTATGGCTACAAGGTGCATTCGATTCAGGGCGAGGAACGGGTCGTCATCGGCGCTGTGGGCGTCGGAGACGTGACGGCCTGCCTGGAGTCCCTCGAACTGATGTCTGGTGTGGAGAAAGCGATGCGCATCTCCGCGCCGTACAAGTTTGTCAGCAGAGAGTTTAACCCCGCGCGAACAAAGGTACGCGTCAACGGCCACGAAATCGGCGGTGACCAGTTTATCGTCATCGCCGGACCATGTTCCGTGGAGAGTGAGAAGCAGATTATGGATACGGCGGTGGCGGTCGCCGAAAGCGGAGCCGCGCTGCTGCGGGGTGGAGCCTTCAAGCCTCGAACTTCCCCGTATGATTTCCAGGGACTGGAGATCGAGGGGCTGCGTCTGTTGCGCAAGGCCAAGGAAGCCACTGGTTTGTCGACTGTCACCGAGGTCATGAGCGACAGCGATGTCGACCTCGTTTCCGAGTACGCCGATATCCTGCAGATCGGGGCGCGCAACATGCAGAACTTCGCGCTTCTGAAGGCGCTGGGCCATTCGCCCCGTCCGGTTCTCCTCAAGCGCGGAATGAGTTCCACGATCAAGGAACTCCTCATGTCGGCGGAATACGTCGTAGCGCACGGCAACCCGAACGTCATCCTTTGCGAGCGTGGAATTCGCACCTTCGAGACCGAGACTCGCAACACGTGTGACATCACCGCGGTTACGGTGCTGAATGAGCTGACTCACTTACCGGTACTGGTCGATCCCAGCCACGCCACGGGAAGACGCGGACTGGTACCCGCGCTGTCGCGAGCCGCTACGGCGATCGGCGCGGATGGGCTGGTAATTGAAGTGCATCCGTGCCCGGAGAAGGCATACAGCGACGGCGCCCAGTCCCTGAGCTTCCCGGAATTCCGGCGAATGATGATGGAGCTGAAGCCGTACATCGATTTGTGGACGGAGGCGCGCGCCGCTCGAACAACGGCATCGTTGTAAGCTGGCAATATTGTGCGATTGAAGCTCCACCCAGTTATTTTGCTGCTCATCGCCGTGTGCGTATGCGCCGGCGTCTTCGGCGGTATCTATTGGTATCGTTCTCATTCGGATCCGGGGGAACTCCTGTCGTATTTCCCGCGGGGCGAGGCGGTCGTGCTGTCGGTGGACGCCGGAGCGCTTCGGCGCGTGGGCGTGCTCGATATGTTGGCCGGCTCCAACGTCGCCGAAGAGCCCGAGTACAAGGCCTTTGTCGGGAAGACCGGATTCAATTACCGCGATGACGTCGATCGAATCCTGGTCAGTTTTCAAAGAGAGTCCACGTACTATCTGATTACCGGCCGCTTTGACTGGAAGAAAATTCGCGCTTACGCCATCGATCAGGGAGGGGAGTGCCGCCACTCATCCTGCAGGATGCCTGGCAGCGTGCCAACCAGGAATATCTCCTTCTTCCCGTTGCGTTCCGGCATCATGGCCTTGGCCGTAAGCACCAGTCCGTGGGCGGCAGGCAACCTGACGTCGCGAAACCCTGGCCAGCCGGCCTTTCGCCCTCCAAGCGACCCAGTCTGGCTGTTCGTCCCGGCGTCACGTCTGAGGGACGCCTCGCGCCTTCCCGCAGGCACTCGCCTATTTGCCAAGGCAATGGAACCGGCCGAACAGCTCACGCTGTCGCTAGCGGCACGCCAGGGCAACTTTGAAGCGTTGCTCGACGTGACGTGCCGGTCAACGGAAGACGCTTCGCTCCTATCCCTGCAGATGCAAGGCGTGACGGAACTCCTGCGCAAGCTGCTGGCTCGTGCGAACCAGAAGCCGAGCCCCGGTGACTTCAGCGGGGTGCTCGCGGAGGGCACATTCCGGCACGAGGAGAAGCGCGTCATCGGACGGTGGCCGCTGCGGCGTGAGTTTTTGGAAAGCCTGGCCGGCGGGACGCTCTGATATGGTTGATCGCGCGCCAAGCGGCGTTCTCTGTTGCGGGAATATCGTTCACGACACCCTCGTTCGCCCCGTGGACCGGCTCCAATGGGGTACGGCTACCTGGATTGAGGAGATTCGGCCAAGTCTGGGTGGCAATGGAGCAGCGACATCGTACACGCTGGCGAAACTCGGAGTGCCTGTGCGTCTCCTCAGCATGGTGGGGAGCGATGCATTCGGAGATGAGCTGCTTGGCAGGCTATCCGACGCGGGTGTGGACGTAGGTGCGATCACCCGGTCAACTGCTCCGACGGCGGCCACGATCGTCCTGGTACAGTCGAGCGGCGAGCGGCTCTTTCTGCACCGGCCGGGCTCCAGTTCAGAGGCATTTCGAGAGCCCATCGAGTTCATTCCTTCCGTAGTCCAGGGAATGTCCCATTTCCACTTGGCAAATGTCTTTGGCTTGCCTCTGATGCGGCCCCAGGCGGCGGATACGCTGAGGCGAGCCCGGGAGTACGGCCTGTCAGTGTCCCTCGACACGGGCTGGGACTCGCGCGGGCGTTGGATTGAGGACCTCGGCCCGTGCTTGCCATTTCTGGATTTGCTGTTCGTAAATGAGTCTGAGGCGCAGATGCTTTCCCGACGTTCGACCACTGACGAAGCCGCCGCCGAGTTGATTAACTTGGGTGCGCGTCGCGTCGTGGTCAAGCTCGGCGCGCATGGCTGCGCGGTCTTCGGCGAAGGCGATGTGATTCGCGCACCGTCGTATCCGATCCAGGTCGTGGATACAACCGGGGCGGGAGACTGTTTCGCCGGAGGTTATCTCGCGGCACTCGCGCGTGGTCTTTCCCATGAAGATGCCGCGCGATACGGAAATGCGACTGGCGGCCTTTCCGCAAGCCGTCTGGGAGGCGTTGACGGAATACGTTCCTGGGATGGAACCAACGAGTGGATGCGTGAGATGAGCGGTGAGCCCCTCAGAACTTCGGGTCCAGAATAAGCTCGTCCAGCCGGGACTCGGGACTACTGTCAGAGCCGGCATGCAGCCGCATCGAGAGTTCCGAAAGCTCTCTGTGTACTGGATTGGCTGGATCGAACCGTGGTAGCCGCAGGTGACGGATGACGGCAGGTGAGCCGAATCCCCTTCCCGCCGACGAAAACGACTTCACGAACTCCCGCACTGGCCTCGAATTCAACACACCGCAGACAAAATGCGCCGCCGCAGCGTCATCGAAAGGAATGAAGGCGGTTGTTTCGAGTGGGATCAGTAGTTTGCGCCCTAGCGGGCCGTCCCAGGTGGAGATCACCGACGCCGCCAGATCGTTGCTCATTCGTTTCCAGACGACTTTGAACGGAGCGAAAGTCTCTGTTGCGATATTGAACTGGCTGTAAAACGGATTCCCAGCCTCTTTGTGGAACTTGTTGAACAGCGCGCGGCGGAGCAGTTCCTCACGAAAGAGTCGCAGGTAAGCGAGCGTTAGGGGCCATCGCCCTGACATTACCTCTTCCGTGTATCCCCGGCGCAGGGCGGGGTCCTGCACGAGAAGCGCATGAATGGACGGCTTTGCCGACCAGCGAGCGAGATCCGCTCCGCGCAGTACCGGGTAGACGAGTTCGGATTCAATCTCCAGTTCTACGGGTGGAATCGGCCGCTTGCCCCGCTC
>JBDKSR010000110.1:0-6449 GCA_039680545.1 Bryobacteraceae bacterium | reverse complement strand
ATGGGCACGGCGTTCGCCGGTATCGTGCGGGTTCCGCTCACCTCGGTGATCATGGTGTTCGAGATCACGCGCGACTATTCGATCATCGTCCCGCTCATGATTTCGAACCTCGTCAGTTTTGCAATTTCCTACAAGTTTCAGCGGGAACCCATCTATGAGGCGCTGCTGCACCAGGAAGGGATTCACCTTCCGGAAGCCGCTCGCGGCCGCGGGACCACGCTGGTGGTACGCAACGCGATGCGACCCGCCCCCCGATCTGTCAGTATCGCTGATCGCCTATCCAGCATTCCACTCGGCCGGGGAGACGTTCCGGTAGTGGACGCGGAGGGACTCGCCGGTGTTCTGCGAGAAGCCCGGCTCGAACAAGCGTTGAAGGATGGCTGGGGCGACCGGCCTGTGTCGGACCTCCTGCCGCAGTTTGATCCGCAGGCAAAACTCACGGCGGCGAATTTCCCTCACGTGCATCCGGACCATCCGCTCGACACCGCGCTGCAGCGTATGGCAGAGCACAGACTCAAGGTGCTGCCCGTTGTCCGCCGAACTAATCTGCGTGAGGTGCTGGGGGTCGTGTCGCTCGACGACATCTTGAACGCATACGGCATTGGAAAGCAGCAGGCTCAGATATCGACACCGTCGAGCGCTCACGAGACGAGCAGGCCGGGAGCGTTGCTCGCCGTGCTTATTGCGGCGACGGCCGGCGTTGGCCTATTCGCTGGTTTTGGAACGTATTATTACCGCAGCGGGCGAGTCGAGAAGGCGGCTGATTCGTACCGCCGGGCCCGGGAACTGTCTGCCCAAGAGCGCCATCCGGAGGCGATTGAGCAATACCGGAAAGCTCTGTCAATTTCGCATAGCGATCAGTACCGCCTTGCCCTCGCGTCCGAACTCGTGACCGTAGGGCGATTCAATGAGGCAGCCATCTACCTGAACGATTTTCTAAGAGCACACCCAGACAGCGGGCCCGCCAACCTGGGCATGGCTCGCGTTGCGGCGTCGCGAGGAAGCAGCAGAGAGGCTGCGCACTTCTATCGCCGTGGAACTTACGGGGACTGGCCCTCCGGTGCGGAGGAGGACCGTGTTCGCGCCCGGTTTGAATTCGTCGATTATCTGCGGCGCACGGGAGGCAGACAACAAGCGATCACTGAACTGCTCGCGCTGACCGAACAAACCTCAACAGACGCGGCCGTGAAGATGAGGGTCGGCCAGCGTTTGTTGGCCCTCGACGCGTCACGCGAAGCCGCCGGATTGTTTCAGGACGTCATCCGGGAGAATCCTGATAATGCCGCGGCGTATCTGGGGCTCGGCGAAGCAGAATTCCAGCGGGAGCGCTATCAGGCCGCCCGTGCCGGCTTCGAGGCGGCTTTGAGCCGGAGTCCAAAAGACCAGAAGGCGCAGCAGAAGCTTCACGTGACAGAACAAATACTGGCCCTCGATCCGACCGCCCGGCGTCTCCGGCCCGTGGAGCGCTACCAGAGAAGCCGATCGCTCGTTTCGCTGGCGCTTGTTTCCCTTGAAGCTTGTCAGCCGGCCGCGACGGACGACGAAAAAGCACTCGCAGATCGTATCCGTAAGACTCTCACGACGAAACGGCAGCCAGCGTCCTGGAACGACGCGACGGAGAACAACGTCGCGCTCGCTCAGGATTTGTGGACACTCCGCGAGCGTTCCTGTACCGCTGGTCCGGCGCCTGACGAAGCCCTCGCGCGTGTGATGTCCCTGCTGTCTCGTTAGCCGGCGAGACCGACAATCGCCGTGGGTTATTGTTCGATGCCCAACTCCTTCAGCAGCCGATTGGCACGATAGACTTTTTGCAACGCCTCCGCAATGCCTTGGGCTGACACGTGGACCGAGCGCGAGGTTTCGTCCGTATAAATGAAGCGATTCGGGAGGCTCTCGATGTTGCCGTCAAACAAAATTCCCACAATCTCGCCTTTGGTGTTGACGGTCGGGCTTCCGGAGTTGCCGCCGTGCGTATCGGCGGTCGTGACAAAATCGAAGGGCGTCTTCAAGTTCAGCAAAGATCGCGCGCCGAGCCAGCGTGCGGGCAGTTGGAACGGCTCGACCCCCTTGGCACGGTTAAAAAGCCCCGCAAAATCAGTCGCGTAAGGGATGTCGCGGCCGCGCTCATCCTTATATCCGGCCACCTTTCCGTAGGAGATGCGCAGGGTGAAGGTCGCGTCCGGATAGTCGGCTTCGCCCCGGATGCGGAAGCGTGCCTGCGCGATCTTCGACACGTTTTCTGTAAGAACCGCTTCGAGGCGGTCATCGTACGCCTTGCGCAACGCCCTCGCGCGCGAGTCAATGAGGAGTGCGAGCCGGATCATCCCGTCCTTGGAATTGCGCACGGCATTCACACTGGCCGCCAGCCGCTTCCGCTCGGCTACATTCGCCAAACGGCTCGTGCTGACATAGCCACGCGCCGCCTCCTTAGGACTCTTGCCGGCGAGAACGGCACGCACAGTCGGATCATTCGCACCAAGGGTGGTACGCAAGAACTCCAGGTAATTCGCGATTACCGCCGTCTCCATTGACGGGCTGACGGGGACAGCCGCGAACAGCGTAGCTTCAAGCCCCTGCAACTCCGAGTCTCGATAGTCCTTCAAACGTGCGCTGTTCGGTTTCTTTCGCTCTTCGGCAAGCCGGACCACATGACGCGCGATGCGGAATAGTTCGGAACCCCGCGTGGCCTGCGATTCTATCAGCCAATAAGGAGCGTAATCACTACGGAACGATTTGTAAGCTGACGCGATCAGGTCCCAAGCCGGCCCGAAGCTCTCGCGCATTGAAGGATCGGCGTTCACCGCCTCGCGCAGCCGCTTTTCTTCGGCAGCCTTGGCACTCATGAGCTGTACATCGCGCAGACCCGAAAGGAATCCCGTGTAAGCTTTGTAACTGTTCTGCTGGGATGACAGGTTGTCCGCGGCGACCCTCTTATTCTCGGCATTCTCCGCTGAGTATGTCTTGAGGGTCTCAATCAGTGAGCCCAGCCGCGCATGGATGAGCGGATACGAGGTGTCCCTGAAGAACTCGAGTTGGGCAAGCGTATCGAGGCGCCCCGTCGATGCCGGATTTCCCGGCACGAAAACCAGATCGCCCTCTTTCACGCCTTCCTTGCTCCATCGGAGATAGTCCGGCGTCTGGGCAGGTTTCCCGTTTTCGTAAAGCCTCAAGAAAGTGATATCCAGGCAATACCGTGGATAAGTGAAGTTATCGATGTCGCCCCCAAACGCCGCCGCTGCGAACTCCGGCGCGAACACGAGTCTCACGTCGTCATAGCGTTTGTACCGATAGAGATGGTACTGGCCTCCGGAATAAAGTGTCACGACCTGACAACGATTGCCCGTGCGGCCCATACATTCCTTCTCAACACGCGCGATGTTGGCCTTTCTCGTGGCGTTGACCTCGGAAGCGGGCACTTTGGCGGCGATGTTTCCGGCAATCTGCGGTGTCACATCGTCGATCGAAAGCAGGACTTCGGCATCGAGGCCGGGGCAACGTTTCTCGTCTGCCTCTGACGCAGACTGGAATCCGTCCCGCATGTAGTCATGTTCCTTGGAGCTGAGTTGCTGGACGCATTCAGAGGCAACGTGATGGTTTGTGAAAAGGAGCCCGCTCGGCGACACAATCGATCCCGACGCCAGAACGCGGACGGAGGCAAGCTGCAACCGGTTCAGAAGGTCGTCAGTCACCTCGACTCCATATTTCTTTTCCACGGCTTGTTTCGGGAACTTGTTTAATAACCAGATCCCATCGTCAGCCGTCAGTGAACATGCAAAAAGAGCAAAGGAAACCGCGGCAAACGCCGCCCACCGAATTGGTCTCATCGTGGATATCGAGTCCTTTCCTTTTCATTCTCGCCGATCCCGCAGGGGCGGAAGCACGCCGCACAAGTGGTTATCGGATTTTTCCTGTAAATTCGATTAAAACGTTATATATCAATCGGTTAGAGCCGCTAAGCGAAACCGAAATACTTTCCTTCTTGACACCGGTGTGCAATATTAGTAATTAGGACGTAACCAGCACAATAGGCTATGACGCAGTTAGGCGAGGCAGTCGCCCGCTTCCACAAGTTAATAGAATCGGATCCATTCAAGAATCTCGAATGGGCGCTCGCCCTTCGGGACCGGATGATAGCGGGTAACCTGACATCTGCCGGACGGCCGATTTGTCCCTTCCTTCGCCCGCATTTTATCTCACGCAGACGTTACGCCGCACTCGTAAAGGCATCCGAGGCCCTGCTTAGTGCAATGGACCGGATTAAGCAAATGGCGCTCGCGAACCCGGCGCTGCTTAATCGCATGGAATTGTTGCCTGCCGAGAAGATGCTGGCATCGATCGATCCGGGGTATCCGTTTCTGACGGTTACGTCTCTGCTCGACGCGCACCTCAATAGCGGCCCGTTGCGGTTTGTGAATTACGACGCGGATACGGCGCCGGGGGTCGCGTTCGGCGCAGCGCTCGATGAATTGTTCTTCAATTGCCCGCCGGTAAAGCAGTTCCGGCGTCAGTACAAGTTGTCCCGCGTGGGTGGCACAAAGCACCTGGTAAGTTCGGTTCTGCAGGCCTACAAGCTGTATGGCGGAAAGCAAAAGCCGCGTGTCGGCGTGCTCGAATTCCGCCAGGCTTTTCAGGCATCGGAGGCAAGCGAGTATCTCCTGCTGTGTGAGTTGTTCCGCAAAGAAGGCTGCGTCGCGGAGATTGTCTCGCCGGACCAGATTGAGTACCGGAACGGAGTTTTGCGCCAGGGCGATTTCGTGATCGACCTCGTGTTCCGGCGAGTCAAGGTGCAGGAGTTTTTGCTGCGCTTCGATCTCTCGCACCCACTTGTGCGCGCCTACCAGGACCGGGCCGTTTGCGTCGTGAACAGTTTCCGTTCGGAATTGGCGCATAAACGTGCAATTTTCGATTTGCTCACCGACGAAACGATCACCTCCGGTTTTCCCGCTGCTGAGCGGCGGGCAATCCGCGACCATGTTCCGTGGACCCGGATGGTCTCCGAGTCAAAAGCCAAGTATCAGGGCCGAACGGTCGATCTTACCGATTTCATCCTGAAGAATCGGGAGAAGCTGGTTCTGAAGCCGAATGACGAGACGAGCGAGGAGCACGCCTATCAGGGCTGGCTGCTCGACAACCTCGGCTGGGAACGCGCACTGCGCCTTGCCCTGCGGCGGCCCTATGTGGTGCAGGAACGGGTAGAACCGGTTCGCGAGGTCTTCCCGGTCTTGTTCTATGGCGAACTACAGATGCGGGAAGTCGATGTAGACGTTCACCCGCTGGCGTTCCTGGGCAAGGTCCAGGGCTGCGCAAGTTGGCTCTCGGAGCCGGTTTCCGGCGGCTTTTCGAGCATCGCCGGGCTGGCGCCCACGTTTATCCTCGAAGGCAACAATTAGTTCGAACACCCCCAAACCTGAATGCGAATCTGGGCCGGAACCAGACACATCTCTTTAAGGTTCCAGTTCGCGCAAAAAGTCGATCTTCGGCCCCGGCTCGGTCAGATCCTGCAACAACCCATCTGTAAACCTATGGGCCTTATATAGATATAATTCTTGACGGGGCCCTATATATTGGGGTAAAAGTGACAATGCTGCATCTGGGCACGACGCTGGACGGATTCATAATGGAAATCACTGAGAGGCGGACATGGGTCAGCTAGGTGTTGATTTGAGCGCTCGAATGAATGATTCGGAGCAGGGAGCGGTCCGGAAACGAACCGGGTTGAGTTTTTCGAAGTATTTTACAGCCCGTTTGGAGCCCGGAAAGACTCCTTACGACGAGATCCAGTGGGATCTCCGAACTGCGACAATCGCCAACGATAAAGGTACGGTGATCTTCGAGCAGCGGGACGTCGAGGTACCGATCGACTGGTCGCAGACCGCTACGAACATCGTTGCGAGCAAGTACTTCCACGGCAAGCAAGGAACTCCCCAAAGGGAGAGAAGCGTGATGCAACTGGTGCATCGCGTCGTGGACACGATCACTGAATGGGGCGCCGCCGGACAGTATTTTAAGACCGCTGACGATGCGGAGAACTTCCGGAGCGAACTGGCCCACCTGATGCTGACACAGAAGGCGTGCTTCAACTCGCCGGTCTGGTTCAACGTAGGCGTGAAAGAAGGACGGGGTTACGGCTGGTATTACGACGAAGCGGCCGATTCGATCCGAAAGCTGGCCGCGGATCAAACGCGTCCACAATGTTCGGCGTGCTTCATTAATTCGGTGAAAGACTCCCTCGAGTCGATTCTCGACCTGGCCAAGACTGAAGGCATGCTCTTCAAATGGGGCTCGGGTACGGGCACGAATCTCTCTGCATTGCGCGAAGAGAACGCTATCCTGTCGGGTGGCGGGCGCGCCTCGGGGCCACTGAGCTTCATGAAGGGATTTGACGCGTTCGCCGGTGTCATCAAATCGGGCGGGAAGACCCGTCGCGCGGCGAAGATGGTGATCCTCAA
>JBDKSR010000109.1:0-19391 GCA_039680545.1 Bryobacteraceae bacterium | reverse complement strand
TGCCGTGGCGTCGGGAGCCGCCGCCGGAATATTGAGATTGGTGTTCGCCGTTAGAATGCGCGAGGCCGCGCCCCAAACTGCCGTTGCAATGTCCGCGACCAGCGAGCCGAAGCCCGAAAGCGTCCGCGTGCCCGCGCCCCATACGGCCGTCGCCATGTCGCTCGCGCTGGGGGGCGTGCCAGTGTAGGCGCTGTCCGTCCCCCGCATGTCGCTGTTGGTCGTCGTCGTATCGACCAGCACGACGCCAGTGACCTTGTGCGATACAGGATCGTAGCCGATGTCGGCCAGGTCCTTTAGATCGGTTGCGGACTGGGTATCGCCGCCGATTTGTAGCATGTTCGCCGCGACATTGACCGGCACAACCTGCATCACCAAGTCGGTTGGGTCTGCGCCTGTCGCCGTAATATGCAGGGCCAGATCGCCCAGCGTGTCTACATGCGATGTCGTGAGCGCGAGCTTATACCACCCGTCTGCAAGCTCTGTGACTGTCGGCGTAATCGACCCAAACGAGCCGCCGGCCTTACTCGCTGTAATAGTCAGCGTCAGCCCGGTTTTCCCCGCGATATGATCGGCCGCGTCGGTCATGAAAACCGTTAGGTCGTAGGCTGTCGCAAGAAATAAGCGCCTCATTGATTGACCACCCTACCCCTTGAATATCCAGCCGCGCCGCTGCCCGCCGGGTCCGTGTGCTGGACAGCGCCGATGTCACGGCTGTCGGTCTGACCATAGATGCCAATCCCTAGCGATCGCAGCGCCGCGCCGCCGCCGGCCGTCGCGTTGAGCCGGAAGTCCCCGCCGGCGGCGTTGACGAATGGATCAGCGGTCAGTGTAATGAAGCCCTTATTGACGAACGGAGTGCCATTCGTCGCTCCGCTGGTCGCTGCGTAATTTGCGCAGGTGAGTAAGCGACTAAGCCCCGTCGCCCCGAATCCATATCCGCCGCTGCTGACGGCCAGGCAGTTGACATACGTAACCGGCCCGCTGCCCGAGAACCCGTCTCCGCTGGCTCCGTATGACGTGCAATTCGAAAAGTTCTGCCCTTGAGCAGTTGTGGTAAACCCAGTTGTGCAGGAAATCGCGAGGCAATCCGAAAACGCTGTTTGTGTTGAGGAGAATCCGGTCGTGCAGCTTTTCGCCACACTTTTCCGTGCGCCGTTCGTATACCCGGTCGTGCAGCTTTCAGCGTAGGATTTAACGATTGTTCCGAGTGCCGAACCGGCATAACCGGTTGTGCAATTTATGGCCGAACAATTATAGGCCGAAGCGCGCCCAGCAAATACATTGAATCCAATATTGTCCGTGCCGTTGTTTCCATCGACGGCTAGATTGATGATCGTTACTCCCTGCGCAGAGGAGCCCCCAGCGGTCACAATCGTGATCCCGGTCTGCGCCCCAGCGCTGATAACAGGTTTTGTCCCGAGATCCCCGCGCGTCGAATTGTAGCCCTCAATCAGGATATACAAAGTCGTGGAGATCGGACCGCCCGCGCCCGGCGTGCTGGTCGAAAGCGTGTAAGTTCCTGACTTGACATAGACGATATTCAGCGCCACGGCCGGGGCAATCGTCGCGCCAGGGGACCCAAACGCGCCGCCCATTTTCGCGACCGCGCTCTGCCCCGCCGTCCCGCAGGCGCGGTCAAATTGCCAGTAGTTGGAGCCGACCGCGACAATCTCGTAATACCCGGCCGTGGCTCCGCTGGCGATCTGCACGTAATTTCCCAAATCCGCATCGACAGCCGTGTGCCCGACCAGCTCCAGCCGCGTCGTCGTCGCCGCTACGGTCCCCGTGATCGTCGCGCCGTCGATCACCACGTGCGGCGCGTCCTGCTGGCTGCGATCCACCCCGCTCGCCGATCGCGCGGGGTTGAACCCGCCGCCGTTGGTGTCGCTCCCGCCGGCGCGGACCTCAAGGATCGCCGTCGCCGGCAACGTCGCGCACGCAACGCCCAGCCAGGCGAGCATCCCGAGGCAGCAGAGGATTATCCGACGGATCAGGCACATGATCAGATCTCCAGCGGGCGCACGCAGAACCGCTCCAGGAGCGCGCCGTCGATCGCATTCAGCGCTGTGTTGAGCGCGCCCAGCGCGTAGACGAAATCGCGCAGGTTCGTCTCGCTGATCGTCGGCAACTGGGCCGCGTCCGCCCGTGTCAGCGTAACCGGCTCCGCCGACTCGGCGAATTCCGTGTACTGCGGGACCCGCGCGAGCAGCCCCGCCACGCGGATCTTCTCCGCGCGCAGCCGCTCCGCCGCCGGCCGAATGTCCTGATCGATGATCAGGTTCAATTGCTCATTGGTTAGTGCCATCATTCAATCTCCTTCGGTCGAACTTCGATTTCAATAATTGCGCCGTCTCCGTCAATCATCCGCGCCTCAAACCGCTGCCAGGGGCGTTCCGGTGCAGGCGTCGGCGTGACGGTTGCAACCGGCGTCGGGCTTGGCGTGACCACGGGCGCGGGTTTAGGCGTCGGCTCAGGCGTCGGCTTTGGTGTTGCCGTAGGGTTGGGTGTGGGCTTCGGCGTCTGCACCGGCTCAACCACGGCCTCGCGCATGATCGTCCCCACGGACTCCGGACTCCGGTCCTCAAGCCCTCCAAGGCCAAAATACCAGCGCCCCTGGTAGCGCTCGAAACTGCGTGCGAATGTGTCGGCCGTGAACTCGAACGCCACGAACCAGCCGCGCCCGTCGGTTGACTGCCAGACGCGATTGCGGTAAACGTCGCCGGTGTGGTCGGAAACCAGCGCGCAGATCCGGCCGTCATAAACGTCCAAATCCCACACGTCTCCGCTGAGGTCGATGGGACGCGCCGCAAGATCGGAGCCGATGACAGCCAGACGCCCTTGCTGCCACTGATGATCGCCGAGGCTGCGCGCCATGACGTAATACGCCTGATCGCCAAACGGTGATCCGGCGGACGATCCGAACCGCGTGACGCGCTCCGCCCGCCAATCGATAACCTCTTTCCGTGGATCGGGCATCGTCGGGAAAAACGCCTTGCTCAGCGCCTCCGGCTGCAACTCAAACCGCCCGCCGCCCAGATGCCTCGCAATGGCGCTGTAACCCTCAATCTTGCCGGAATAGGCCACCGCCGGGCCGGTCGCGAATAACTGGTCTCCAACAGGCAAAAACGAATATGCCCGACCCATGCGTGCAGTAGTTCCCGCTGGGGCTCCCGCCCACACGCTCATAGCATGCTGCTTGTTGGTGACTCCGGCATCGGTGGAATACTGAACCGGCTTGTCCAGCGTCGTCGATCCCCGCGCCGTCAGCAGCAGCCCGTCCACCTCCGCCAGGTCATAGACGTGCGTCGGCGCCGTCCCCGTGCCAACCCATTCGCCACCGTCCCATTGCCAGTATCGCGCCTGCTTGGAACCGCGCGGATCATGATTCGGGACGGTCAGCTTGCCGCCGATCTCAACGAACCGCCCGACCTGCTCAGTCATCAGCGCTGTGTAAGTGGTCGTCTTGCCATCAAACGCATAAACCCGCGCCGGCCCCGCCTGCTTGGCCGGGCCGTAGTTGTTGCTGTTCCCGTCGCCCCACCACAGCCGACCATCGGCGACCGCCATGTCCCACACGTTGCGGGCGTAGGCTTTCTCCGCGTCCGGGTAGTGCTCCGCCGCCGGGTTGCCGACAACCTCGACTTCGGCCCGCGCTCCGGTACAGCTAACAAGCACGGCCAAAACCAGAACGGGAATCCTCATAATATTGCCTCGTATCTGAAACCTGATAATTATGGGGCGAGGCCATCCATTATCGGACAACCCCGCCCCGTCTACTTACGCCGTCACCTTGTACAGGCTCAGCAGCCGGTTCGCGCCGTGCGACACCGAGAAATCCAGGCTGATGAAATAGCCCTGCATCTTCGGGTCGGGGTTGTCCCCGCGCTTCACCGCGTCCTGCCATCCGAACCACATCCGCAGATCGCCGTCCATGGCATCCGTCTGCGCATACCAGTCCGTGGCACTGGAAAGCCACTTGCTCACCAGCGGGGCCTTGTTCGAGATCCGACGCGGAGCCGTGTTGATCGCGTTGTTGGCCGTCAGCGGGTCATACTGCGAAAGCAGCGTCTGCTCGGCGACCATCTGCAACTCGACCGGCACGATCAGCCGCTTGATCCCGATATTCAGCGGGCGACCCGCGTTGTCGGTGATGCGCCCCAACCGGGTATGGATCGTGTTGATGGACGTTTCGCTGATCGAATCCAGCGAAGCCGACTTGTTCGGATACGTGTAGCTCGACGTGGATTTCCAGATGTGCGCCGTATGGAACAGCGCCAGGCCGTCACCGCCCAGCGGATCGATCAGCGGAGTCCCGCCGACCGACGGCACCGAAGCCACAGCCTCGTCACCGTATTCCAGATACGCGTGCATCATCAGTTCCTTGGCAGCGGTCGCACTGACCTTGAGCTGGCGCGCCAGCCGGTCAACGAGATCGTTCTGCTGGAACTCCACCATCGGCTTCGTGATCAGAACGATGCCGCCCCACTGCTCTTGCGAATGCGCCTTCGCAAAGCCCTCGAAGAATTCCATTTCCGAGAGCGGGGTATTCTCCATCCAGCGGGGGATGTCCCCCATGTTCTCGATGTCCTGTTCGCGCTCGGTCAACTTCTTGGACGAACCGACGGTCGTGAACTGCGGATAGATCGCTTCCTTCATCGCATTGCGAGCGCCGATTTCGACCTTCTTCGCAATGCCCTCGACGAAGTTACTGAATTTGCCGATTTGGATCGTCATGGTTGGGCCTCCTTATGCCTGACTCGCCTGCGCGTGCGCGGCGATGACTTGGAACCGGAAGCGGCGCTTCCGTCCGGTTGCGGCGGCCCGACGGTCCTGTGTCGAGATCAGTTGCACGAGGTGGTTGGAATCCGCAGCCGCGGCGGCAGACGAATCCAACTGGACCGTGGTGTACGTGTCCTGGTAACAGTTCTGGCTCAGGTCCGGCGCAGTCGGATCGGTGATGACCAGATTGCTGTACCAGCCGGCATCGGCTTCGGACGTGGCGATCACATCCGAAGCGGCGTCTTCCTCGGTCTCGAAGACCACGCCACCGACCGGGATCACCTTGAGCCAGTGGTTGCCGTCGTGGGCCTGATCGGCCGTGAGATACTGACCGGGAACGAGCGTGCGCTGATCCTTGGTGTAGATCCCGACGACGACATACTTGATGTTCTGCGCGGCACCGGTGATGGTCCCAGTCAGCGCATACGTGGTCGTGTCGTCCCAGATCAGACTGCCAAGGGCAACGGGCGATGCCGTTTTGCTCGCGGACGTCATGGCGGCGGCGGAGCTTAGCTGAATAAGCGCGGTGTGGTTCAATACCGGTTGCTCGTTCAGCCGTCCCTTGATTTCAAGCATGGGGCCTTACCTCCCCTGTTGGATTTTGCGGGGAGGTCGTAAAAGGACAGGCCCCCCGCAGCGTAAGCCGCGAGGGGCCATTGGGTTGCCCTCGGTAGCAGGTAATCAGATTGTCAACGGGCGCAACGGGCGCGAGGGCCAACCCGAATCAGAGAATGCCAGTCCGAAAACAAGGTCTGGACTTTCCTCAGCATCGCAATATTACTATAGGCCATTCCGTGGCGCAAGTAAGAAGTTACTTACTTACTACCCATACGCGCTTACGATCCGCCTACCATCTGCGGCGTCGTCGCCCTCCGCTTCGCCGACGAAATCCCGCTCTCCATCGCGCCGCCGTCGTTGCCCTCATACACGTTGTTCCTGATCAGCGGGGCGTACCGCCGGTTCTTCGCCTCAAGCTGTGCCCGTTTGTGCGCGTCGATGATCGATTTCGAGATCGCGCACACCCACAGGTCGCCTTGGCTCAGCCGCCCGTCATCATCGAAGTATCGTTCACTGACCTTCGGGGCCAGGTCACGCGTGACGATCGTCGCGTAGCGGGCCAACTTCTCGGTGGAGAACCGCTTCTTGCTGATCCGGATCGGAACGACAGGCTCCATCCCCGTCCCGTTCACGCGGGGCAGTTCCTTCGGGAACCCAGGCGGCGTGTCGTCATCGTCGAACATCCGTCCCTCATCGTAATCATCGACGACGACGACGCCATTGCGCGCCGCCTGCTCGCGGAGCGCGGCTTCGGCATCGGCCAGAACCGCCGGTGACGGGATATGCAACCCGCCGATCTGCTGCCCGACAATCGGGGTTTCCTGATTTGCGACCACTTTTCTCGGCCTTCCTCTCGGCATTTTCAATCTCCTTTTTTAACTCAGTCCCACGGCCGCATCGCCACGGCTTTCTGTTCCGGCGTCATACCCTTTGTCGGAATCGACGACGCCTGTTTCACGCCTTCCTTGCGCACGGCTCCAGCCGCCCCCTGTTTCGACAGCGCCGGTCCCTTGAGCCGCGCCAGCACCTTCTTGACGCGATCCGTCTCCGCTGACACCGCGCCTTTCGTCTGGCCCAACTTCCGACCGCGCGCGACAAGAATCGCGTTGAACTGTTCCACCTGCTGGCGGAACGGGATGCCGTCAGGGATGTTCCCCTTAAGCCGTTCACGGCACCAGTCCGCACGATACTGCTTGAGCGGAGCGTACCGATCGACTTCCTGACTGAACCGCTGCACGTTCTCGATAGCCGTCTGGCCGCTCACAAGAACCGCATGCCGCTGGTTGATCTCAGCCTGAATCTGCTGGCGGCGTTCCCTGATCTCGTAATACTTGACCGGATCGAACGCTATCGGATCTTCAAGCCGCTCACTTGCCAATGCGTTTTCGCGCGCGATCAGCGCGTCACGTTCTGCGATCCACCCGCGGTATTCAGTGAGCTTGTTCGAAAACTCCCGGCTCGCCTGGGCCAACGAGTGCTCGACTTCCGCCGACGCCCCAGCCGCCTCCAACTCCGGATCTTCTCCCGGCGTCGTCGCCGGGGCCTCGGCATCCTTCGCCGCCTTCTCGGCCGATTCGGCTTCCGCCTCCATCGCCTTGACGGTGATATCGTACAACCTGGGGTTCGCAGCTTTCAGCGCCTCAAGCGCCGCCACCTGTGCCGCGTCTTCGTCAACAACTGCCCCCTCGGCCGCTGGCGTCTCCGTTTCCTCAACCTCAGCGGGCTCATTCTCGCCGGGTTCATCGATCTCGATTTCCGCTGTTTCTTCGCCCGGAAGCGGGATCACATCATCAACAACGTCATCTGTCTCGTCAGCCATTACCGGATTCCTCCACTCTTACCTTTTTCAATTCCAACTGTTTTCCCACCCTCTCGCTTCCCCGCGCCCACCGGCTCTCACCTCGTATCTCGACCGGCAACCCGCCGGCCACGCTGATTATAATTTTCCCAGTCTCCGATATGTGCCCAGCATCCTGTGCAGTCCGCACCAGCGGCATCGCCGCACGCAACAACCGCTCCTGGATCGCCGTATTATCCACACCCGCTGACCTCCGCGCGCTCGACATCCCCACCGACTACCGTCAACACGTCCGAGATCCGCACCAGCGACACCCACCCGTCCGCCGTCTGAACGTGCAACCCGACGTTCCCGCTTGACAATATCACCCTGTCTCCCGGCATCACGTCGTCAACCAGACTCCCAACGTCGAGCACGTCAGCCAGCGGGTTGTACTCCCGCATGTATTCGATCTCGCACGGGCTCAGTTTTCGCTCGACGTGCCGTACCAGCACGCGATCAGCGATCGGATATATCCCCGCGGAGCGCCCCTTGCCCGTCGTCATGCGCTCCAACGTCGCGATCCGATATCCGATGTCACCCGGCCGCACAAACGCCCACATTTGCGATCCTGGGGCCACTACGGACCGAATCCCGTCCGTCAGCAACACATCCGATCCGGCCGCCCCCGCGAGATCCCGCGCCGGCCACACATGCCACTGACCCTCGCTCCACCGGTTCAGCTCCAGCAGGTCGCCAAACTCGATCCCTTCAGCGTCAGGTCCGACCCCAACGACCCATCCGATCCACCGCTGGCCATGAACAGCCGTCTCCGGCAAGTACAACCCGCCAGCCGTCCGTCCCAACGACGCCTCATGGATCGCTACAACTGCAACCCAGTCACGGAGCGGCGTGATTCGGACGGTCGGTTGCGTTTCCGAGCCGCCGATAACGACCGAGCACCTCGTTGACAGCCCATCGTCCAGCGTTTTTAACGAACTCCCCACTTTCCACCTCCCGTAATATCTCCAGCGACGCGGCAATCCTTGCCGCTTTGTTCAACTCGCCCATCCTCAGCGCCTCGTTCATCCGCGTCTCGGCCTCAGCCACGCGGATCGTTGCATACTCGCCCAGCGTCGTAAGCCAGAACTCAGACCGCGCCGCATCCTTGAACGCGCGATCCGCGTCCATCGCCGCGGCTTTCGCCTCCTCGCGCAGATCAGCTCTGATCCCAGCGAACCTATCCATTCATCCCCTCCGCCGCCGGCGCTCCCCCCGGAGTCATCCCGCCAGGCATCCCCGACGGACCAGCCGCGCCACCAGTCGGACCGCCAGTCGCCCCCATCCCCGCGCCCAGCCCGGCAACGCCCTTGATCCCAAGCGCCGCGATCTGGTTGAACATCATCTTCTGTTGATCGTCTATGTCCTTCATCGCCAACAACTGCTCAGCGCCACGCACTCCAAGCACCTTGCACAGCAGCTTGAACGCGTCATACACAGAGATCATCCCCGTCGGAAGGAACATCTGCATGAGCTGCATGATCGCGCTGAACTGCCCCATCTTGTTCCCCGGATTGCTTGTCCCCAGCATCTGCACGTCGATCAGCGCCATGTCAACAACGTGCTCCGGCCGCACTTCCATCATCTGCAACGTCATTTCGTCATACGATACCGGAACGATTTCCGCGCTCTGCGTTTCATAAATCGCCTGCATCATCATGACCAATGTCCGGCGCACCATCTGCCGCATCGGCCCTGACTCATACGCCATCGAGAAATACTCGACCAACATCTGAGACTGTTGCAGGTTGTTATTCGCCTGTGTCGCCGTGTCGCTCTGGTCCGTACCCTCGACAGCCGTTGTCGCACCAGTAAGCTCGCGCATGCTCGACTCGTGCGCCGAGATCTCTCCGCGCAGCAGCTTGATCACGCCCTCTCGAACGTCCGCATACCCCCACGGCGGCTTCCCGTCCGTGTTCGTGCATGGGATCGACTGATCAGGAGCCACAGCCGGCATCGTGTCGCCAGGCCCCGTCAAGAAATCCTGATCGACTTTCGACCGGTCGAACCACTTTGGCGGCCTCGCAGCCAGCCGCGCGATCGTCACAACGTCACGATGATGCGCGTTCATGATCCGCTCTTCGGCCCCGGCCAGATCATACATCCCGTTCGCCCACAGAAACCCGTTGCGTCGGATCAACCCGTGATGCTCAATCGGCCCCACACCGCGCGGCAACCAATACGGATACGGCTTGCAAACCGTCACGATGTTCCCAATGAACTCGATCCACCAATACTGCCCCCCAGCCGCCGGATCGAACCCATACACAGCCGCCAGCTCTTCCATGACGGCAGCCTTGTCCACGTCGCCGGCCATCCGCATCTGCGCCCACGGGAACCGCCCGAGATAAATATGCCGCTCATACCCAAGGAAATCCGACTCCCATTCGGTCTTCTCCCTGTCTTCGCCGATCTCTTCGTCCCCAGTGTTCCGCTCTCGCACCGATACGTCCGTCTCCGGAACCTCCTCAACAACGCGCTCGACGTTCACGAACCCATTCGCAGCATCTTCCAACTCCTCTCGCGTGATCGGATCGTAAACGAACCAGTTTGCCTGTGCCGCGCTGTTCACCGTCACGCTGTCCGGCGAACAGTTGAACGGGTCAAGCCACTCTATCACCGGCCCATGCTGCACCTGCGGGCTCAACACCGGCGTCGGTGACTCGTCTTCAAACGCGTACTTCGGCAACGCCACGCAGTTCCCGATCGTCAGCAAGTCGTCCATCAGCATGTCCGTCACGCCCTGGAACGAACTCGCCGCGGTCGGCGACATGCTCTTAAACTTCTCCCGCTGCAACGCCTCCCACTTCTCCGCCGTATCCTCCAGCCCCATCCACTTCGCCTTGAGCGCAAAAAAATCCATGTCCGCCGCGCTCGGCAACACAGACCGAAGCATATTAGCCTTCATGGTTTGCACATACTTACCAAGCGACGCGATATACAACCCCAACTCGGTCAACGGGTGCGTCGGGTCGTCCTGCAACCCCCCATGATGCCGCATCATGATCCACATCGACCACTTGCGTTTCGTCGCGTCACTCAATGCCTGTGCCGCCAGCAGCTTTTGACGCATGACAAGCGCAAGTCGGTCTTCCGTTGTTTTGACGGCTTCCGGGTCCAGCATCTCCGGCATCATCGGTTCGGGGGCGAAAGCCATGTCAGCCTACCTTCTTTGTCCTCGCCGATTTTGGCGGAGACGGTGATTTTTTCGGCGCTTTCTTCTTTGGCGGAGAATCATTCACGGCGAGCAGTTTTTCGTTTGCTAATCGCAATTTGTTTAACAATAACGTTTCTTGGCGCTCCAACTCGCCTATTCGCCTTAACTTTGAACTGACCGCCTGCTCTATCTGAAAGTTGAGGGAGTTTTGCGTTCTGGCAATCTCAGCCCTACTTGATTCTAGTGCTGCATTAGTTGCATCAAAGCAATCCTTGGGAACGAAATCCTTTTCAAGATAGTCCCTGTATTCTGTGTTCCAAGAAATGACCATAGCACTCACTTGAGAAAACAAATCCTCGAATTTCTCTTGATGCAAGTGTAAATCAGAAACCGCTCTGCCAATCCGTACCGTCGCCAACCAATAGGCACAGCCACAGAACAGCAACAAGCATCCACCGCCAATAATCAATAGCATCGGCCCATCCTCCATCGCTTGTGGTATTATTCCGAATCTCACCATCACTTAAACCCCCACTGCCCAGCGCCCGCGCGCCCGCCGGACGCCTCGATCCTCCAATCGCGCTTCGCCAACACGTTCTCGCGGCGGGCCTCTCTCCCCTCACGCACCACACGCGCCACTGCCTCCGCTTCCGTCTCCGGTCGCGTGACCGCAGCACCCATCTCTTCCGCCAACGTCACCGCTCCGCTCAACGAATCAGGCGCGTCATCGTGGTCGGCGAACGGGAAATCCTCAGTCATCGACACAAGCCGCTGCCAATCCTCTCCGGCCGTGAACGCGCTAAAACCTTTCGGGAACTTCAACCAACCATTGCGGATGTGCGGGTTGATTCGCTCGATCCGGCTGTGCTTGTGTTCCCGTGGATGCCGCACCGTCCACCACAGTTTCCAGTCAGGATCACCACGCCGCTTGAGCTCGGCCTGATGATCCTGTAGCGGCCCCTGCATCCACAGTTCATCCTTCGGCAACATCTCAACTTCGAGCCGATCGATGCCCCGATACCCCAAATGCTTGACTTTGCGGTGCATCTCCCAGCACGCAGCCGCCTGATCCTGGGGCACAGCACGCTGAATCCAGCAGTCTAGCAAGAACATCTCGCGCTTGGCGCTGATCAGAACAACCGACAACGCCGCGAAATCCTCGTTCTTTGCCCCCTTGCCGCCTGCTGGGTCGAGAAACGCGACGATCCGCTCGTCTCCGCCAGGTGCCGGCAAGTCCAATGTCTCGTAGGTGTGCCACTCATCGACAGGCGGGAATCGCGTCTCTTCGGCCAGCAGAGCCTTCCCACCGTATAACCGCTTGAACGTAAGCCTGTCTTCATGCCGCCTCGCTTCGAGCCGCGGCTTATCCCACACCGGCCATAGCGGCAACCGGCCCTCAATGGGATGCGTCCAGTTGTCAGGGGCATGATGAATTCGCCAATACAGTTCGTCCGTCTCGACATATCCAACCCACAACGTTACGAACGACGGCGATTGCGCCATCAAGTGGATCGGGTCTTGCCGATGCCACACGTTGTTGGTCACGATGGCATGGCCGCCAGCCGTGATACGTGAGAGCCACGTCCCGTGAATCGCGCTATGCGCCCGCTCACGCTCGGCCTCAGACCTGTGACACTTGCGCGTTACGGCGTCATCCAGCCATATACGATCGAGACGGACACCCTCAACCGACCCGTCAAGCGGGAACACCTCGAACGCCGGATACGGCTTGCCGGCCAGGTAAAGCCGCTCCTTGCTCCACTCGCCGCCGTTCTTGGACGCCTTGAGATCTGGTGTAAGCGCCGGAAAGATCCCCGAATTTATGTTCGACAGCAACGCCTTGCGCGTAGCAATTAGGTTGCGTTTCGCCAGATCTATATCACCAGACACCAGCCCGATACGCAGATCCGGATTGCGCCCTAGTTCCCACACCATGCGCTTCGCGACCTGCTGAGTTTTGCCGTGTTCAGGCGGCATCACGATGACAGCGTGCTTACCGACAGCCGCCGCCTTGTCGATCACCTCATGCATCAGCCAATGGATCTCGTGTGGAACGACAACATGCCCCTCGGCGGCCAGCATCAGATCGCAATACCCCTGCACCGACGTTCGCGCGTCGATCGCAAGCTGCTTGACAGCCTCGATTGCTTCATCGTCCGATAGTTTTGACGGGTCGATCATTCTGTTTCCACGTCAACTATTTTGTTTGGCCGCTGGCCGATGATTCGCGCGAGTAGGTCGCGAGCCGCGGCGGCGTCGGCAACGAGGATATTGTTCGTCGTCCCGCCCTGGGGCGCGGCGTCGGCGTAGAGCGTGAGCATGCGCGCCAGTTTGTCCAGTGCGGCGAGTTTGTCGCCCGCCTTGACATCCATCTGCTTTGAACTCTTGAAACCTACTTCGGCAAATTCACGAATAACTCGTTCGGCAGAAACACCCGCGCGGTCGAGAGCTGTCTGGTGTCCAGCCTCGACTATGCTTTTAATTGCAACATTTTTTAACAGTCGGGTGCCAATGACGTGGGAGGTATGAGCGGAGTAGCCGGCGCGAATCGCTGCCTGTGTCGCGTTGTGATCTTTGAGATACTCCGCGGCGAATCGACGCTGGCGATAGTTCAGGCTATGCGGTTCTTTGCATTTTTTAGTGGTGGGGGTGCATGACGTTGCAGCCATGCAGAAAGTATGAAGCTACTTACTTACGTCCGTCAAACAAAAAGATAGCCCGGCGGCGGGCCGGTTAAATATGCGGCGGCCCGATCCGCGATGCGAGCCAGTCGCGCCGGCGGTCGTCGGGAGGGATGCTAATGGAATCGGCGACGGCGAGCAGCGATCGGGCGTGGGCGGGCGTGACGATATTTTGACGGCTCATCAGATCGTTCACGTCGGCGATCCATTCGGCTTGGATGGGCGAGGTGCGGGCGTTGAGTGTGGCGGCGAGGGAGGAGAGGGACATTTTACAGGCTCCACTTGCGGTATTTTACGTTTAGCAACCTTTTAGCAACCTTTTTAGAAGGTTGCCAAAAACAGGAGTTGATTTCATTAGAGTTAAGCGACCTTGGCAACCTTAGCAACCTTTTGCCGACCTCCATACATGTGTGTGCGCGCGTATGTGCGCCTGCATGCGTGCGCATGCGCATTGATAGAGAAAAGGTTGCTAAGGTTGTTAAGGTTGCTAAGAGTAATTTAAGACAACGCATAAGTCTTTTGCTTTCAATGTTCTATGTAATAAGTAAAATTGCAACCTATGAGAAAAGGTTGCCAAAAGGTTGCGTACATTGATTTCATTGAAGTTAAGCGACCTTGGCAACCTTTTTGGAGCTTTTATCTCGCATGAGTTTACAAAGTTAGGCCCTGCGAAGCTCGGTCAGCGCGTAGCTGCGATGTGATCCGTACACGACAACGCCGACCCTCCAGCGCCCGATCGGGGTGTTGATGTGCTGCTTGAGCCAGTATCCCATCATGGTCTGCTGGGCTCGTTCGGTAGGTTTGTCGGTCACGCTGGGAAGTAAATCTTGGTCGAGCGCAAGCTTGAGAAGCTGCTTTGGGGACGCCACGGAGGTATGATATTCGTCCCACCAAGCCTCCACAAACGCGAGTCGCGCGATGCCGTCATCGTCATATTGTTGACGCCAATCCGATTCGTTGTTGCGCCACTGGTGGAAACCGCACGAATTTAATACTCCCCCGATCGTGCGTGACCAGCCTTCGAACCCGCCCATCGGCTTGGCGTGTGGGGGGCGTCCGCGATCGATCCAGATCTGGATCATTCCGAGCAGACAGGAGAGTAGAAGTCTGCGATTTTTGCGGACGTGCGCTGATAAATCGGGGTGCTGGAAATTCGTGCGGTTCTCTGGTTCGGCGTCGGTCGGCTGGAGCACGATCGGCACGGTCCGCTTGGCTATCTCGCCCGTGCATGTTGTGTTATTGCCGGTGGCGACGATGGTCAGCCAGTTGCGAAGAGATAATATCCTGGTGCTGCCGAGCAAGCGCCCCTCGTAATGGACGGTCGTCAGTAAACTCGCCAAGGCGGCGCTGTTGATGCGCCGGGGGAGATTATCAAGGTGGAGCAGGGTGTTTCCTTTGAGCAAGATCGACAGGATTCGCTTGTCCCGTTCTTCGTCTGTCCCCGAAAACTGCATCGCGGGAGTTGGATCGCCCATGATGATGCCGCCGAACACGTCTTCGGCGAGCTTGGTTTTGCCGGTGCGTTCCAGTGAAGACGTGATCAGGTGGAGCGGACGATTCCCCCCTATGGCGCGTGCGACGAGCGGCGTCAGGAGCAGGCCAAGGAAATTCTGTCTCGACGGGATGTCAGCGAACGGGAAATCGCAGATCAGCTCCGCGAACGTGGTGTGGATCGCCTCCAGATCAGTACAGGGGGAGATCCCAGCGAGTTCAGGCGGTTCGTCGTAATAAACGCCGTCCTGCCAGCCCCGAACCGCCAGCCGCCAGCCTGGGCCGTATGCGGGGTAACTGACCATCAGGTCTATCTCGCGGCAACGGGTCGAGTTCTCCGCGCCGGCAATAACCAGCCCGGCAAGATCGCGGTTGCAAGTGCGGTAGACCTGGGAATGAGTGGGACCCATGGGGTTTGCGGCGTCAGGTTTGAGCTTCACCCATGCGCCAAGCCTGACGCTGGAATCGATCAGCAGGCGCATACGGTCGGAGCTGAGCTGCGCCCACCGTTGGTGTCCGACATCGCCGTGAAGTTCTCCAGGGAGGTGCGATCGTGAGTAGAGCAGATCGTCGGGGAGCGAGCGGAGAACGTTGTTCGCGAAATCTGCGGTGGATACCTCGTGCGTACGGTCGTTGTCGTCGGTGTGGGTGCCGGGAATCAGTATGGTATCTGTGGTTTCGGGGTCAGGTGGTGCCGCGGTAGCGCGGGGTTTGGGATAGCGGGGGGTTTGCATGCCGGCCTCGATGCCGGATTTAATCGTCGCGGCGACGGAGCCAGGGAGTAACCCGGACATCACGCCGGCAGCGGTTAATTCGGCTTCGACCTCGCCTTGTGAGATCTGTCCGCCGGCGATAAGCTGACCTAGATTGAACGCGGCGGTGTTGAGCGTATCGTTGCGGGTGCCTTCGCTGGCAGCCCGGACGGCGTTGGACTCGGACCGCAACGCATGACGCGCGAGTGGTGTGGAGTTTGTGGATATGGGCCGGGGGGACGGTTTTGGCTGTGGTGTTAATTTCTCGGGTATCCACGCCGGCAATGGCGCGAGCGTGATGTCCCACGGCGCGGTTGTAAATCGGTAGACAGCGCCGGTGGTAGGGTGCGTCGAGCCGGGGAATACGACTTGGCCGCCGTCGGCTCGAAGATCGACGTGCGGCCCGAGTTTGCCGGCGGAGTTGCGGAGCGGAGCGTCGTGGTGGTAGTAAAGATGCCGGCCGCGGCCTGTTTCGACGGTCACGGTGGGGGGCAGATCGCCAGCCGGTTCAGCGCCGGGGTCCAGATCGACAACCACGACGCCTGAGGCGCGGCCGGTGCGCAGTCCTATGTTGCAGCCTGGGGGGAACTCGGAGAGAGGGAGGGGCGGTTCGTTTTGCCAGTTTTTGCGGAGAGGGATTTTTCCGTTGAGCGGGGTGAATGACCATCCAAGCGCGAGGCATGCGTTGGCTTGGTCGAGCGCGGAGAGGGTTGTCACGGGGCGAACTCCATGTGGGATGTGATATGGTATCCGGGGGTGAGGCCGTAAGTAACTGTTTGTTTACTGTCTAAGACATGGTTCGAGCGCATCAGTCACGTCCTGCACGGACCGGGCTAGAATGTAGAGCCCGCCCATACGGACGATCATAGCTTGGTAGTTGCGCTGGTCGGGGGACTGTTTACCGGTCTCGGTCTTGACTTCGATTTCGAGCCGCTGGCCGGTGTGGGATATGATACCGGTAAGATCGGCTTGGCCTGGGACGCCAAATCGGACGGTACGTCCGTGAAACGACGCGACGCCGGCGTTTGCTCGCCACAGCCTAAGCCGCGGATCGGAGCCGTAGGCGCGGAGAATAGCGTTCTGGATGTTGTGTTCGGGGGTCATGGGGTGGTGTCCGTGGTGGGATAGACGCTCATGGGGTCTGGTTCTCTCTGGAATTGGGGCTCGCTCTTGGATTCTGGCGCTCTCGTCGGTGGTGGCTCGCTCACACGTTATGGTTCTCTCAATCTTGTTGGCTCGCTCCCCATTCATGGATCTCTCTCGCCCGATGGCTCGCTCATTCAGAATGGTTCTCTCCCGGCTTCTGGCTCGCTCACGAAGTCTGGTTCTCTCATACCTAGCGGCTCGCTCCCGATTAGTGGTGCTCTCCGTCCCAATGGCTCGCTCACATGGTATGGTTCTCTCTCATAATATGGCTCGCTCACGCAACATGGTTCTCTCACTCTGCGCGGCTCATCGGGACTTCAATCTTGTGCGCGTGACCTCCGATCGCTATTGGATACGGAAGCGGCGGCTGAAAGATACGCCCTGGCAGATGCATCCCATTCGTCATCCTCCAAATAACTTAGTGCGGTGTTGCATTGTCGGCAAAGCAGCCCGCGCACCTGACCAGTCGTGTGATCGTGATCCACTGACAGCAGCATAGGTTGGTCATTTCGGCCACGGCCACGCTCAGCCCTTCCGCAAATAGCACACAGTCCGCCTTGGTCAAGGTACATGGCTTCGTACTGCTTAATCGTCAATCCATACAATTGCTGCAACTTATAGCTACGGTGGTACTCAGGGCGACGATGCGTCGCTTGATACACCCGGTTGTATTCCCGCTTCTCATCCTTGCGCCTTTCATCGCTTTGTTTCTGGAGCGCGATGAGACGCTCTCGATTGGCTTGGTAATACTCCCGTGACCGCCGGTTGTCCCGTTCCTTATTCCGCTCGTAACTGCGCTTTGCGATAGCCCGATCACGCTCAGGATTCTGCGCTGCCCACCACCGACGGTAACAGGCACTACACATCCCACGGGCCTTGTGCGCGGATTGCTTCTCGCAGACCTGGCACGTAATCAAGGTTCGGTGGCCAGATGATGTTGACATGTCCTAGGTTCTCCACAACGTATGGCTTCGGAGGCAGTGTCTTATATGCTGAATAATACCACACGCAGTGAAGATGCGATAGGAACAGCTTGACGGCATACCGCTTAGCGCGGGCGTGCAGTTGTCCGGGCGGAAGCTTGCCTTCGCTCAAGTGCTTGAAGGCTTCAGTGTCCTTGCCAATCTTCTTCGCGGTTAGAACGTCGGCCGCTGTCGCTGCGTTCTCGCCCCGGTCGTTGCGCGCAATCTCGTATTCCTTGCGCTGGATATAGATCTTACCGTAAACGTCCTTGTCGTTGCCGGACACCTTGACGAACGACTCGCCGATTTTCCAGCACAACGTCTTGAGCCGCGCATTCCAAGGGCGCTTGGTTTTCTTCTCCCACTTGACGGTCGGGTCCAGGCCGGCGAAGCGCCAGATGTGGCCAACGGTCGGGCATTTCTGGATGTCGATGTGCGCCAGCAGCCCGGCGGCGATGACTGGGCCAATGCCGCAGACTGACATGGACCATTCGCCGACCGGGTCGGAACTGGCGTATTTGTCGAGCGCGCGCTTGATTTGGCTTTCCAGCGTGGCCGATTGTTCCGCAAGCCACTGGATGACAGTGTGCGGTTCCTCGTTTTCTCCCAGCGCCCGAACCTGGGCTGACGACCTGATGCGGTCCTCCTGCATCATGTAATAGGCATCGACAAGGTAACGGGCCTCGTCGGCGGTCAGCGTATGTGCGGCGCTGGCCAGGTCTCGCGTAAGGCGGTGAACAGGAAGTAGATCCTGCATGATGATTCCTTTCTTTGTTCGCTCTCCGGGAATGGTTCTCTCCGGGAGGGTGGCTCGCTCACGCGTAAATGGCGCTCTCGTGTTCAATGGCTCGCTCACAGACGATGGCTCTCTCATTTCGTTTGGCTCGCTCCAGCCCAATGGTCCTCTCCAGAGATGTGGCTCGCTCAACTCTCATGGTTCACTCCGGGCTGTTGGCTTCCTTCTCCATCATCCCCCGCACCGCGAGCCGGGCGTCGCGGTAGAAGGACATGCGCTTTGTGAGAAGATCGAATTCAGCAAACGCCGCTTCTTGGACTTCGCGCGAGAATCCTTCTTTGACGACGCTTGGCAGGAGATCCTGCATGTGATCCCGGAACGACACCTCGGCCAGCGCGCAGGCGCGTTCGAGTTCCCAGCCGATGCAGTATCCCCAGTCAGGGCTTTTCGCAAACGCCTCGAACGCAGCGGCAATCGGAACCCAGCACTCATTCTTGATGTATCGAATCTCCACGCCCTCCTCCCCCATGCGGAAGGCGGGATGCGGCGGAAGCGGGGCGTTGGCGAAGGGGTTGGTCATTTGGATTGCCTTTCAAGAATTTGCTCGATGCGCCCCACGGTGTCGTTCAGGGTGCGCACGTCGTTTTTGGAGGGCCGCTCGCACGTCTGCATAAGCAGAAAGAATAAGAGGATGATGGTGATGCATCCGTCTCCGTCGTTAGAGCACTTTACGGATTGCTCGCTCATGATTTCCCCCTCTGCTTTCTATCGGCCCTAATGCCGGCCTCGATGGCGTCGGCGAGCAAAATCCGCCCGCGTTGCCAATCACTCGTTTTGCCAGTGTTCCCATAAATACGGGCGGCGGTGGAGATTCCGGGGTATCTCTCGCTGGCGTGCTTTTCCGCTATCTCCCTCGGCGTTTTATCGGTCGGCATCAGCGGCCTCCTCCGAATCGGGGATTGCGTCAACAATAAGCGCAATGGTGCGCGCCGAGATGAATCCCGACGCCCGCACTCGGAGAGCCGACCCGCATTCCTCGCAACCGAATTCTACCAGCGCATCCAGAATTAGATTCCCGGCCGCTGTTGTGTGGAATTCTTCGCCAGCCTCGCCGCACGCTGGGCATCGCCACAGCACGCGGTAGATATCGTTGCGGTCAAGGATTGGCATCGGCGGTCTCCTTCCCCCACGCGGCCCAGGCGCGGGCGTTGTCTTTTGCGGCGCGAATTGCTTTCGCGTCTCTGTGAGCTGCTATCCGAAACTCACCTGTCAGCCTGTTCGCCTCATCCAGC
>JBDKSR010000108.1:0-18058 GCA_039680545.1 Bryobacteraceae bacterium | reverse complement strand
ATTCGCTGGAACTATCACATGCTCGCCCAGCCGGGATACGTGGTGCTGCTCACGAATTACACGGGATCGACCGGCTTTGGTGAGAAATTCGCCCAGGAGATTCAGGGAGATCCATTTAAGGGGCCGGCGGACGAAATCAACCAGGCGGCCGACGAGGCAATCCAACGATTTCCGTTCATCGACGGAACGCGACAAGCCGCGGCAGGCGCCAGTTACGGCGGGCACCTTGCCAATTGGTTGGAAGCGACGACAACGCGCTACAAGTGCCTGGTCAGCCACGCCGGTTTAATCAACCTGGAGTCGCAATGGGGGACGAGCGACACCATTTACCATCGCGAGGTCGGCAGCCTCGGTCCGGTTTGGGAACAGGGACCGGTATGGCGCGAGCAGAACCCGATCCGCTATGCGAAGAATTTTCGTACGCCCATCCTTCTCACAGTCGGCGAGAAGGACTATCGCGTGCCGATCAACCAGACGATCGAAAACTGGAGTGTTCTACAGCGGCTCAAAGTCCCCAGCCGCCTGATCGTCTTCCCCGGTGAGAACCATTGGATCGGAAAAGGCGAGGATAGCCGGTTCTTCTTCAGCGAACTACACGCGTGGCTGAAGCAGCACCTGAACTGAACGCCGCAACCGGCCGCTTCGGCCAACAGTACTCGCGCGCCCTGCCATGCCGCGGTTCAGGTATGGCAGGGGCAGACCGGGCGTCGCCCCTTCTTTAGTCTTAGTCAAACGGCAAATCGATCTGACAGGGCCGCTCCGTCGAGTAGATTCGCGAAACATAATTCAATCGTCAGTGCAGCCCGTCTCAAATTAGTAGCCGAGGTAGCGCGCCCAGGCTTCCACAATGTCCTTGCAGTGATAGCGGATCGTTCGATCGTCCAGGACCTCGGCCCCCTGGGCCATTCCCGCGCCAATGCGCAAAGAGTTGCGTGTAGTGTGCTCGATTTGCAGAGTCACCGGTCCCGGAATTGTGTATGGCTTGATTACGCCGATCTTTGCCATGCTCCTGCGCGCCGCCTCCCGAATCGCGTCACGAGCCGCCGCAGCCGACAGACTGATGCAGGTGTACCGCCCGACGCCTTCCTTCACTACCGCCACCTCGGCATCCGGAACGATCTTCCGCAGCTCGTCCGCTGCCGCCTGGTCGCCGCTCAGCATGATCACGGGCGTACCAAAGTGCCCGGCTAAGGCCGCGTGCACGTCAATCTCGCCCACCGGCTTCCCATTCAGCAACATGTTCTGGATACCCAACGAATCGAAGCTATGCCCCATGACGCCGCGCCGCGTGTTGGCCATGGCATGCTGTCCGATGAAAGCAACCGCGGAAAACCGCCGATCCAAAAGCGTGGATGGTCCCGTGGGGCCCCTCAACAGCTTGGCTTTCGGGTGTATCGTCAGCGCGGAAAGAGTGCTACCTCCAGCGTGGCCGTCAATAACGAGCACCTCGCCGGCGCCACCGGCCAGGAAGCCCTCCACCGCGGCATTGACCTCGCCAGTCAGCAACTCCCGCAGTTCCTGATCTTTCGGATCGGTTTGTTCCTGCCGGCAAATCCCGCCGACGCCTTCCGCGTCGGTTATCACATAGACCGTCTTCCGTTGTGCCCACGCCGCCGGGCAAAGCAGAAGAAACGCAGCCAAAACGAAGCGCATGTGCATCTATCCTTCTCCTCTATCGTCAGTGTCCCTTGTCATCGGAACCTTCGCGCGGAGATTTCATCCCGGCAGTGCGGGCTGAACCAGCCGACACCGGGCCGCTCAGTCGAGCAAGGCGCGCATGGCCTTCATGAGGATTTCCTCAGCATCAGGAGAGGTTCGGGACGCCCGGCCCGTTTCGTATCCGCCATGCGAATAAGAGATACGAGTGCCGATGTAGCCGGGGCCGTAATCGCCATAGGCAGCCATCGCGACGAAGCCTTCCGGCTTCATCTTCTGCGCTTCAAGCTGATACTCAACGAACAACTCGCCCGGCATAAAGAGGACCGCCGCGGAGCCAAGACGAAGGCGGAACAGTGTGACCGGGCGACCCCTGTTGCATGTCTCTGCCCATGACAGGTCGTTCGCGAGGGACAAACGCTCAAGTTCGGGAGTGCTGGCGTCGGCGATCAACTTATGCAGCCCCTCTATATCCTGGATGTTTCTGGAGAGCGGCAATTCCGTGCGTAGAACCCGCCAGTTAATGTCGCGCGGTCCGATCGGAGTCTTGACGGTGGCCTTCCATGCTGTCTCCATCCCGGCAGCAAGGCGCTGCGCCAGGATCGGCCGCATCTCAGGCGAGCCGTCGTTGTATTTTCCGGCGGCCACGTTGCCGCCAGCGCCATTGAAATGGATGTGCGCCACGCCCGGCAGCGCCGCCTCGCGCGTGGACCGGGCAATTCCAGGAAAGTCCGGGTTCACGCCACCTTTCCCGTAATAGCTCTGCGGATGACACGCATAGAACGTGATCACGGCCAGAGGCTGGTCGCCGTTCCAGAAACTCACGGAGCGAAGAGTGGGATCGATCACGCCTTCCGGCGCGTTTCGCGCCTCCGCGTTCTTACATGAACTCATGCGGCCGAACCAGATCTTGCCGTCCGGCCCAAGCAAGCGGCGATTGGAGGCGACCTTTTCCACCGTACCCGTTCCGAGGCCAAGGTGAGTGACCGGCCGGGAATGGGCCGCCGCTTCCTGCACCGCCGCTGCCGTCTTTGCGATCGCTTGCTTGACGAACGCGACGTTCTGAATCTTTCCGGTTTTGCCGAGCGGCTCCAGGAGGCGCTCAGCTTCCGGGTCATAGTTGGGAGCATCGTGGGGATGGACGGTGTTCACGGTCACGTAATCCATGTCCGTGCCGGCTGCCCTTGCTACGGCCTGCCGCCATTCATCCCAGCCTTCAGCTGCAATTCCCTCCCAGTCCACCGCAACCAGAACGATGGGCTTCGAGGCACCGAACAGAATGACCCCGCGCGCCGTCAAGGGGCTGACTATTTCTTTGGCCGGTTTGACCCTCCCCGCACAACACAGAGGGGTACCCAACGGCGGCGTTACGTCCGCCTGGAAGGTGGCGATCCGGAGCGTTTCCGCCGCGGACGCTGTCATCAGGAATGCTGCCGCTAGGGCGAGAGAGCGAAGTGCGTACATAAGCATCAGAACTGTGATTTTAATGCGAATCAGGGAATCCGTGGGCCGCACGTACTTGTGACTCGTCCCGAAGGGAAGCCGCCTACTTTAATAGTTCGCGCATACCCCGCATTAGAACATCTTCCACGTCAGGAGAGGTGCGGGACACCGGACCCGCCTCGTATCCACCCTGCGAATAGGTGATACGCGTACCAATGTAACCGGGACCGATGTCGCCGTAAGCAGCCATTGCAACGAAGCCATCCGGCCGCAATTTTTGCGCTTCGAGTTGGTATTCGACAAACAGTTCGCCCGGCATGAACAGGACAGCTGCAGAGCCAAGACGAAGGCGGAACAGAGGGACCTGACGGCCCTTCTTGCAGGCTTCCGCCCACGCCAAACTGCGCGCGGTATACCGGCGCTCGATTTCCGGCTTTTCGGGATCGGCAATTACGTTACGCAGCGGCACCGTATCTTCAAGAACCTTCGCCAACGGCAAGGCGACACGCACAGACCGCCAACTCACGTCGCGCGAACCGATGGGGACCTTTACGGTGGACTTCCAAGCAGCCTCCATTCCAGCCGTCAGACGCTGGGCCAACACAGGCCGCATCTCTGGCGAGCCGTCGTTGTACTTTCCGGCAGCCACATTACCGCCTGCGCCATTGAAATGGATGTGCGCCACTCCCGGCAACGCGGCCTCGCGCGTGGATCTGGCTATCCCCGGGAAGTCCGGATTTACGCCACCTTGCCCGTAATAGCTCTGCGGATGCGTGGCGTAGAACGTGATCACAGCCACGGGCTGGTCACCGTTCCAGAAACTCACTGAGCGGAGGAAGGGATCGATCACGCCCTCCGGCGAATTGCGTGCCTCCGCGTTCTTACATGAACTCATGCGGCCGAACCACACCTTGCCATCCGGACCGATCAGGCGGCGGTTGGAGGCCACCTTCTCTACAATTCCCTTTCCGAGCCCCAGGTGAGTGACCGGCCGCGAATGGGCCGCCGCTTCCCGCACCGCTTTTGCGGTTCTCTCAATCGCAACTTTCACGAACGGTACGTTTTGAATTTTTCCACCCTGTCCGATCGGCGCCAGGATGCGCTCGGCCTCCGGATCGTACATGGGAGCGTCGTGGGGGTGGACAGTGTTGACGGTAACGTGGTCCGCGTCCGTGCCGGCAGCTTTGGCCAGGGCTAAACGCCATTCATCCCAACCTTCACCAGCGATTCCCACCCAATCCACCGCGACCATAACGATGGGCTTCGATGAGCCGAACAGTATGATTCCCCGCGCCGTCAGGGGGCTGACGATTGTCGTGGCCGGCTTTACGCGCCCCGAACAACACAGCGGGGCGCCTAGCGGCGGAGTCACATCCGCCTGGAACGTGGCAATCCGCAGCGTATCCGCCGCGGACGCCGTCATCAGGAACGTTGCGGTCAAAGCGAGGGAACGTAGTATAGACATAAGCATTGGAACTGCCATTTTAGTGTGGATCAGAAGGCCCGAGTATCGATTGAACCCGGCCTCATGCAGTTCGCGTGAGGGAAAAAGCATCACGCGATCACATTTCTACGTCCCCAACAGACAGCTCACTCCGGCAGTTGGTTTCTGAGGGGATCGAAGATTGTCTGAATGAAGTTCGTGGCCGTGCGAGTCGCAGCTTCTTCACCGCGGCCATTGGCCGGCACTACCACGCGAACAAGGGCCGTATCGGAACGGTGATAGCGGATCGAATCGAGCACAAGGTAGATCTTGGCCTTGTATTCGCTGGCGACGACGCGGTTACGGCTCTGATACCAGTACATCACCACGCTCTTTGCTCCGCCGCGCGCGACGACATAGCGATTGACTTCGAGAGGCTCGGGGCGCCCCGCCACCGGAACGGACACGACGCGGGACTCCGACGGCACCCAACCTGAGCCGGGCAGGCAATTCTTCGGCGAGTGGGGAGCCTGACCCGCTCGCTGCGTCTTGAAGTACGCTACAAAGAAGCTGACCGACTCGCCGGATCCTGCCTGCGTGTACACGCGGTTCATCACATCGTCCGCACGCAGCACATCGAGGACTTCCTTCTCGATAACGCCCTCGTTTGTAACCATCCACCCGCCGATGTCGCTAGGGAATGTGCTCAGCGGGCGCATGTGTGGCGCCGCTTCCCCGCGGGAAAGCGTGTAGATGAGGACTGCTTGCGCCACGAGTACGACGGTCAGGACTCGCGACGGACCACTCTTCAGAAAACCTGCCATCCCCTTACGCGCCGCCATGCAAACCTCGATAGATTCGATTGACAATCCGGTGGGTCACAATCAACATCACGAGCGCAACCATAAAGATGACCCATCCCTGAGCGTAGTGAAAGAATCCTTCGGCAAATTCCGGGTGGTACTCGGTAAGAATGCCGGTCAGAGTGACGCGGCTTGAATTCGCGGCAATCGCGATTGGAATCGTCGCCGCCAGCAGCACCCACCGCATCCAGACCTTCCCATCAATGAAGTACGCATAGACAAGAGACAGGAACGAAAGCGAGAGCAGCGAGCGAATCCCGCTGCACGCCTCGACTACGTTGAGGGTCTGACTCGGCAGTTCGATTACATTGCCTTCACGCAGCACCGGGAACCCGAGCAACGAGAGCGAGATTTCCGCCACATGGCTCGCCAACAACTGAAGCGGAAACGTGACCTGGTTATAGATGATCGCCGGAATCGGCACCATGAAGCACAACAGGAAGAGAGGGAATGCAAGAATCTTCAGCGAACGCCATCCCCCGAGATACAGCACGACGCCAACCAGCGAGACGATGAAAGCCGTCCTCGCCAGGAAGAGTTCCGCGCCTAGTGTGGCAACAAGAAGCTGCAGCGCCCCGAACGCCACGACCAGAAGGCCCCAAGCGTTCGACTGCGGCGGAACGCTCAACAATTCTTCACGTTTGCGCCACGCGATATACCCGGCGATCAACGGTACGAAGAAGCCGTGGCCCATATCCGCATCGTCCATCCACTGGCGGGCGAGGCGAACAAGAACCGGAGCGTAGCAAATCAAAAGGAGAAGGCCGAACCAGACGAAGGGCACCCATGGAAAACGGGCCGGTGCGCGCGCCGTGCAGTCGTCCCCCGATACAGTGCGAGGTGTGGAAGCCATCTGAAGCTCTATACAGTAAAACACAATGAAGATACAAGAGGAACGTCCCAGGGATCAATAGGCCGGGTGATAAGGCGATTCGGAAAAATACGGGACGAGGTCGCGGGAAACGCACTGGGGAGCAAATCAGCGACCTCTGGACTATGATGGTTTCTTGAGAAAGGAGTGGCGTTGAGCACTTTGCCATTTGTGGCTGCGTTCTGGATGCAGGTAAGTATCTGGGATCTGGTGATGCGCACCACCTTGTTGGGGAAAGCCGTAATCTCTATCCTGCTGATATTTTCCGTGATCTCCTGGGCGGTTATCTTCTCGAAGTGGAACGTTTTCCGGCAGGCGAGGGTTTCGAATATCCGTTTTCTGCGGGCTTTCCGCAAGGCTAACGGCATGGAAGCCGTAGCGGTGGCAAGCGAGCAGTTCCGCCAGTCTCCACTCGTCGCGCTTTTCGATTTCGGTTACGAGGAAGTCGGCCGGCAGGTCAAAGTGCGTGGGACTTTGACGAACAAACTGGCTTTAGAGCGGTCGCTCCAGTTGGGCATCAGCGAGGAATTGACCAAGCTGGAGCGCAACATGAACTGGCTGGCGACGACCGCCTCCGTGAGCCCGTTCATCGGCCTGTTCGGAACCGTGCTTGGCATCATCGATGCTTTCCATTCGATCGGCCAGGCTGGTTCTTCGAGCTTGCGCGCCGTCGCACCAGGCATTTCCGAGGCTCTGGTCGCGACCGCCATGGGCTTGGCTGCTGCTATCCCGGCCGCTGTTTTCTTCAATTACTTCGGCCACGTCATTCGTGAGATGGGCGCTCGCATGGACGATTTTTGCCTCGAATTCATGAATCTGGCTGAGCGCCACTTCGAGGATTGACGAATGGCCTTCTCCGACAACTCTTCGAATGGCGGCTCGTTGCTGGGCAGGAGGCGTTTTCGCGCTTCCGCAACGCTATCGGAGATTAATATTGTTCCTCTTGTCGATGTCGTGCTGGTGCTGTTGATCATTTTTATGTTGACAGCGCATGTCATGGAATTCGGGCTGGAAGTCGACGTCCCGAAAGTCCGGCAGGTCAAAGACAGCGCTCAGGAACTTCCCGTCGTGACACTAACGCGAGACGGAAGGCTGTACCTGAACGAAAAACCGGTCAACATCAATCAATTGGCGGAAGAGGTAAAGACGCGTTTTGGCGAGGGCCAGGCGGTTTATCTCCGGGCAGACAAGGGGACGGTGTGGGACCCGATCGCACAAGTTCTGAGCGCCCTCGGCGAGGCCGGCGTGAAAGTAAATGCGGTGACGCAGCCGGTCGATGAAGCCGATAGAAGGCGCTAGCATGAAGTTGGATTAAGGTCCGGCGGGGAACAGTTTTAATGAACACGCACGTCGACATTTTGGAAACGCAAGAGTCGCTTAAGCGGCCGCTCTTCGTGTCGATGGCGATTCATGCCGCGCTGTGCGCCGCCCTGTCCGTGCAAGCCATGATCCCGGATCGCGCAAGAGACATCTGGGGAAATCCGAATTCCCTTGGCGGCAGCGCTGTCGGGATCACCCCTGTCAGTCAGATTCCCCTGCCCTCCCGGGGCGGAATCCCTAATCCGCTGGCGAGCGACACCGAGTCGAACGTGCCTGAGCCGCCAGCGGCGAAGACCGAGACGCAAAGGGCACCCGAGCCCGACGTCGATGCGATCCCGATCAAGGGCCGCACCCCCAAACATCCGGCCAAGACGACGCAGATGCGGGGTGGATCGAAACTGGCGGCAAACACAGGACATGAGCAAGTTTACAGCTCGACCGGACGTGGCCTCGCTTCGGCAATGGTGGGCCAAGCCGGTTCGGGAGGCGTCGGAATTGGTACGGGCGGAGCCTTCGGAAACCGTTTTGGATACTACCGGGACCTGCTCGAACGGAAAGTCGCGGAGAAATGGCGTACCGACACGGTGAATCCGAGGCTTCAGAGCGCGCCCCCATCCATCGTGACCTTTATCCTTTACCGCAATGGATCGGTTGCTGACGTGCGTCTGGAGCAGTCGAGCGGGGATAAGGCGCTGGATTACTCGGCGCTCCGGGCTATTTACGAAGCGGCTCCGTTTCCTCCTCTGCCGGCGGCATACGAGCGAAACGACGCAAGAATAGAGTTCTGGTTTCAATTGAAGCGATGAAAAAACAATACGTGACGGCCGCGGTATGCGCGCTAGGCCTTGGGCTGATTCTGGCTGCCCAGCAGAGCGACGTTCTTATCAAGATCACGCAGGGAGAGCGGGCGGCGATCGCCGTGCCGGACTTTCGTGGTTCGGGCGCCGCGCAGCCCCTCATGGGTGCTTTCAACGAGACGCTCTACGCGGACATCGAGACCTCGGGACTGTTTCGGATGGTTCCGAAGACGATGCAGCCGATCGAGGTTCCGCAACGGCCGCAGGATTTCCGCAAGCCGTCCGGGACGAGCCGTCCGGGATCGGGCTTGTGGCTGACGGATTGGGCGGCGCCTCCGGCGAGCGCGACGTATCTTGTGATCGGCTACACAGGCGTCCAGGGCGACCGGCTGGTGCTGTATGGGTGGCTCTATAACGTTGCGCAGCAAGACGTTAACAATGCCCAAGTGTTCGGCAAAGTCTATTTCGGCACGCTGGACGAGAACGGCGCGCGGAAGGTCGCACACGACTTCGCGGCGGACGTCATGTCCCAGTTCGGATTCAAGAGCCTTTCGGGCACAAAGATATACTTCGATTCCGATCAATCAGGACGGGGCCAGCGGGAAATCTGGATGATGGATTCGGATGGGGCGAACCAGAAACAGTTTACGCGTTACCGGTCGCTCTCGATCATGCCGGCGGTTTCACCGGACGCAACCAAGGTTGCGTTCACTAGCTATGCCCGTGGAAACCCTGTTATATTGTTGCATTCACTGGTGACAGGCGGGCGGTTGCCCTTCTACAACCAGAAGGCGTCGATGAATGCCACACCGGACTTCACCCCCGACGGCTCGAAAATTGTGTTTTCATCAACCGCTACAGGCAGATACGCACAGCTATACGTCGCAAATGTGGATGGAAGCGGGCTGCAGCGGTTGACGCACTCTAATTCGATCGACATTGAGCCGAAGGTAAATCCGAAGACGGGTTCGGAAATTGTATTTGTTTCAGGGCGCTCCGGAGTTCCGCAGTTGTATAGAATGAACATTGACGGAGCGGACATCCAGAGATTGAGCGAGGGCGAGGGTGACGCGGTGAATCCATGCTGGCACCCCGACGGTCAGCACATAGTCTTTTCTTGGACCAGAGGCTATGCGCCTGGCAACTACAATGTTTTTGTAATGGATGTCGCTACCCGGCAGTACGTGCAATTAACGCATGGCGCGGGCCGGAATGAGAATCCAGTATGGGCGCCGGATGGACGGCATATCGCCTTCTCGTCGAATCGGGACGGCGGAACCCAGATCTGGACCATGCTCGCGGATGGTACGCAGTTGCGAAAGCTTACAACACAAGGCCGGAATTTAAGGCCTGTGTGGAGGTAGAGTTCTCTCGAGGTATCGGAGATTCATAGGAGGCAAAGTTCAGGATGAGCAAGAAAAAACTAAGCATTCTGTTGTTGGGATTGTCCCTCATGCTGGTCGTGGCGTGCTGCAAGAAGAAAGTAGCCCCGCCACCGCCACCGCCACCGCCCAAGGCAGAGGAGCCGGCACCGCCGCCGAAGCCGATGATTGCGCAGTTGGTCGCCGAGCCATCGACGATCGAACGTGGTCAGTCTTCCACGCTGCGTTGGTCGGTCTCGAACGCCACGGACATTTCAATTAACGAGGGCATCGGAACCGTGTCCGCATCGGGCGACCGCCGGGTCTTCCCGAATGACACGACTACATATACGTTGACGGCAAAGGGTCCTGGTGGAACCGACTCCCGTTCGGTGTCAGTCAGGGTAACCGTACCGCCGCCACCACCGCCACCGCCGGCCCCGCCGAAGAAGAGTCTCAGCGAGCGGGTTTCCGAGCTGGAGGATGTGTACTTCGATTACGACAAGTTCGACGTGCGTGAAGACGCGCGCGCCACGCTTACTAAAGATGCGGATGCCATCAAGGCGATCATCAGCGACTTCCCAGAAGCGAAGATCACCCTTGAGGGTCATTGCGACGAGCGTGGATCGGCGGAATACAACCTTGCGTTGGGTGACCGCCGTGCGACTGCCGCGAAGGACTTCCTGGTTCAGTTGGGTGTCGCATCCGACAAGCTGAATACCATCAGCTACGGAAAAGAGCGGCCGCAGTGCACCGAGTCGAATGAGAGCTGCTGGCAGAAGAACCGCCGCGCCCACTTCTCGGCCGGGCAGTAAAAGAAGTTGTTTTAGTTGACACACCGGGACCGGGGTCTGAAAGCTCCGGTCCCGGAAGTCGTAGATTTTGGAGAATGCAATGAAGAAGTGTGCGCTCGCATTGGTAGCGTTTCTGGTCTTCCCGGCTCTGGCGTCTGCTGAACGCAAAGAATACGTGGAGTTGCAGAGGGATATCGCGATTCTGCAGGACCAAATCCGCACTCTGCAGCGCACAATCGACGAGAAACTCGCTCAAACGACGCTTCTCGTCCAGCAGACACTCGATGCCGCCAACAAGGCGAACACGTCGATCGCCGTTCTCGAAAACAATTTCAGGGAACGGCTCCGCGAGCAGGAGAAGAACGTTTCGCAGCCCGTCGCCGGCATGAGTAGCAAGATGGACGACCTCGGCACACAGATGCTGGCGATTCGCGAGGCCGTCGAGAGTCTTAACGTTCGGTTCAGCAAACTGGAGCAGCAGATGGTCGACGTAAACTCGGCTGTCCGCACGATCCAGTCGCCGGTCACTCCTCCGGCAGGCGAAGGCGCGGCTGCAGGTGCGGTTTCGTCGGAGCAGTTGTACGAGGGCGCCTTACGCGACAAGAATGGCGGCAACCTCGACTTGGCTCTCAAGGAGTTCATGGATTTCGTTGCGCAGTTCGGGAACACATCTCTCGCCCCGAACGCGCAGTACTACATCGGTGAGATCAAGTATTTGCGCGGCGAGTACGACGATGCCGTGCAGGCCTTCGACCTGGTGCTTGAGAAGTACGAAGAAAGCGACAAAACGCCGGACGCCCATTACATGAAGGCTATGTCTCTGGCAAAGATGGGCCTGACAACCAAGGCACGCGCCGAATTCAATACTTTGATCAAGCGCTACCCTCAAAGTGAGCTGTCGGCAAAAGCCAAGACGCAGATCAGAACTCTCGGGCAGGCAACGCCAGCTAAAAAGACGAAGCGCCGGTAGCCTGTCATCGCGCTTCCTGAAAACGGTCTCATGAACGCCGAGTCTTCGCCAGCACGCCCGCCACTCACCACCTACGAGGGGCTGGCGAAGATGATCGACCACTCCCTGCTTAGGCCGGAATTAACCGAAGAACAAGTTGAGAGCGGCTGCCGGATCGCGCAGCAATATGGAGTAGCCAGCGTAACCGTGCGTCCCGCCGACGTTGACCTGGCCGTTGAGTGGATGCGCGAAAGTGGGATTCCAGTCGGCAGTGTCGCGGGATTTCCTCACGGCTCGGCGACAACCTCCGCTAAGTTATTCGAAATTCGCGATTTACTGCGCCGGGGCGCGAGAGAAGTCGACATGGTCCTCAACATCGGGCGGCTGCTCTCGCGGCGTTTCCAGTACGTCGAAACAGAGCTTCGGCAGGCAGCCGAGACGTGTTCCGAGGCAGGGGCGGTATTCAAAGTCATCTTCGAGAACGCGTATCTCACCGACGAACTGAAGATCATCGCCTGCAAGATAGCGACCCGCGCGGGTGTGGGGTTCGTCAAAACCTCAACGGGATTCGCACCGACAGGCTGCACGCTGGAGGATCTGCGACTGATGCGCGCTCACTCCGGTCCCAACGTCAAGGTCAAGGCGGCCGGTGGGGTGCGTACGCTGGAACGTGCCATCGAGGTCTATGAAGCCGGTGCGGACCGGTTTGGAGCGACGGCCACGATCGCGATCCTTGACGCCTGGAAAGCCCGGCTCGCACAGTTGCCACATACAGACACCTGATTTTCAGGCTGCCTTCTCGCTGGTTCGTGTTATTCTGGTTCGTCGCCGATCATCAATGCCCCCGTCAAGAATCCTGCCGCAAATTTGCATTGCACTTGGGTTCCCGGATACCTGCAAGCTCATCGAGCATGCGCAGCGCGAAGTGGACCAAGGAGAGTCCTCTTTCGAATTTCGTCTTGATTATCTTCAAGATCCGGAGACAGGCATTCAGGCAATCGCGGATTTTCTGAAAGCGCATCCGGAAAGCGCTGTTCTGGCTACCTGCCGCCGCCGTCAGAACCACGGGAAGTTCAACGGAAGTGTCGAAGAGCAGGTCAGGATACTGGATGCGGCGATCCGGGCGGGCGCGTCCGCGGTGGATATCGAGATCGAGAGCGCCGAATGCATTAACGCCAAGACGGAGACCTTGCGCGCCGGGGCCCGTCTCGTGCTGTCGTATCACAACTACGAGGGCACACCGCAGCTTGAGGCAGTGTTGCGGCGGATGTTGCGCATCCCGGCAGACGCGTACAAGGTCGTGACGACAGCGCGCAAGCCGTCGGACAATCTTCGCATGTTGTCGCTCGCTAAGGCGCACCCGCGTGAACGATTGGTTGTTCTTGCGATGGGCGAGACCGGCTTTCCCACTCGGGTGCTTTCCCCGGTATTCGGCGGGCTGTACACCTATGCGGCGCCTACCGCTTCCGAAGGCACGGCAGCGGGACAGGTCAGCGCAAGGCAACTGCGGCACGTTTACCGCATCGACAAGTTGACAAAATCCGCCAAGACTTACGGGGTGATCGCCGATCCGATCCGGCACTCGATTTCGCCCGCTGTTCACAACCGTGCTTTCCAGTCGCGGCGAATCGACGCCGTGTATTTGCCGTTCCTCGTGCCGCCGGCCCATCTGCGCGACTTCATGATGATGGCGGAGAAGCTGCCAATCGCCGGGTTCAGTGTCACCATCCCGCATAAGCAGAAGATCATCCGCTACCTCGACGCCGTCGATCCGCTGGCGCGCCGCATTGGCGCCGTCAATACGGTATGGAGGAAGGCGGGAAAGTGGCGCGGCACGAACGCCGACGCCGCGGGTGTCACCGTGTCGCTGGCGCGCCGCCTGCGCCTGAACAAGTCGAACGTGCTTGTCGCCGGCAATGGAGGCGCAGCCCGAGGGGCCGCGTTCGCGTTGGCCGACGCCGGCGCAAAGGTCTCGATTGTGGGGCGCAACCCCGATCGCGCGCGGGCGCTTGCCAAGGTTTGCGGAGCCGAAGCGGTCATGCGTGAACAACTCGACTCGTTGTATTTCGACGTGGTTGTGCATGCGACCCCTCTCGGCATGTATCCCAATGTCAACGAGTGCTTCTTTGGCGACCGCATCCCCGGGGACCTTGTCTTCGACATGGTCTACAACCCCGTGGAGACGTTGCTGCTGCGCCGCGCGCGTGAGCAAGGCAAGGAAATCGTGCCCGGCCTGGAGATGTTTATTGAGCAGGCGGTGCGCCAATTCGAGATTTGGACTGGAGAAAGCGCTCCGCGGGCTGCAATGGAGAAAGCGGCGAGAGAAGCGTTGCGGGGCGGAGAATACAATGCAGCGGCCCGCAACGGATAGCATCGGATAGAGAGGAAGGCAGGACGATGATTCGAACTATTCTCCTCACTCTGGCGGCGGCGACTGTTCTATCGGCGCAACCGGCTTACGACTTGCTGCTAAAAGGCGGCTACGTAATCGACCCGAAGAACCGGATCAGCAAACTCTCGGACGTCGCAATTGCCGGCGGCAAGATCGCGAAAGTGGCCCCGAATATACCGGACACGGAGGCGAAGCGCGTAGCCGACGTGCGTGGCCTTTATGTTACGCCCGGCTTGATCGACATACACGTCCACGTGTACACCGGAACCGGCCTCCGCGCTCTCACCGGCGACGACAGCGTCCAACCCGATGCGTTCTCCTTCCGAAGCGGCGTGACCACCATGGTGGACGCCGGCACCGCCGGCTGGCGCAATTTCCCCGATTTCCGGCAGCGCATCATCGAACGGGCCAAAACTCGCGTCCTGGCCTTCCTGAATATTGTTGGCGGGGGAATGGCTCCCACGCCCAACACGGAAAACGATCCGGCGGATATGGACGTCGACGCCACGGCTCGCATGGCCCGCGAGAACAAGGACGTCATCGTGGGCATCAAAACGGCTCACTACCATGGGCCAGCGTGGTTTGCGGTGGACCGTTCCGTCCAGGCTGGAGAGGCCACGGGCCTGCCCGTAATGGTGGACTTCGGGTACACGACCAAGGAGCGGAACCTCACGGCGCTGCTGGAGCAAAAGCTGCGAGCCGGGGACATCTACACGCACTGCTATTCGGGCCATCGCGATGAACTGCTGAACGGTAAGATCAATCCCGCGATGTGGGTGGGGAGAAAGCGCGGAATCATTTTCGATCTCGGTCATGGCGGAGGAAGTTTTTACTGGAACGTCGCAGTACCCGCCTTCCAGGAGAAGTTCTATCCGGACGTCATCTCGACCGACCTGCACTCGGGCAGCATGAACAGCGGGATGAAGAACATGATCAACGTCATGTCCAAAGTCCTGAACCTTGGGGCTTCGATCGGGGACGTCATTCTATGGTCAACGTGGAAACCGGCTCAGGTCATCAATCGGCCCGAACTCGGACACCTTGACGTGGGAGCCCCCGCCGATGTGACAGTGCTGCGGGTCGAAAAGGGCAAGTTCGGGTTTCTCGATGCCGCCGGGGCGCGCATGGATGGCAACAAGTTACTGACCGCCGAGATGACTATCCGCGACGGCAAGGTCATGTGGGATCTCAACGGCCACGCCGCCGTGGACTGGAAAGTGTTCAAGTACAAGAAACGCGAGCAGCCGAAATAGCAGGCCCTCGCTGGCGAGCCCGTTTCTACCGCCCGAAGCGGGCCGGCTGACCAGTCGTCGCGAGTACGGACATCCAAACTTCGCTCTCGGGTGCGAGGTGCTTCTTCTCCCGAACCACAAGCCCGATCGGCACGTGGATGAACGTGTTGTACCAGAGTCCGATCAGCACATCCGTCTTCCCAGCCATAGCGGCGTGCACGGCATTGCGCGCCAGCCGGTCACAGAGCAGCGCATCGTCGGTATTGGCGGGCACGCTTCGTATCATGTAGCTCGGGTCGAAGTACTTCACGCTTACGGCGATCTTCTCACGGGTAAAGTAGTCGAGGATCGCTTGCCGCAAGAACGGGCCGATATCCTGAAGCAGGACATTTCCCGAGGCGTCTTTGCCCGCGGGATACGCGGCCAGCAAGTCCTGCCCTGCCCCTTCGGCCACGACGATGACGGCGTGCCCGCGCGCAATCATGCGTTTCTTCAGGCAGGCAAGAAATCCGTGCTCCCCTTCCAGTTCAAAGGGCACTTCCGGAATCAGCGTGAAGTTGACTTCCTGACTGGCCATCGTCGCGCCGGCGGCAATGAAGCCCGCGTGACGCCCCATCAGTTTCACAAGACTGATCCCGTTCGGCACACCTCTCGCCTCGGCGTGCGCTCCGTCGAGCACCTCACGCGCTTCATCGAGCGCGGTGTTATATCCGAATGACCGCCACACGTAACACAGGTCGTTGTCGATCGTCTTGGGGATGCCGACAACAGCTATCTTCAAACCACGCCGGGCAATCTCCTCGGCGATCGCGTGCGCTCCCCGCTGCGTCCCGTCTCCTCCAATGCAGAACAGAATGTTCACGCGATTGTGTTCGAGAAAGTCGGCGATCACGGAAGGATTTTCGGGGCCGCGCGACGAACCGAGCACAGTGCCGCCGAGCTTGTGAATGCTGTCGACGTATTCCGGTGTCAGCTTGACCGGCGGGGTGCCGTGCGCAGGATTCAAGCCACGATATCCGTAACGTATCCCGAGAACTTCACGCACGCCGTAGTTGTGGTGCAACTGGAAAAACACGGAGCGGATCACGTTATTCAGCCCCGGGCACAGTCCGCCGCATGTTACGATGGCGGCCTTCGTACTCGCGGGATCGAAATAAAGGAATTCCCGCGGGCCCGCCTTTTCGAACGACAGACCGGCATTGATTGGGATCTCCGGCGTGAAATCCGGCCGGAACAACATGCGCGCATCGTCCGGGGTATAGTCGCCGATGCCGTCCCCTCCGGTTGTCGATAGCCGCAGAGGCGATTCTATGGTTCGGGGGCCCAGTGTTGAGACGGAAAGTTCATCCGGTGTCAGCATCTCAATTCTACTCTGTCACATATCGAGCGGAGAGGTCAGCAAGAACGCGACTATAATGTCGGCATGCGACCAAAGATGACGCGACGGGAGTTGGCGGCCGTCGCGATGGCGCTCTCCGGAGCAGCAAGACCGGTTCTGGCCGTCCCCGAAGGCCAGCAATCGCCCGAGAAACTACTGGCACGGGAACAGGCTGACGTCCGCCGCGATGCCACGGAACTCGAGAAGTTCCACGTGACGATGGAAACGGAACCGGCGTTTGTGTTCAAACCCTGATCACCATGGCCGACATAGCAAAAGACGTCTTCTTCGCCACCATCACCGAACTGAACGCCAAGTTGAAGGCGAAGGAATTCTCCGCGACGGAACTGGCGCGGGCCTTCTGCTCCCGGCTCGAAAAATTGGGGCCCGGCTATAACGCTCTGGCATTGCTGCTTCGCGATGAGGCGGACCGCAGGGCAAAGGATGTGGATGGCGACATCAAGCGCGGCCGGCTGCGCGGCCCGCTCCAGGGCATCCCGTTCGGCGTCAAGGACCTGTTGACCGTGGCGCACTATCCCACCACCTGGGGTGCGCGTCCTTACGCCGGCCAGGTCTTCACTTTCGACGCGACCGTAGTCAAGAGACTCGATGGAGCAGGAGCCGTCCTCGCCGGAAAGCTTTCCATGGTCGAACTCGCCGGCGGTGGCGGTTACAAGTACGCCTCGGCATCGCTCACGGGACCCGGACTCAATCCATGGGACCGCACTCGCTGGTCCGGTGGCTCGTCAAGCGGCCCGGGAAGCGCGGTGGCCGCGGGTCTCGTCCCCTTCGCCATTGGGTCCGAAACATGGGGCTCGATCCTGACGCCGTCCGCCTACTGTGGCGTGACCGGACTCAGGCCGACTTATGGCTTCGTGAGCCGCTACGGCGCAATGCCGCTTTCCTGGACGATGGATAAGATCGGCCCGATGTGCCGATCCGCTGAAGACTGCGGCCTTGTGCTGCGCGCGATCGCGGGCGGAGACATGAAGGATCCCGGGTCGGCCGGGAAGAATTTCTACTATGCGCCGCAGTTCGCGCGAAAGGCCTCGGATCTCCGTATTGGTTTTGCGCCGGTTGACTATTCGGATTGGGCGGAACCATCCACACGGCCCGCATTCCAAGCGGCTCTGGAAGCAATTCGGGGGCTTGGCGCAAAAATGGTCGAAACGAGGTTGCCCGACCTTCCCTGCAGCCTGGTTGCCCGAACGATGATTTCCGCCGAGGGTTCGGCAGTCTTCGAACCGTTGATCCGCAGCGGGAAGGTAGACCAACTGGCCGATCGCGATCAGATCGCGGGCCTCAAAGCGGGCCTCGAAATCGCGGCCAAGGACTACCTCAAGGCAATGCGCATACGAAGCCTGATTCGGAATGAGATGAAGAAGCTGTTCACTCAGGTCGATATCTTGATCTCGCCGAGCGTGTTCTCGTCCGCTCCCAAGGTCAGTGAACCTTTGGATGGCAGATTCAAGCCCAGTCCGGAGCCGAGAGACCGCGGGTTGCGCGACCTTGGGGCCGCCGGGAATCTGGCCGGACTGCCGGCGCTTTCACTCCCCTGCGGATTCACCGCGGAGGGATT
>JBDKSR010000107.1:0-16983 GCA_039680545.1 Bryobacteraceae bacterium | reverse complement strand
CCTTGTTGCACGTGAACAGCACGGCGTTCCCGGCAGCAGCGACGTTGAGAATACCGGCGGCAGCGGCGTTGTCGAACGCCGCCTTCACCAGCGATCCTGGATCGCCGCTCGATCCGTAGCTATTGCTGGTGATCATCCCGCCTTCGGTCCCGCACCGCTCGACCGCCGCGATAGCATCACTGAAATCGCCACTGCCCTCGGAATTGAGGATCTTGTACGCGAGGATCTTCGTCAGCGGTGCGACGCCGATCACGCCAAAGCCATTGGACATACCAGCGATGGTGCCGGCAACGTGCGTGCCGTGCCCGTTGTCATCGCTGGGATCGTCATCATTGTTCACGAAGTCATACCCGCCTGCATAGTTGCCGGCCAGGTCCGGGTGGTCTTTATCGATTCCCGAGTCGATCACGCAGACTTTGATGGACACACCAGCCGGAGTGATGGCGCCCATATTGCCTCCTGCGTGTACCGTTGCGGCGTTAATCTTTTGCACGCCCCACGCAGTGGAATATTCATCCAGCGCGTAAATAGGCACATCCGCCTCGATCACGGCCACCGCGGGGTTCTTGCTCAGAGCCTCGACGGCCTTCTGCGGCAGTGTGGCCGCCATCGCCGGGATCAGGTGAAACGTGTGTTTCACCGTGCCGCCGTGCGCCCGAATGAGCGCCTGCTCACTGGCGCCCGGTTGTTGATCAAACCCGATCAGGACCTTCACGCGGTCCGCTTGTCCTTGGGCCATCAAGCCCACGGCCATCGACACAAGGAGTACAACGCAACAGATCACTTTTCGCTTCATATGCGGGAGTCCTCCTTCGCGCACCAGTTCGCGATGCAACAGCGACTCGGGACGCACTAACCCTCTCCTGGCTTTCGATTATAGGTGGACTTACTTAGGAAAGCGCCACAAAAAAGGTCCTGGTACTCACTACAAAACCGGCATCTTTACTGGGGAGAACGGCTAGTACCACGACCGCTGCGAGTGTCGATCCGTGCGAGCAGGACGACCATCATCGAGTTACTTCGATGTTGTGACTCAGCGCACCTTGTCGAGTTGATGGCCTGTGAGTTACAGCGTCGTTGAACTGCCCCAACGTAGGGCAACCTGCCCGCGAAGGAGCTCCGCGAGTAGCGGAGCTCCTATCACATGCACGCCAATGCCTCAGCGCCAGTGCCCCTCGATCCACACGTATACACCTCCGCGCTGAGCCCGGTACCCCGGCACCCATACCTGGCCGTGCCGAGGCGGCCTCACCCAGCGACCCTCCACCCACCTGTAGCGGTTGCCGGTCCACCGGTCGTAGCCCGGTACCCAGACCCGACCGTCGTGTGTGTGGTGTCCCATCGCTCCTCTTGGCGGCGGGGGCGGGCCGAAGTGGTCGTGGACTCGCACCGCACAGCCTGCCGTTGCGAAAAGCGTCAAAGCAACAACGCCGATACCTAACAGCCTCTTCATGACCTGCCTCCCTTCCGTCCTAACTGGACGCGCTTCCTTTGGGTGCACTCGGCTTGCCAAAGTCCAAGTTGTTGATAATACAGCCCACTTGTGCGGATTCGGACGTTTCCGGTGGCCCAAAACCACCACGCCGCGTCTGTTCGGCCAAGGTTAACGGTTCATCGGGTCGCCCTAAATCCAGGCGAGACGGCGCGGCCTATTGTCCTATTGCGTCGTGTTCATCCACGTAGTGGCCTCGGGCCCCCATTGGTCGATACGCCCGGCTGCGGAGAGTGACCCCTGTTACCACCGAACCAGCCTTGAACTTCATGGCCGGCCAGCAGGAGAAGCATCCAGGCCAAGGGCGCAGGATAATGCGCGACATAGCTTACGACGTAGTAGACGAGAGGAAATGTGACGAGCGGGATGAGCAGTGCAGCCCGGCCGGGCGCGCCCAGCGTCGGTAGTACGCGGCGCAGACCGAGGAGTGCAAGTAACGTCAGGGCAGTAAAGAGCCCGGCCAGCCATGGGTGGCGCAGTGGACCGCACCAAAAATGAACAAAACGCATCAATGTGAGGCGTAAAAAGTCATTAGGGTGACTCCTGATCCACTCAATCGCCTCATTTCTGGCTCGCCGGTTATACTCCGCTTCGCCCAGGTCCCGCACCTGACGGGCCTCGTCCCGGTTTTCGCTGGGGTGGCGTAGCGTCCTCTGACGGGCATAAGTCACCTCGATGTCGGCATCGGCGCCCGAGTGATTGGCAATGCGGAGTTCCAAGCCGAAATTGCTGCGGATGAAGAAAGCATCGTGGAGCACGGCGTAATTGCGCCAGGTCCAGGGAATGCAGGCCAGGATGGCGCCCGCGGCAACACACGCAGTGAGAAGCCGCCAGCACCGGCCGCGCTTCCACCAGAGTTCAAAGATCAGGTTGCCGGCTATCACGAACAACAAAGGGGGCAAGACGTGAAACGCTGCGCCACACGCCATTCCGAGCAACACTGAGCCAACGGCGGAACTGTGCTCCCTACGCCAGCGGCGCAGAAACGCTACAGTCAACAGTCCGAACAGTAGTGAGGCGTGGGCCGTGCCTCCCAAACCGATTACCTCGCCCAGACCTTGCATCGGTATCACGGCGCACGCGACACCGGCTACGACTCCTGCCCGAATACCCAGGCCCAGTCTGCGCGCGAACCAGGGCATGAGCGCGTACAACGTGGAATGACTGACAATTCCTACAATTGCGCGCACGTACCCGGCGGTCGCAGTCATTCCGAAAGCGCCGTAGATAAGAGCCAGCAGTACCGGCGAGAGCGGAGTGGGGTGTGCGGTCGGCCCCGTGGGAATCATGTAAGGGTCGGCGAACTGTCCGTTGCGCAAGAGGGATAAGGCCACTCTCCCTATCTCGCCGCCAAGACGATAGAAATCCTGGTGATTGCTCACCCAGATGGCCAGCAGAACGGCCCTGATCGCAAAAGAAAGGAGGAAAATAAACAACCAGACCGGCAGGCCGAAGATCCTGCTTCCTGTCCCGGGTATCGCATCCGAGGCACCGTATTCCGAGTCCGTTGCGCTCATCGACGATCTCCGTTTGGATCTGCGTTTTCGATTGTAATGCCGGGAGCCAGGGCCGGAGGGGTCCCCTTTGGGCCGCGTTTGAGTTTGTCGGCATGTCGAAGGTCGCCCGTACGCACGCGGGATCAGCAATTTGCTGCTGATATGGTGCTATCGTTCTGGTTGCGTCGGGGACGGAGGGCGGGCAGAACCTTAAGAACACCGATTCTTTTCGGGCAGCTTTTGCGTACAGGCAGTCAGGTTGAGTCGTTCACGTTATCACTTAACCCTGACCAGGCTGCTCAAAAGACCTACTCATCAACACTCCCGGCGTGCTGGAGAATCTCGAAAAAGGTGGACATCCGCAGTCGGTAAGCTTGTTAATCAAGTACAGCTATCCTGAGTCCAGTTAAACCTTTAAGGAAGAGAACTCAGTATTTGTGGTGTTGGGTACTGCCCGCGCCGGTCTATGAAGTTGATTGATGATAGAGTCAAGGATCCGCTAGAAAACTTTTGCTAATTCCGCGATTTCCTTCTCCGTCAAGTTGTGACAACCAGTGCTGCCGGCTTAGCGGTATCCGCAAATTCGTATTCGCTCGGCATGCGTCACAAGCCCACTAAACCGTTTGAATTTTGGCGTCGCAAACAGACAAACCAGTTGCTATTTCTCTTTGAATCGAACGCCGGTGGAAAGCCCGAATAGTCTCCCTTACGATCGGGCCGCCGCGATTCGGTTTTGTAAACCTTTGATAAGAAGCGTCCATGGAAGCCAAAGGTAAACATTTCTTTAGCCAAAATCTTGCTCCAATGTCTCGCTTCATGATAGTTTGAGCAGTTCACCGCGATAGTAGAACATCAGGAGAATATTGATGAAATCACTCTTCGTATGGCTACCGCTGATGTTTGCGGGATTTGCCCAAGCTCAATCTGTCGAACTTCAAGTCGAGTTGATGAATCAGGTCGGCACCGACGTAAGCCGAAAGGGCGATCTGATATCAGGCAGGGTAGTTACTCCAGCACAGTTTCAGGGCGACATTGTTGAAGGCAAGGTCACAAATGCTCAGTCAAGCGGCCGTATGAGGGGAAAAGCGGCGCTAAGGTTCAGTTTTGAGACCTTGCGGCATGCCGGACAAGCCATCCCGATCTCTTCGGAGATACGGTCAATGGCCAACTCCAAAGGCCAGATCGACGTGGATGAAGAAGGAAATGCGATCCGTAAAAACAATAATCTGGCAAAAACCGCCGGCGGCGCGGCAGCCGGGGGATTGCTGGGAGGTCTGATTGGCGGCGGCAAAGGCGCGGCCATTGGAGCGGCTTCCGGGGCTCTCGTATCGATCGTAGTGATCGATCTCGCCTCTGATGGGCCGAATATCCGCCTGGCGCCCGGCAGTAAAATCACGTTACTTGCGAAGTCTCGCAGCGGACCCGAACTGACCAGCTTCTCAGCCAATCAGGGCGCCGGCGCCCCAACCGGGAGTGCTGCTGCTGCACCAGTTGTAACAAGCCCTTCCCCTGCATCCTCGGCCGGCACTGGCACAACGTCCCAGCCCGCGGCATCCGCGGCGGACACAGGGAACCAGCCGAATCTTACCGCCGTGAAATCCGACTTTGTGCCCGGCGATAAAGCCATTTTCTATGACGATTACACGGATATGGCGGGCGATGAGCCTCCACCGCATTGGAAGGTACGCGGCGGGACGGCGGAATTGCGAGTTGGGGGAGGTGTCCGGCAGATGACCATGACAGCGTCCCGAATGACGTTGTCGCCAAATCTGACCGCACTGCCGAAGAACTTCACCATGGAAGCCGATGTCGCATACAAAGGGCACGGGGGGGTGGCGTGGTGGCGATTCCACAATAAGGCAGGAGCGGGAGTCCTGGACATCCGTACCGCAGTGAACTATTCAAACTTTGCTCTGACTATCAGAAAGGGCGACGAAGAGTTGGCCAGCCAGCAGATTCCGATGGATTGGAGCCGGCCTGTCAAGCAAGCCCTGTGGTTGCAGAATGGGAGCATGCGGTTCTCTCTCAACGGCCAGCGGGTGATGGATGTAAATCAGATCACCATGCCGGAACTGGGGAAAATTGAGGTTTATGTGGATGGTCCCGGTAGGAACGATCCCACGGGGTATGTGGGCTTCCAGTTCGTTCGTTTTGCCGAGTCTACGCCGGATTTCAGCCAGGTGATCAGTTCATCCGGGCGATTTGTGACCCACGGCATCCTGTTCGATACCGACAGCGACCGCATCAAGCCGGAATCCGCTCCGGTAATCAACATGATCGCACGGGGGTTGACAGCTAATCCTGCTCTGAAGCTTCAGATTGAAGGGCATACGGATTCCGTGGGGAATGCCAACCACAACCTGGACCTGTCGAAGCGGCGAGCCGAAGCGGTCAAGGCGGTTCTGGTGTCCCAATTTAGTGTGGACGCCTCGCGGCTGACAACAACCGGACTCGGAGCCTCAAAACCGATCGACTCCAACGATACGGCGCAGGGCCGCGCACAGAACCGGCGCGTGGAATTCGTCAAACAATAGCCGCAGGCTCAATTTGAACAAATCAGCCACGGGTTTCACTCGGAAAGGTGAATCCCGTGGCTGTCTTATTGATGGATGCTGAAAAGGCATCATCGGGCTGCCCGGATGACATCCCGCGCGCGATTGAAACCCCGCGAATCATCCGAAGCAACTCGATGCTTGTTACCAGTCCTTGATCTTCAGACTTCTGTAGCAGTGGTATCCCTTGTCCGTCAAACCGAAGTCCCGGCAAAAACCAGTGTAGGGATGAGCCATATCGGGTTCCCCTCGTCCCAGCGCGGTGTTTACGAGAGTTCTCATTCGGCCCCACCAGCCCTGCACGGTCATAAGACATGCCCAGGCTTGCTGTGCCAGATCTTTCGGCGGGACGTAATTATCATGGTCCTCACGCCCGCATACATGGCCCACCTCGTGGAGCATGATGGCCATCTGCAGTTTAGCGGCGACAGCATTTCGAACGGCGGGATCCTTAAGCAGGGCATGTGCAGCCTGCGCATCCTCGTAAGTGAACCTCAGGGCGGTTAATTCGGCTTTGAGTTTGATTCCTTCAGGCGATTCCGGATTGCGGATCGCGGTGTCAAGCCAATTGAAATCGTCATTGATGCGCTGAATGATACGTGCGGGGAATACGCTCACTGTCGTGGCGCTCTTGATGGTATAGTCACTCTGTGCAAAGGCAGGGTTTGTGTTGTCTGCTGGGCTGTCCGATCTGACCCGGATTTGCAGGGCGTAAAACCCATGCGATTCTTTGTCCTCAGAATTGAAGTTTACTAAGGGGCTCTTTCCGGGTGTATTTCCCGAAGGGTCCACCATGGAATCGTCCACGCGGTATGGCCGGATCCCTGAAACCGACTCCCACTTCGCCAATGGGAATTTTTTGGCCGGATCGATAAGAAACATCTCCTTTATGTCTGGCTTGAGCCGCTGATATTCGCGCACACCACCGGAGTTCAGGATCACCAGTCCGCGGTACTCGTTATAGAGGGTAATCCCGTCGCCCATTGCATCCTGACCGGAGACGATCTCGACATCTTCGTTTCGGGCGTGGCCGTAAAATTTTTCGCGCTGGTAGGCATCGGCGACCCGGTTCCCATCTTCATCCCGAGGGATGTCCAGGTCGGGCCACTCCGTGCCCTTCACCTTAACTTTGAGTTCTTTCCCGTCCGCATCCTTGGCAGTGATCCGCATCGTGCCCCAAGCTCCGTAGTCGTAGGAACGAACACGAAACTCTGCTTCCTGGAGGAGTACATCCGATTCCAGGTGGGTTCTGTCCTTGAACAGAAGGCCATTCGCCCCGACGAAATCCTTTTCTCGAAAACGCAAGCCCTCCTCTTCCCCGGCGCCTTTCGGATAGTTTCCACAGACGCCCCGGTTCTTGGAGACATAGGGAAAGGAGACGGACAGGTAGGCATCGCGAGGTTTTCCGTCCTTAGTGTGCACGGACACGCTTATCTGCAAATACTCCCCTGGTTCCTTCGGATTTTCGATATTCCCCTTGGGAATCCACGATTCGTAACGTGCCTCAGGCACGACGGTGACCTCGATCTCTTCCTTAGGAAGGGGCGCGGGTGATAGCGTGGCCGTCAGGGTCCCGGTAACACTACCGTCCTCATCGTGATGGATAACACCTTGGTTGCTCTTCACAATACGATCCCAGTTGCGCAAATCATCGTTGGTGAGGTTGAAGGTCAGGACGCGGGCGGATTCGGGATGTGAGAAACCGCAAACGGTGGCGGAAACAGGCATCGTAGTACCCCCGTCCGGCTGCATCCACCATCCGAACTCGAGTTTTGCCCCTGTCTTTGTGCGCACCAGCCTGGCGTCCTGAAGATCTGCTAAAGCGTCCTGCCTCGGCGAACCAGTGTCGCCGTCCACAGTGGTGGTTGTTTTGCCGTCCCGTCTGGACTCGCTCCAGGAGTGCTTTTCACCAGGCAACGATCCCGAACCCGTCATGTCAGCTTCCTTCAGGTAGAACTGAAGGACCTCGCCTTCCTTCAGCCCCATGAAGCCACCCCGGAGTTCAAAGAGGTCTTCCGCCGATGCCTTAGACTCCTTGCCCAGGCCCACGGAGCGGCCCAGCGATAGGTCTATGCCCCGAAATCCGTCCCAGGTAGGGAGGAGCGCATAGCGCCCCTCCCCCTTCATAGACCAGCCCACCTCGCTGCCGGCTTTGCCGTTTTCCTCGAGGGTGATCGTGAACAGCACCTTCCGTGCAGGATCGTGTTGGGCGAAGCGCCGGGGCGCTACCGGATTCTTGGAATCCGTCTGCGCCGGCGAAGCGTCCAGTTGATACACCAGCCATGCCGGAAGCGCCAGAACGGCAATCAGAAACGTCCCTCTGAGAAATCGGCTCAGCCAGACAGTGTTAGGGTGAGACATAGAACGCCTCGTGGGTCAGAAGTTCCGGCAGCAACAAAACAGTTACTATCGCCCCGTAGCCGCCGTGAGCATTTCGTCCTGAAGCTTGGAAAGTTCCGGAAGATGCTTATCGAGGACCGCCACCGCCTCCGCGCCATATTTGCTGCTTGCCTCGTTGCGGGCCGCCTGCTTCATCTGGTCCGTGCCGATTGTGGCCTTCGTAGTGTATACGGTGACGATCTTCATGATCTCAATGGCTTCCCTCTGTTCAAGCCCGGATTTGGCGAGAGCTGAAGCCTGGACCTCGGCCATTTTCGCGGCGCGCTCATCCTTGGAATATTCTTTGATGAAGCCCTTCTGGGAGCCCCCGGACTTGGAATATGCATCCGTGGCTGCGCCCATGGCCAGGTGGGCCACACTGATTGTTTCCTTCTGGTAGATCATGTAACGGCTGATCTTGTCCTCGGTGATCAGGGTTTTGGGGTCAAGCGGCTTGGCAGCGGCGGACGCTCCCTTCTGAGCGGACTCGGCGGCCATTGAAGAAGCGCCAGAGGGCCCGGAGCTGCGGCTACAGGCCACATTTGTGAAAACAATGGAAGTGATAGCAAAAACAGCAAGTACGAGTCGGTTCATGGAATCTCCTTGAATTGTCATTCGGGAATAGAGAAAAAGGCGTGCCGTGTGAGCTTCAACCTACGCGAGAAGACGTTTCCATTTTGTCTTCCAACGGGAGATTTCATATCTTTTTTAATTTGCGGCTCAACAAAACGTCTCGGATTATATCAAGAAACCTTGCGCCGGTTACTTGAAAAGACCAAGGTATCAACCAGTTGCGGGCGGCCAAGACCCCCTGTTGCACCTCAAGTTCAGGTACTCAAGAACAGGTGCCGGGCCACCCTCCATGATATGTGCCCACGATCATTATTTAGTTATTGCTTCTCATCCTTCTGTTAAGAATTGCGCTTCCTTCAAGCATGGAGCCCGTACACGAGTAAGATTGTGGCCTGCCTCGCGAGCGGCGGCAGATGGCAAACCGGCACGGCGTGCGGATAGAGAGCGGCCTTCGGGCCGGAAGAGACGCGAGACAGCCTTTTTCGAGGCCGCATGCCCTCAATATTGTTTGTGCGCCCGCCCGGGTGTTAGTTACCGGAGCGCGTCAGAACCAGCGTACGCTCTCTGTGCGCCTCCGGCTGGGCTTCCTTTAACGAGAGCTGGCCATTGCTGATCGCGCCTTTATAATTGAGCGTGGCCCCGTTTCGCACGACGACGAACTGAATGCTGGTGTTGTCGACATAGCCCCGGCTGATCGCAAGACCGTCGGCGGTCCCGGTCAGAGTGTTGCTGTTTACGCGCAGAACGATCGTGTGCGGGTAGGCCTGGGAACTGGAAGTCCAGGTTCCCGCAAAATCCTGTGCAGCCGCGAACAGTGTCCCGGCAATCAGTAACGCGAACAAAACGACAAAGTATTTCTTCACAACTTCCTCCTGAAAATGAAGATCGAAACGTCCCGCGATCCGGGCGTTGCCTGGTTTCATCGCGGCAGGTACTCCTTCAACAACGGGTAAATCTCTTTCGCGAACGCCAGAGCCGCGCTTGCGGCGGCAGTATCGCGATTGTTTTCGGACGGAACGACAATACGAACCAGCGCAGTGTCTGTGCGCCGGTCCCGTAACGAATCCGCAACTACCCAGAACTTGGCTGCCCACTCGTTGCCCACGGCCCGGCGCGACGTCTGAAACCAATAGAGAACCACGGAGCGCGCCGTTCCCTTCGTCAGTACGTCGCGGGCCGCGGTGATGTCCCCCGCCGCCGTCGGAATGGTGATTTCAGCGGATTGCTCGGACACCCACCCGGCTCCTGGCAAGCAGACTTTTGGCGAGTGGGGCTGGCGGCTGCCGCCCAACTGGCTCCGGAACCAGGCAACAAGCAGGTCTGCCTCAGAGCCGGATGAGGCATCGAAATAGCCGCGGTTGAACAGCGAATCGGCTCCGAGTTGAGCTTGGATTGCGTGCTCGACAGGCGCGCCGCGATACTGCTTCCACTCTCGCACGTGGGATGGAAAACGCGACAGATCGGGCGGCGGCGGTGCGACTTCGCGGTTGGCGGACCACGACACCAGCAGCGCTTGAGCGCCCAACAACAGCGGAACTATCAGGCGCAGGTCAGGCATTGCGGTGGCCACTCATACAGTTGAAAAACATCCGCGCCACGGAAAGCGCAGCCAGGCTGGCAAGAAGCAACAGCAGGCCCGCACCGGCGTGCGCGGTTTCTGAGTCGAGAGCCGGCCAGGCGGCCGCGGCTGCCACGCGGACGGCATTGACAAGAATCGAAAGGGGCACGGCTGCCGCCAGCAGGGCGGTTCGCATCCAGGGCTTGGGATCGGAGATGTAAGCCACCACGACACCCAGGAAGCCCAGTGCAAGAAGATAGCGAATGCCGCTACAGGCAGCTTCCACTTCGACCCGCCGGTCTGCGATATCGAGAATGTTACCTTCGCGAATCACGCCGAGACCGGTGGCCGAGAGAATGCCCGCCGCCATGCGGCTGGCCAGAAGTTGGAGCGGCAGAGTCATTTGGTTGTAGACAACGGCAAGTTTCGGCAGCATGAAGATGCACAGGAGCAGGGGAAAAGCCCAGGCGCGCAGCAGACGAAAGCCACGCAGGCAGAGGATCATCCCCGCCACGGACACTAGAAATGCCACCGATGCGGCGAAAAGCCCGGCCCCCAATGCTGCCGCCAGGTGGATGGCCGCCGCTCCCAACAGCACTGCCAACCCCCACCAGCTTGGCTCAGGCGGCAATTCGGTCCAATGTTTGCGCCGCCTCCACACGATCCACAAGGCAACCGGCAGGACTAGAAATCCGTGGCCCATGTCCGCGTCATTCCACCACTGTTCCGCCATGCCACGTAAGGTGGGTGCGTAGCAGACAAGCAACATGACCACCGCGAGGAGGGTCACCCGGCTCGGTCGCAGACCTCTGGCGCCGGGAGATACAACTCGGGGCTGTGAGGCCACATCGCTCATGACTGGTCAGAAATCGGGTGCCGGGTGAAGCGCAATATTCGTCTGGTGACAGCGCTCAGGCGCGCCGCCGGCGGCGGAGACGTAGGGCGCCATACCCCAGGAGTCCGGTCCCGACCAGCACTAGCGTCGGCGGCAGAGGCACCGATGGCGTGGGGTTCGCGCTGACATTGCCATTGCGAGCTTCGAAGATATAGCGTCCAGGGGTGCCGACGTTGCTGTTGGCCACCAGATCACGCGACCCTCCCGTGATGAAGGCGCTCGGGGTGTTCGACCCCGGCAATTCGTAATAGGTCGGAGGGGTTAAACCGTTTGTGTACCCCACTCCTGCCCCGCCGTGGTCCCACCCGATCAGGTCGTAGTTTAGTTCGATATCGAAGTTGCCCGCGCCTGTGTCGGAACGATCGATCAGCACAATCTGGAACGTGTTGAGGTAGGTGCCGTTTTGATTGTACTGTCCAACATGCGGCCAGTTCACCACGAAAGCTTTGTGGCCATTGACCATGGCTTGGCCCCAGGTTGTCAGCCCCGAGCCCGGCGCGCGCGTGTCGACGTCAGCCCAAAACGCCGCAATCGTGGGGTGTGCATACGTTTGCAGACCCATCGGAATCCATGCGCTCGTACCAGCGTCGAAGTTGATCAGTCCGTTGTTGCTGATGTATGCATTGCTGTAGTTCACACCAAAGAAATTGATCGTGAAGCCCATCGGCTGGGCTGTGCTATATCCATCGTCGTTGGCGGCCAGACTACCGCCGCTCGAGAGAGTCAGAGTGCGAACAGATCCCGCTAAAGCCGGTTGAGAAGCGCCCACCAAAAGTAGGGCAGCGAGGATCAGTCCTGTCAGTACCTGAGTTCTATGTGCTAGTGTCATACCTTTCCGCTGTACACAAAAATGAACAAACGTCCATTGTTAATACCATTCACAGGTAGTGAAAATCAACATAATTTCATGGTTTTCCTCATGTTTTGAGTGGGTTAGAAGGGTCTAGGAGTACCGTGACTAACTCGCGGTGAATCGTTTCACGGATCAGCTGTACACCCGAACTGCGGCAGTAAACAGGTAATGTGAGTAGTGTACTACGCGGATCACGCGCCGGAACTGGCCGCAAACTATGGCCCCCGCTCCAGTCGTCCTATTGTGAAGGCACCCCTGTGGATAGATGCCGAATATTGGTTGACGTCGTTGATCGTGCCGATTCAAGATCGGCCACGGACAACGACCCGGTAAGGCCTCTCGCGTGAAACAATAGAGACTGGCGGACTTCCCCATGCCAAATCCGCGTTGCCCCGGTCAGGATACGCGCTACTGGAAGCCTGAAGACATCTTCATGGTTCCTTGCGCGAAGTGTGGGCGCGAGATCGAGTTTTTCAAGACCGACCTGAAACGGCACTGCCCCGGATGCGGCGCGGCGAACCTCAATCCCCGCAACGATCTTTCCTGCGCGGCGTGGTGTAAATCAGCCGAGGAGTGTCTCACCGAACTTGGGCGTACCCCGCCGGAGAAGAAGAAATGAGCCTGAAACTCGCGATTTCTGGAAAAGGCGGCGTGGGCAAGTCTACGCTTGCGGGCACCTTGGCCCGGCTGTGGGCGGCCGAAGGTCACCGCGTGCTGGCTGTGGACGCCGACCCGGATGCCAACCTGGCTTCCGCGCTCGGCATTCCACCCGAAGTGCGCCGCAGCATGCACACGATCAGCGAGGAGCGTCAGCTCATTGAGGAGCGTACCGGAGCCAAGGCGCGGGAATTTGGCCAGATTTTCCGTTTGAATCCGGATGTTTCAGGCATCGCCGAACAGTACGGGACGCGCTTTGACGGCGTGGATCTGCTGGTATTGGGAGCGGCGCAGAGGGCTGGGGCCGGATGCGCCTGCCCGGAAAGTGTCCTACTGAAATCGCTGGTGCGCAGCGTGGTATTGAAGCCTGGTGATGTCGTGGTCTTGGATATGGAAGCCGGCATCGAACACCTGGGTCGCGGAACGGCCATGGGAGTGGACTTGATGATGGTGGTCGTCGAGCCTGGCCAACGTAGCGTCGAGACCGCGCACCGGGTCCGCGAAATGTCCAAGGCCCTGGGCATCCGCCGTTTCGGCGTGGTGCTGAACAAGTCAACCGCGACGAAGGATCTCGCCTGGATTGAAGCCGAATTCGGGGCGGAAAACGTCTACGGATGCGTTCCCTTCGACACCCGCATCGCCGCCGCCGACAGAGCAGGAACAGCCTTGACAGATGATGAATGCCTGCGCTGGTTCCGTGATATCCAGCGGACGCTCGAGGCGCGCCTGAAGCAGTAGAAATCCTGCACGTCCCAAGGCAGGAAGTGTCATTGTCTGAAAACTGATCATATGATATGCTCAATTTCGAACCGTGTACTCTGCCTGCTCCAGCTTCGACCGACTCAAACCCACGGATAACCTGCATGCTAAGGTGACCCGGGCTCTCGCTCTGCGCGTCATCGAGGGAGATCGCGCCTCGACCCCTGTCATTTTTCCCAACGAAGCCGGGCTGTGCGAACAGCTTGGAGTCAGTCGCAGCATCCTCCGCGAGGCCGTTAAGGTATTGGTGGATAAGGGGATGCTCGAAGTCAAGCCTCGTTCCGGTACCCGCTCGCGCGCGAGGGCCCAGTGGAACCTGCTCGACCCGGACATCCTGGCCTGGCAGTCGGGACTGGAGCCCGACCCGCGCTTCCTGCGTGACCTTTGCGAAGTGCGACTGGCGATCGAACCCATAGCCGCCGGCTTCGCCGCCCTGCGCGCCACCACTGAGGAAATCGAGGAGATCCGGATTTGCCTGGAAAGGCGAGAGGCGCACCTCGGGAGTTCCGAAATCGAACAGGCGGTCGATCTGGACCTGCAGTTCCAGCGGGCAGTGATCGCCGCATCGCATAACCCGTTGTTCCAACAGTTAAACGCCGTCATCAGCCAGCCGTTCCGCACGGCTCTCGGTTACACGTCACGCCTTCCGGCGGCGGCCGCGCTGGAGGTGGAAGGCTGCCGCGCGATTTTCGAAGGCATCGTCCATCGCAACCCTTTGGCCGCCCGCACTGCGTCGGAAGAGACAGTCGGCCTGGCAATGATTGCTGTCGAGCAAATCATCCGTTCCCTGGAGAAATCGTCATGAGTTTTGAACCCCGCTGTCTGGCGACCGGCATCGGTAGCCTGCCGCACCCGATACCCGAAGACGCCGTGAGCGTCATCCTCAATAACGTGAAGGGCGCGCCCTTCTGGCCGCAACTGCCCGCTCTCGGCCTCAACGAGCAAATGGAAATCCAGTACAACGAGGGGCTGCCGCGTGTGGTGATCGACCGCGTCAAGGAACGCATGTACATCGACACCACGGGCGACTACTCGATGGATCTGGCCAATTTCTACGAGAACTACCTGGCCGAAAACTTCGACAGCTTCGCCATCACGCCGGAATTCAGCAAGGGCATCTACGCGATGGAGAAGACCCTCGAAGCCCGGGGCGCAAAGCTCCCGCTCGTGAAGGTTCAGACCACCGGGCCTATCAGCTTCGGGCTCACCATCGTCGACGAGACGAAGCGCGCTATCTACTACAACCCCGAGTTCATCGACGTGGTGGTGAAGGCGCTGGCGATGAAGTGCCGCTGGCAGATCCGCAAGTTTTCAAAATTCGCCGACCGGGTGATCTGCTTCATCGACGAACCGATCCTGTCGGCCTTCGGCAGTTCCACCTACGTAAGCGTGACGCGTGACGACGTAGTTGCAAAGCTCGCCGAAGTGGTGGAAGCAGTGCACGCCGAAGGTGCGCTTGCCGGCGTTCACTGCTGCGGCAACACCGAGTGGTCCATCCTGATCGATGCCGGAGTGGACCTGGTGAACTTCGACGCTTTCGATTACGGCGAGACCATCGCGCTCTATCCGGAGGCGGTCAAGAGTCACATCGAGGCAGGCAAGGCGTTGGCGTGGGGCATCGTACCGACAAACAGCGCCAAGATCCGTACGCAAACCGCCGATACGCTGGTCACCCGGTTCAACGGCCTCGTGGACAATCTGGCTGCGAAGACGGGACTGGACCGCGCCGTCATCTTGCGGCAGGCCGTGATCACGCCGAGTTGCGGCACGGGCTCGCTGCCCATCGACGACGCCAGGCTGGTCTTCAGGCTGCTCGGCGAAGTCAGCGCAACGCTGCAGCAGAGCGCATAGGAAGCACGCATGTCAGTTCCCCATAGCATCGCCATGGCAGGCAAGGGCGGTGTGGGCAAGACCACGCTGGCTGCCCTGATCGTGGAGTGGTTGGTCGCACGCGGCGCCGCGCCGGTCCTGGCCGTAGACGCCGATTCGAACGCCAACTTGCATGAAGCCCTCGGCGTGACCTACACCGCCACCGTTGGGGGCATCCGCGAGAGTGCACGCAGCGAAATCCCTGGCAAGCAAGGCATGGCCAAACAGGAGTTTCTGGACTTGCGAGTACAAGAGGCTCTGGTTGAACACACCGGCTTCGACCTGGTCGTGATGGGACGTCCCGAGGGCCAGGGCTGCTACTGCTTCGCCAACAGTGTGTTGCGCGGCGTTCTGGATCGGCTCTCGAAACAGTACAAGCACATCGTGGTGGACAGTGAAGCCGGCCTGGAGCACATCGCCCGGCGAACGCTGCTTTCGCTCGACTACCTGCTGATCGTCTCCGACGCCAGCGTGCGCGGCGTGCGTACGGCAAAGCGCGTCTCCGAATTGGCCGACGAGGTTTCGCTTGGCGCGGCACACCGCGGGCTGATCATCAACCGCGCGCCGAACTGCGAACTCACACCGGTGCTCCTGAAAGAAGTGGCGGCCACGGGTTTACCGCTCCTGGCCGTCATTCCCTTCGATCCGGAGGTGGCGGCCATGGACGCGGGCGGCATGGACATCAAGGACATTCCTGCAGGCGCGCCCGTGCGGCGCATCGTACACGCGCTTCTTGAAAAGTTGTTCAGCAAGGAAACGAATTAATGTCAACAATTTCCGATCTGCCTGCTGTGAAGCAGGTCTCGCGTGACCCAGCCATCAATCAGATGGTCACCCTGGCCGGCTGCGAGAACATTCCAACGGTCTGGGATCGCCTCAAGAGTCAGCAACCGCAGTGTAAGTTCGCAACCGACGGCGTCTGCTGCCGGTTATGCCACATGGGTCCCTGCCGCATTACGCCAAAAGCGAAGTACGGCATCTGTGGCGCTGATGCTGACACCATCGCGGCGCGCAACCTTCTGCGCGAAATCGCGGCGGGTTCGGCGGCGCACTCCGACCACGGCCGCGGCTTAGTACGAACACTCAAGATGGTGGCCGGCGGACACGGCGGCGATTACCGCATCGCCGATCCGAGGCGGCTGCGGGAAACCGCCCTATTTTTCGGCATCGAAACGGAAAATCGCGGCGACCTGGAGATCGCCGGTGACCTGGCGGACTTCTACATGAGACAGTTCGGCTGGTCCGAGAGTCCCAACGATACGCTGCGGCTGGCGCCTGAAAAACGCCAGGCGGTTTGGAAGAAGCTGGACATAGAGCCCAGAGGCATTGATTCATCGGTTGTTGAGCTGATGCACCGCACCCACATGGGTGTGGACCACGACTACCGGCACCTCATCATGGCGGGCCTGAAGTGCAGCCTGGCCGACGGCTGGGTTGGTTCGAACATCGCCACCACGGTGAGCGACATCCTGTTCGGCACGCCGCGCCCGGTGCGCAGCAAGGTAAACCTGGGTGTGCTGCGCGAAGACATGGTCAACGTGATCGTGCACGGGCACGAACCGACGCTCTCTGAAATGTTGGCGATGGCTTCGCAGGATGAAGATCTGGTCGAGTATGCGAAGTCGAAGGGCGCCGCAGGCATCAACCTGGCGGGTATCTGCTGCACGGCCAACGAAGTCCTGATGCGCCACGGACTGCCCATTGCGGGCAACTTCATGCAGCAGGAACTGGCCATCCTGACCGGAGCGGTCGAAGTGATGGTCATTGACGTACAGTGCGTGATGCCGTCGCTCGGGCAGGTGGCCAAGTGCTTCCACACCCGCCTGGTGAGCACGTCGGAGATCGGGCAGACTCTCGACGCCGAACCGGTCAATTACGATGTGGAGCACGGCTACGAACA
>JBDKSR010000106.1:0-2821 GCA_039680545.1 Bryobacteraceae bacterium | reverse complement strand
ATGGGAGAGCCGGAAAATGCAGAGAGCCATTCGGGCCGAAAAATACCCTGACTGCCCGCGCGTGTTCTTCCGCGACGGTAAACCGATCAAGCAGTTTAAGAACGGTTGGGCCTCGGCGTGTCAGCGGGCCGGTCTATGGACTGGCGACGCGAAGACCGGCAGACCCTCGGTACTGTTTCATGACCTCCGGCGGACGGGCGTCCGAAATCTGCTCCGGGCCGGAGTTCCTGAGAAAATCGCTATGGGGATCAGCGGGCACAAGACCCGCAGCGTGTTCGACAGGTATAACATCGTCACCGAATCCGACCTAAAGGACGCCGCGAGGCGCTTGGGCGAATACCTGGCACACAAAGGCACACACGCCGACGATTCGGCACACTATAGGCACACAAACGAGAAAACGGGCGTTGCGCTCGATTCTCGAAAATCTTCTAAGTTATTGATTTGATTGGTGCGGACGGGGGGACTTGAACCCCCACACCCTCGCGGGTACTGGAACCTAAATCCAGCGCGTCTGCCAATTCCGCCACGTCCGCGACGAAGCCGCCAGCTTCAACGTCATCATAGCACCGGCAACAGGCTAACTGACGCCGGTGCTTGACCTTGGAAAGCGGGTCAGTCCCGCCGTCAATGCGATCTGCGTAAGGCTCGCGACGTTGTTCACTCCGAGCTTCTTCATCATGCTCTTGCGATAACTCCGGACGGTCTGAAGCCCGAGATCGAGCAGTGTGGCGATCTCCTTGCTCGTCCGTCCTTCTGCGACGAGCCGCATGACCTGAAGCTCCCGGGGCGTCAATCCCTCGAGCTGCGAGGTTCCCGCCTTAGGTTCCGTCTCCCCCCGCTTGATGCGGCTCAGCAGGCGGTCAGATACTTGCGGACTCAGGTACGAGCCACCCTTGGCGACTGTACGCAGGGCATCCAGAAGGTCGCTGTCGGAGGCCTTTTTCAGCACGAACGCCCGGGCTCCGGAACGGATCGCGCTGATGACTGAATGTTCATCGTCGTACATCGACAGGATGATGACTTTGGTGTCGGGACAATGTCGGAGGACTTCGGTGGTGGCTTCGATGCCACTCACTCCAGGAAGGCCGATGTCCATAAGAATGATGTCGGGATTAGTGCGCTTGGCGACTTGAACGGCGTCCATTCCGTTCTCCGCCTCGCCAACCACTACGAACTCGCCGTTCGTATGGTCCAGAATTGCCTTGATCCCGTCGCGCATAATCTTATGGTCATCGACCAGAAGAATTTGGAAAGGCATTTTTTGTTTTCGCCGGTTGAGGCCTGATGGCCTTCTCTATACGTTTGTTGCGGCGCCCCCATCGGGTCGCTTCGTACGGTTCGATGGATACACCGCTTTTACAATCGTACCCTTTCCTGGCTCACTGGTCACGGAGAAGTCAATATTCGAGTGCGTTGCGCAATACTCCATCATCAGCAAACCAAGACCTGGGGTACGACCCTGAAAATCGCCCAGCCGGAAGCCGGCTCCATCATCCTTGACCTCAAGCACCGTCCCGAGGTGGCCGGGCCTGAGCAGAACTTCGATGTGCTGCGAGCCGGAGTGGAGGATAGCGTTGTCGATCGCCTGGTGCGCAATCCTATACAACGAACTGGCCACTTCCGACGGAAGGAACTCTGTCAGATCCACCATGAGGCGAAGCGTGCCGGAATACCTCTTCCGATAGCGGCCGACAAGCCGTTCAAGAGCAAACTGCAAGCCCGCCTTCTCGACGACGGCCGGATTCAACTCATAGCTGAGTTCACGCACAAGGGAAATGGCGCGTTCGAGGAGTGACTGGATCTCCGCCGTTCGGGGCTTGATATCGGGAAAACGATCCTGGAGGTCCATCCGCAGCACGTCAAGTTGCAAGCCGATGGCGCTCATCACCTGGCCTACGTCGTCGTGCAGGACGCGGGACACACGCGCCCACTCCTGCTCCTGGGCGTTCATTAGTGTGACTACAAGTCGGGCCAGCGAGGGATCGTATTCCGCCATGAAAATCCTGGACTGATTGGGCTAATGATGACTGATTTTCCTTTGGCCCGCAACTGAAAGGCGGACGCCAGTTTCCTGACGCCCGCCTGTAGATTGAGAAAACGTAATGATCTGCGGTTAGCGGCTCTTGCGCCGCATCACGCGGTACGCTGCCGCAATCACGTCGCGCGCGATCAGCCCGTACTTGTCGAGCAGTTCGCCGGATGGTCCGGATTCGGCGTACGTATTCTGGATGCCGACGAACTCCATCGGGCACGGGTTGGTTTCCGCTACGACCTGTGCGACACGAACGCCCAGCCCGGCATCGGCCAGATGCTCTTCCGCGACCACGATCGCACCGGTTTCGGCGGCTGCGCGGCTGATGGCCTCCGCATCGAGCGGCTTGATCGTGTGCATGTCGATCACGCGCGCGAAGATTCCTTCCGCCTCAAGGTGCTCTGCGGCGCGAACGGCCTCGGCGAGCATCAGACCGGTGGCGATAATCGTCAGGTCCGAGCCGTCGATCAACTCGATCGCCTTGCCGATCTCAAACTTCTGGTCCGGCTGATAAATGACCGGCACCTTGGCCCTGCCGGCTCGCAGGAAGACCGGACCCACGTGAGCAGCCGCCAGCCTGACATGGGCGGCCATTGCCACCTCGTCGGCTGGGCAAAGGACTGTAAAGCCGGGCAGTGAGCAGGCCAGGCTCAAGTCCTCGATGCTCATCTGCGAAGGGCCGTCTTCCCCGATGGAGATGCCGCTATGAGTGCCGACAATCTTCGCGTTGACGTTCGGGTAGGCAAGGAGCACGCGCATCTGCTCGAAGCCCTTGTTCAACACGAA
>JBDKSR010000105.1:0-4258 GCA_039680545.1 Bryobacteraceae bacterium | reverse complement strand
ATGGAACGGATGGCTTCGGCGACCTCGTTATAGTCGCGGCACGTCACGAAAACTTGTTCTTTCGGCAGGCGGGTCTGGTCAATCATGACGACCCCACCGCCGGTCCAGACAATCGTCTCAATCATTGTGTAAGTGGAGGTTTCGACTGAAATAAAGAAGCTACAAAGAACGTCAAATTATAGGCGGCGTGCATGATCGTCGCGGCAGCAGTCGATCCGGTCCGGTAACGCATCCACCCGAACGAGGCCCCGGCCACGACGATGAACAAAATATGACGCCAGGACCATCCATACTGCGGACCGTGCAAAAGTGCGAACGGAAGTGCGGTCAGGATGATGCCGAACACCGCTCCGGTGGAGCGTACGAGCAGAGGCAACAGGAATCCGCGGAACGCCAGTTCCTCACAGAGCGGCCCAACGGTCGCTGCCGCAATTCCGATCAGTAGAAGCGAGGTGCGGTCCGAGAGCAACTTCATCATCGGCATGTCGATGTTGGGCGCCTTCATGAACATCCCCGCAATCGCCAGACAGAAGGCAAGCAGGATTCCAGCCAGAGCATATTTCCCTACGTTTTCGAATGGCCGCACCCAACCGAGGGATTCCCAAAACGGGCGTCCATACTTCACGCGCAAAATCATGTGAAGTACGACGAACCACAGTCCCCACGAAAGGAACTGAGCCGCAATCAGTTCCGCCGCAGGGCTCTTCCCTGCGATCGAGAGGCCGTAAAACACAGCCTTAACGATCAGCGAGCCGGCCAGCAGCGCCGGGAGTCCGGAGGTCAGGAACAGCACCAGATCCTGGTAGTTCCAGAAGGGCGACGCCTCAGAGGTCGTCGTTACCTCAGCGGGTTGTGGGGTGACCTCGTTTTCGTTCATCATTCCCGTTCGATCAGAACCGCTGCCAGCAAGGGCAGCATCAACTCATGATGGCCTGTAATCGCGATCCCACGGCCTCCGGCGCGCGCGTGTGGCCGCTCGACAACATTAACCCGGGGCCGGTAGTGCTGCAAAAAGTCGAAATTGACCGTCGTGAAGTCGTTCACAGGATGTCCCAGGTTGCGCACCGCGGAGATCGCTTTCAAAAAGACCTCCGGCAGTACGACCGCCGAGCCCACGTTCAGGTAAACCCCGCCATCGTTCAACTCTGCCACCAATGAGCAGAATAACCGGAAATCGCGATGCGTCGCACGCCCGATCGCGCCGGCGTCGGCCGCGGGGTGCGTGTGCGGGGTGTCCGTGCCGAACGCGACGTGGACTGTAACGGGAACGGAGTGGGACCACGCTTCAAGCAACACGCTCGACTGGCGGAAGGCCGGGTCGGCCAACGTCTCCAGGCGCCTGCCGAGAGACTCTCCAATCCCGAGCGATTCCCGGTCCCCTTCGATGATCGCCGTATTCATCTCCCGTCCGGTCTCCTCGGCTGTTCCGAAACGGCCGTCGGGCAGCACGGCTTCGACATCTTCGCTCGTGCAACCCACGATGGCGATCTCGAAATCGTGTATCGCCGCCGATCCGTTCATCGTGAAAGCAGTCGCGTAACCGCGGCGCATCAGGTCAGTTAACACGGGCGCCAGGCCGCACTTAATGACGTGCCCTCCAAAGCCCCAGATGATCGGCTTCTTCTTTTGCCTGGCTGCGCGCAACGCGTCGACAACGGAGCGGAAGGAATCGGCCGCAAGGATCTTCGGCAGCGAATCCAACCACCGCCCCATGCCTGCGCCTTTCTCGTATGGCGAGGCAAAGTGTTCCGTGCGGACCTTGCCGCCCCTATCCCTGATCGGCACAGTTTTCAATCCGGCGAAGTCCAGTGGTTTCTGCCTATACTTGCTCATCCGTTTCGTCCATTTCTGAGCACTTTCGAAAGCGCCTCACTGGTGTAACCCTTGCGCGAGCGAACCACCTGTTCCGGCGTGCCGGCCACCACAACCTGCCCGCCGTCCTCACCGCCCTCGGGCCCGAGATCGATGATCCAGTCGGCCGTCTTCACCACGTCCAGGTTGTGCTCGATCACAACCACCGTATTTCCGAGATCCACCAGTTGCTGGAGCACGTCCAGCAGTTTCCGCACGTCATCGAAATGCAGGCCGGTCGTCGGTTCATCCAGTATGTAAAACGTCCGCCCAGTTTGCCGGCGGCTGAGTTCGCGCGCGAGCTTGATCCGCTGCGCCTCGCCACCTGAAAGCGTCGTGGCCGATTGCCCGAGATGGATGTAGCCGAGCCCGACATCCCGAAGCGTCTCCAGTTTCGTCCGGATCTGAGGGATATTCTCCAGGACGCCCAACGCATCCTCAACGGGAGCCTCCAGAAGGTCGGCGATGGAGTACCCCCTGTATCTTACCTGGAGCGTTTCCAGATTGTATCGCCGCCCTCGGCAGATGTCGCATGTTACATAGACGTCCGGGAGGAAGTTCATCTCGATCCGTTTCAACCCGTCACCCTGGCAGGCCTCGCAGCGCCCGCCCTTGACGTTGAAGCTGAAGCGCCCCGGTTTGTAGCCCCGTTCCCGCGACTCGGGCAGCATCGCGTACAAATCCCGGATGGCGGTAAATACTCCGGTGTAAGTCGCCGGATTGGAGCGAGGGGTACGTCCGATTGGCGACTGATCGATCCGTATAACTTTGTCGAGGTGTTCAAGGCCGCTCAGCGAGTCGTTCGCCCCCGGCTCCTCATGAGAGTTGTAGATCTCCCGCGCCAAAGCACGATAGACGATGTCGTTGACAAGCGTTGATTTTCCACTTCCCGAGACCCCGGTTACAACCGTGAACAGGCCGAGCGGAAACTCGACATCAATGCTCTTCAGATTGTGCTCCCGCGCCCCGTGGACCACCAGCCGTTTACCATTGCCGGCACGGCGCTTAGCCGGCAGCACGATACTCCTCGCACCCGACAGATACTGTCCCGTCAGAGAGTCCGGGTTCTTCGTGATCTGCTCAGGCGTTCCGGCTGCGACCAGACTTCCGCCAAGCCGCCCCGCGCCCGGACCGAGATCGATCACATAATCGGCCCGCTCGATGGTTTCTGCGTCGTGCTCGACCACCAACACCGTGTTCCCGAGGTCCCGAAGACGAGCAAGGGTGTCGAGCAGGCGTGTGTTGTCGCGATGATGCAGACCAATCGACGGTTCGTCGAGCACGTACAACACGCCACGCAGCTTCGACCCAATCTGAGTGGCCAGCCTGATCCTTTGCGACTCGCCACCGGAGAGCGTCGCCGCCGACCGGTCCAGGCTCAGATAGTCGAGCCCGACCGAATCGAGGAATTCCAGCCGGTTGCGGATCTCCCCTACGATCCGTCCCGCGATCTGCCGCTCCCGTTCCGTCAGTTCCCATCCGCGTACGGCCGGCAGTGCACGGGAAACCGGCATCCTTGTAAAATCCGCGATCGAAAGCCCTTTGACGCGCACGGCGAGGCTACTCGGACGGAGCCTGCGCCCGTGACAGGCGGAGCAGGTGGTGGCCGACATGTACTCCATCAACGATTCACGGTAGCTCTCGGGAGCCTCCTCGTAAGTGTCTTCCAGGAGCTTGAGGATACCCTTGAAACCGGCGCCGCCCTGAAGCAAAGATGTCTGCGCCTTCTTGGGAAGCTGCTCAAACGGCTCCGAGATCTCGATGCCCAGACGCCGCGCGGCGTCCCTTGCCAGGTGATTGATGTACGATGAGCCGCCCCCGGGCCCCAGACCCCCATCGAGCAGCGGTTTGGATGGGTCGACGATAACTTTCGCTGGATCGAATGCCCAGCGGCTCCCCAAGCCGGTGCAGCTTTCACAGGCGCCGTATGGGCTATTGAAGGAAAACGACCTCGGTTCGAGCTGCGGCACGCTGGCTCCGCAATCCGGACAGGCGAGTTTCTGTGAATACAGGTGTTCCTCGCCGTTCACGACCGCGACCAGCACCAATCCGTCCGTCATTTTTGTGGCAGTTTCGATCGACGCTTCGAGACGCTTTTCGAGACCTGGTTTAACCAGCAGTCGGTCGACCACCACTTCAATCGTGTGGTTCTTTCGGCGATCCAGTTTTACCGGCTCTTCGATCGAGTGCAGTTCACCATCGATCCGCGCCCGCAGGAACCCCTGCCGCGCCAGTTTCTCGAGGTCCTTGCGATACTCGCCCTTGCGGCCGCGAACCACAGGGGCCAGGATCATCACCCGCTCGTCCATCCGGAGAGAAACGATCTGCCGCAGGATCTGCTCGGTCGATTGCGTGGCGATCTCGTGCCCGCAGTTCGGACAATGGGGCGTTCCGATGGACGAGTAAA
>JBDKSR010000104.1:0-4248 GCA_039680545.1 Bryobacteraceae bacterium | reverse complement strand
TTTTTCGACAGGCTGATAGGCCATGTTGAGAGCAAGGAGACCCTACGATGAGGCCAATCGCTATCGGTTTGCTGCTGGCAGTCTGTGTACTCGCCCAAGGCCAGCAGGCTGTTTCGGAAAGGGCGCGGACGAGGATGGAGCGCGAAGTGCGCCATGAACTGGTAATGCTCCCTTACTACGGGCTGTTCGACAACCTCGCGTTCCGAGTAAACGGGACCACGGTCACGCTATTGGGACAGGTGACCCGCCCGACACTAAAGGAGGATGCCGCTCGCGTGGTTAAGGCGATCGAAGGTGTGGACAATGTCGAAAACCAGATCGAGACGCTGCCAATCTCTTCCAACGACGACCACATCCGCCTCGCGACCTTTCGCGCTGTCTACGGACAAGCCGTGCTGAACCGGTATGCATTGCAGGCGCTGCCCTCGATCCACATCATCGTGAAGAACGGAAACGTCACACTGGAAGGAGTGGTCGACAGCCAGAACGATAAGAACATCGCAGGGCTGCAAGCGAACAGCGTCTCCGGAGTCTTTTCGGTGACAAACAACCTCCGGGTGGAAAACCGGCAATGACAGATGGATTGGGGGCAGTCATTGAGGCCGGTCGCATTTGGAACCGGGAGTCGCGAGCGAAACATCAGCCAGCGGATGAAGTCGTAGGACCGTTGGGCTGTTTCCTGGGCCGGCGCTAGCCTCGTTGAGGCTTTGTGAGCGCCTGATCCATTGACCAACGAACAGTGCAGTCAACAAGCGGAAGGAGCACCTGTCACATGCAAGTCGCCAGAGTCACTGAAGTCATTGCGTCTTCTGAGAAGAGTTTTGAAGACGCCGTAAAGGCAGGAATTGCGCGCGCCTGCAAACGGCTGAAGAAAGTGTCGGGCGCGTGGGTAAAGAGTCAAAAAGTGGTAGTCAGCGAGAACAGGATTGTCGAGTATCGCGTGAACCTGAAGGTAACGTTTGTGTTGGAGGACTGACTGCGAGCCAAGGAGGACCGCCCTCGCCCTTGGTCATCGCGGCTAAGCCACAATAATGCCCAGGGTGGGAATTATTGTGCCATCTCCACACTCGGATGTTTCACCGATCACGACGCTCGCCCGGGCGCCTCTCTCGCAGCGGTCGAACCGCTTGCTGAACAGGCACCCGCAGGCGGGTGGTCTCTTGTCACCACGGGGTCACGCGCGTGTTCTAGCGTGTGGAACGCTGCCGCAGGATGCGAAACGAGCATATCGTGCTTAAAGCGCATCGCCCGAGTGCATCTCACAAACAGATCGATCTTGATTTCTTTGTCTTTTCGTAGTTGTGATACTTTGGCTGATGGTTTGGAGACCAGCCGGAAATGGAGTGACGCCAATGGTTTTCCGCTGCTCATCGCTGGATGGCGGTGGCGCCCCCCGCCAATTGGGAGCTTCGTGGAATTCTTGCGCAGAGCCGATATTAGACGGTCCTTTTAGGCGCCGGGCAGCGTCGCTGGGACCTCAACGCCCCCGGTTTCGATGCGGCTTGCTATGATGGCACCGATGCCCCGAAAACCGGTGACATCGGGCCGGATCCTGATCGTCGATGATGATGAGCGCCAGCGTTCCGCTTTGGCCGCCATGCTCTCCGATGACCACTTTGAGACACAGGTTGCGGCGGACGGGCAGGAAGCGCTGGAACGGCTCACCGCCTTCAATGCGGATGTCATCGTTGCGGATCTGGTCATGCCGCGCATGGACGGTTTCGAACTCCTCAGACACCTGCAGCAGCACGGCGACCTTACTCCGGCGATCGTGCTCACCGGATTCGGCAGCATGGAAAAGGCGCTGTCCGCCGTTCATGACCTCAAGGCATTCTGGTATCTGGAAAAGCCCGTGGACCCGCGCGCCTTGAAGATCCTTCTGGAGCGCGCGATTCGCCACAAGCGCGCTTTACAGAGAACGGGCGAACTTGAGCGCGACTTGAGGGTCCGTGGCGTACTGGGGGACATGGTAGGAGCGTCCCCTGCCATGCAGGAGGTCTTCTCGATCATCAAGCAGGTGGCGCCCACCTCGGCGCCAGTATTGATCTGCGGAGAGACGGGTACGGGGAAGGAAATGGTCGCGAGGGAGATCCATAAGCTGAGCCCCCGCGGGGATGGTCCTTTTGTCGCGGTCAATGCCGCCGCGTTGCCCGAGACTCTGATTGAGAGCGAGTTGTTCGGTCACGAAAAGGGCGCGTTTACAGGAGCGATGGAGCGTTCCGCGGGGTGTTTTGAGCAGGCCCACGGTGGCACCTTGTTTCTGGATGAGATCGGCGAGATGCCGCCATCTACGCAGCCGAAGCTGCTTCGCGCTCTCGAAGACTTGCGGGTGCGAAGACTGGGTGGCAAGAGCGAGATTTCGGTGGACGCGCGTGTGCTTGCCGCCACCAGCCATTCCCTGGAAACGCGCTTGCGGGAAGAACTCTACTACCGGTTGAGTGTGTTTCAGATTGCTCTTCCTCCGCTGCGGGAGCGAAAAGAAGATATCCCGCTCATTGCGGAGGTTATGATTCCGGCTCTCAACGAGAAACATGGTACCCGTGTTTCGGGTCTTGATTCCGGAGTGCTGGACCTATTTCGTACGTATGATTGGCCCGGCAATGTAAGGGAGCTACGCAACGTAATCGAGCGGGCTACGATTGTGGCAAACGATGGCATGCTTCGGTTGGATCACCTTCCTTCTCCTGCCTTCAGATCGAGACCCGGCCGGCAGACGCCACAAGTGCCCGGTCACGAGAGCCAGATGATACTCCCGCCCGGCCAGCAACTCGCCCAGATTGAGGAAACCTATATCAGGCTCACCCTGGATCACGTGCGCGGGAACCGTAAGCGTGCCGCCGAAATGCTGGGGATCAGCCTGCGGACGCTACAGAACCGGATTGCGGCCTTACACAAACAGGAGAAGGCCGCGACGCCGGATTCCTGATCGGGTCGAAGCGGAGTAGTGTGCTAGGGGCTTTCGTTTGTGGTCACTGGCGTGCAGTATCCCCTCTCGACTGGCTCTCTGGCATCGGCTTGGGCCGAATCGCATGGCTTTCTTCTGGAACGGACCGTTCTTCCACAGGCGCCTCGAGAGGGGCCCTTCGACGAGGGCGGTTGACTTGCGCAGTGCTTCGGTACCAGCGGCCATCAGCGCTTCACACCGCCACCTCCCAAGCTCCAATAACTCGTCGATGGTCATGCTGCTTGGTACGATCGCGGCGCTGTACTTTGCCCGCGAAATTCTGATTCCCCTGGCATTTGCTCTCATTCTGACGTTCGTTTTGACTCCTGTGGTCGCGCTCCTGCAAAGATCACGAATCGGCCGCATACCGTCCGTCGCGGTGACCGTCCTGGTAACGATGGCGGGGGTCGGCTGCGTTGCCTGGATCATCGCACTTCAGCTCGTTGACGTCGCCGAGAAGCTGCCCAGGTACCGCCAGAACATTCACGCCAAGATGGAGGCGTTTCGCATTCCCACAGAGGGACCGTTGGGCCTTGCGGCGAACAGCTTGAGGGAAATTGCGCAAGAACTTTCCAGCCCCGGGGCACCCTCTCCCGGCCCGGCTCCTCCAGTACAGAATCGAAAGCAGCGCACGGTGCCGAGTACTCCCGATCTTCCACTGCCCGTGCAGATCGTGCAACAGCCGGCGAATGGTTGGGACTACCTTCGTGGTCTGGTACAGCCGGTTCTTCGACCTGTGGCAGTGACAGGACTTGTCCTCATCTTCATGATCTTCATGCTGATCAAGAGAATCGACCTGAGACATCGTTTTTTCCGGCTGGTTGGAATCGGTCAGATCAACATCATGACGCAAGCGCTCGACGACGCGGCGCAACGTGTCAGCCGGTACCTCTCGATGCAGGTCCTGGTCAATGCCAGCTTTGGGGCTTTGGTCGGATTCGGTCTGTATTGCATTGGCGTGCCCAATCCCGCGCTGTGGGGAATCGTCGCCGGCCTCCTCCGCATCGTGCCGTATGTCGGCACGATGGTTGGCGCCGCGCTGCCGATCGCACTCTCATTGGCGGCTTTTGACAGTTGGCTGCCGCCGCTGCTTGTGTTCCTGCTGTTTGCCGGTCTCGAACTGATCATTGCCAACTTCGTCGAGCCGTGGCTTTACGGGGCGAACACGGGAATCTCCTCGTTGGCGCTGCTTGTGGCGGCTGTCTTTTGGACTGTTCTGTGGGGACCGGCCGGTCTCATCCTTTCTACGCCTCTCACCGTTTGCGTCGTCGTGCTGGGCCGCTACGTTCCTCAACTCTCGTTTC